>JAIRNG010000067.1 GCA_031258135.1 Mediterranea sp. (in: CFB group bacteria)
GTTCAGGGCTGAACTCAGAGGAATAAGTGATTTTGTCTTTCTACATGTATCGTTGCAGCCTGATATTTGGTTAGCCAAGGGGGAGGCATCCACGGACTATTGCACATGAGCCGAAAAAACGCGTGGATTGGAGCAAGATTAGCAAAAAAGACTACCTAAATGCAATGGTAAAAAGCTCTGTTGACAGTACCACAATAAAAAACTTGCTCAAAAATGCCCTTACAGACGAAATCGACAGCCGCGAAATGTTTATGAAGGGAATTGATTATTCATACTATTACGAAGAAAATGAATAACCATTGAGCAACAAAATGACGATAATGTAACCGATGATTATTGCTTTATCTGTGTCGCATTTGTACCATTAAAACATAATTGACTGATACTCAGTATCGGTTTGTTTTGAAGAAGTGAAGTAAAAAACCATCAATAATAATAGCGATAATGATAAAATCCCTGTAAACTTGATGTTTACGGGGATTTTTGTTTTTGCCGAGTGGCCTTTATTTTTATTCAATCCGCTTCTTCGACGACAAGGAAGTTCGTGCCATTTGGGACGAAGAGAACAACAAATGGTGGTTTTCTGTTTTGGATATTGTGGCTGTCCTTACCGGCCAAGACGACTATACTAAAAACACGAAACTATTGGAAATACCTCAAAGCCAAACTGAAAAAAGAAAATAGTGAAGTGGTTAGTATTACTACCTAGTTGAAACTTCTCGCACCTGACGGTAAGAAGCGTTTAACTGATATTCTACTCTTTTAGCGGATTCCACCCTTGGGCTTTAAGCTCAAATTCCTGTCCGTCACGGGTGATTAGGGCGCAACCCAGGTTTTGCCCCGTGATGTGGCCGATTAGCCTGACATCTTCCACCGCCGATATTTTTTCGTGATCGGTGAGGGGAACAGTGAATAATAACTCATAATCTTCTCCGCCGTTCATTGCACATGTGGTCAGGTTCATGTTGAACTTTTCAGCCATGACTGCGGTTTGATAGTCAATCGGAATATGTTCTTCATATACACGGCAACCTGTATTGCTCTGAGTACAGATATGTATAAGCTCGGACGAAAGGCCATCGGAAATATCCATCATGGCGGTAGGAACAATATTCGCTTCGGCCAAACGTTTGATAATGTCGGCGCGAGGCTCAGGTTTTAACTGGCGTTCCAGAAGATACTCTTTCCCCTCGAAGTCGGGTTGTACCTCTTCCTCACCTTTGAACACGGCTTTCTCACGCTCCAAAAGTTGCAGTCCCATATAGGCGGCTCCTAAATCCCCGGTTACACAGATCAAGTCGGTTTCTTTGGCGCCGTTACGGTATACAATCCGCCCCTTTTCTCCTTCACCAATGCACGTGACGCTTATGGCAAGCCCTGTGAGAGATGAGCTGGTATCGCCACCTATAATATCCACGTTATAGTGTTTGCAAGCCAGGCATATACCGGCGTAAAGGTCTTCCAGGTCCTCCACCGAAAACCGTTTGGACAAAGCTATGGATACGGTTATCTGCCTGGGAATACCGTTCATGGCGTAGATGTCGGAGAAATTCACTGTGGCGGCTTTGTATCCCAAGTGTTTCAGGGGAACGTAGGTCAGGTCGAAGTGTACGCCTTCCATTAAGAGGTCCGTGCTGATCAGAACCTCCTTGTCGGGGTAAGAAAGTACTGCTGCGTCATCGCCTACACCGTATTTGCTGGATTCGTTTTTCAGTTCTATATTCCGGGTGAGCCGGCGGATCAGGCCGAACTCACCGAGTGATGCTATTTCTGTTCTCATATTGGGTCAACCTTACGCACGGTTAATGAGTTCGCGCATGATATCAGTCATTAACGGTTGCGCCATATTGGCCGCCTTTTGCACATCCTCGTGTGATACTTCCACAATCTTCCCTTTTATTCCCAGGTCGGTAATAACGGATATACCGAATACTCTGATTTTGCAATGGTTGGCAACAATAACTTCCGGTACGGTAGACATTCCCACAGCATCACCACCCATTATGCGGAACAGGTTGTACTCGGATGGGGTTTCAAACGTAGGCCCTTGTGTTCCTACATATACACCTTCCCGTACGTTGATCCCTTTTTCCCGGGCAATCTCTTTGGCTTTGGCTATCAGTTCTTTGGAGTAGGCTTCGCTCATATCCGGGAAGCGGTCTCCATAGAGGTTCCCGCCTCTCAGAGGATGTTCGGGGAATTGGTTGATATGGTCAGTGATAATCATTAAATCACCAATCTCAAAATCCGGATTCATTCCACCGCTTGCGTTAGAAACAAATAAGGTTCTGACGCCCAGTTCTTTCATCACACGCACAGGAAAGGTTACTTCTTTCATCGAGTACCCCTCATAGTAGTGGAAGCGGCCTTGCATGGCCATAATGTCTTTATTGCCTAATTTCCCGAAAATGAGCTTCCCGCTGTGCCCTTCTACGGTCGACACGGGAAAATCAGGTATCTCATCATAACGGATCTCGTATTTCTCCGTCACCTCGTTAACGAGACTTCCTAAGCCCGTACCCAGAATGATTGCGGTTTCAGGGGCCGTGTGCATCTTATTTTTCAGAAAAGATGCTGTTTCTTTTATTCTTTCCAACATACTCTATAATGATTTTGTTAAATGTATCTTCCTGATCCTGTAATATCTTTACTTCTACCGGAAGAGCATAAATATGTTTTTTAAGTTCTTTGCCGACGGCGGGATGGGCAGCCAACCGGGCAGCGTCTTTTTCGGTTGTGATGATCAACTTTTCACCTTCCGACTTATGGAATTGCTCTGTAATGAGTCTGATGTCTTTGTTTCCGAAGTTGTGGTGGTCGCCAAAAGACAGCAATTCCATGCGACACGTATATTTACGGATTTCCTCCTCCATGACTGCCGGTGAGGCGATACCTGTTACCAACAGCACCTGTTCAGCGCTTTTCAAAGACGGGAGTTCCCTTTCTGTGATGCCGCTTTCAGGGAAAACAGGAGTTAGCCGTCCATATTGGAGGGATGAAAAGAATAATTTCTGATAAGGATACAGTCGTAACCGTTCGGCAATGGCAGTAAAGTCTATTGGCTTAATGTCTGCCGGACACTTGGTGACAATAATGATTTGCGCCCTGCTTTTGCCTTTCTCCGATTCACGCAGTCTTCCGGCGGGCAACAGGGTATCATCACAGAACAGCCGGTGGTAGTCGGTCAATAAGATATTCAGTCCGGGGTTGACGTAGCGATGCTGGAAAGCATCATCCAACAGGATCGTTTCTATCCCGCCGGGTTCTTCCGGTTTCAATAAGTTGTTTATCCCACGGACACGTTTCCCGTCTACTGCTACGCTGATCCGGGGAAATTTGTTTTTGATCTGGCAGGGTTCGTCACCAATACTTCGTGCGTTGCTTTCCGGGCCGGCCAATACATAACCGTTGGTTTTTCGCCTGTATCCCCGGCTCAATACGGCTATACGGTACTTATCCTGCAGCAGTCTGACCAGATATTCGATATGCGGGGTTTTTCCCGTACCGCCTACGGTCAGGTTTCCAACACAGACAATGGGAATGTCAAAACTCTTTGACCGGAGGATTCCCCAGTCAAAGAGTTTATTTCTCAGGCCTGCTCCCATTCCATACAGGAAAGAGACCGGATATAGCCACTTGTTTATTTTAACAAGATGCTCCTCCATGCGCAACAATGCTTTCTTATTCCATATTCAGGCTGAAAGGAACCCGCGCCTGCAGACAGTCGGCGTCTTCGAGGTTCTTTAGCAGGTTGAACTCTTTATAGTAACGGCCTAAATTGTCTTTCAGCAATTTCGTTTCAATGTAATTGGCCGGCTTATCGTTCAGCAGCGAGCTGAAGAAGTTTTCTTTTTCAGGATAACTAAGTACGGTGTACGTTTCTATTGCCGCTCTTTCTACCGCAACTTCCAATGCCCTGTCTATTCCACCCAGCTCATCCACCAATCCGAGTTCAAGCGCCTTACTACCTGTCCACACACGTCCCTGTCCAATTTTGTCGATCGCTTCTTTGGTCATGTTACGGCCTTCCGCGCAGCGGGTAATAAACAAGTCATAACCTTCGTTGATGTAGGCTTGCAGCAGTGATTTTTCGTCGGCGTTCATCGGACGTCCCGTGGCTCCGAGGTCAGAGAACTTATTTGTTTTCACCACATCGAAATTCAATCCCAGTTTGTTGGTCAGCCCCTGTATGTTGGGCATTATCCCAAAGATACCGATCGATCCCGTCAGTGTGGCAGGCTCCGCCACGATCCAGTCTGCGCCGCAGGAAATGTAATATCCACCCGATGCGGCATAGTCGCCCATGGAAACAATAACAGGTTTTTCTTTTTTCAGTTCTTCAACGGCATACCATATCTGCTCGGAAGCAAACGCACTGCCGCCACCGGAATTGACACGGAACACCACCGCCTTGACATCTTCGTCCTTCTGCAATCTGCGCAGGTCTTTGATCACCTTCTCCGAAGCAATACCTTCACCGTTGCTCATGGAGCTTGCGGTGGTCGTGATGTCGCCATACGCATAATATACGGCTATGATATTCCCGCTTTTATCTTTAGGCACATTCTTTTTAATGTTGATCATATCTTCCAGATTCAGCAGGGCAAGACCCTTGTCCTTTCCGATACCGATTTGCGATTTGATATAATCGCGTATGTCATTGTGGTAGATCAGCGTATCCACCAGTCCGGCTTCTACGCTTTTTTCCGCAGGGCTATACATGAGCATCCGGTCTGCCAGCTCATTCAGGCGTTCAGCGCTCAGATTGCGTGACACTGAGACTTCGCTTACCAGGCTGTTCCATACGGATGTTGCGTATTCCGTTACCTGTTCACGGTTTTCCGGACTCATTTCCGTGTTGGTGAACGGTTCGACAGCCGATTTGTAGGTTCCTACCTTGAATATCTGCATCTCTATACCGACCTTTTCCAGCAATCCTTTAAAGAATACCGGTCTGGCGGAAAGTCCTTTCCATTCCACCATTCCTTTGGGATTCAGCATCACCTTGTCGGCCACGCTCGACAGGTAGTATAGCCCTTGCGTATATACATCGCCATACGCATACACAAACTTGCCGCTTTCCTTAAAGCCGGCCAAAGCCGTACGTATTTCCTGTAATGAGGCAAAGGATGTCCCTAACGATGAGGCCTGAATATATATACCCTTTATATCTTCATGCTCTTTCGCCTTTTTGATGGATGCCAGCACGTCGTCCAGTCCATAGACTGCGTTGTCATTACCCAATAGCCTGTCCCAGGGGTTTTCCTGTGACCGTTCGGAAAGTGTTCCGTTCAGATCGAGCATCATTACCGAGTTTTTCTTAACGACAGTCTCAGCATCCGTACCGGATAACATTCCAACAAAAATCATGATACTGATGAAGAACATTACAATGCTTGATAATACAATTCCCACAATAGCGGCAAATGTGAACTTCAGAAAATCTTTCATCTTTTTTTATATTTATTCTATTACTAATGTTATACTGTTAGCAAAGGTAAATAATCGGATTGACATTTAAAAATAATGAGCTATTTCAATATAACCGTATCGGATTGAAGCCACGGCGACGAAAATTGCACTTTTACCTCCGATTTTCCATCCGTTCTTATATACACGATCATTTGTCCGCGAAAAACACGCTGACGGTTGTCGGTATAATCGCCCATATCGGTATTGTTCCCGGCTTCCATTCCGAGCAACTGCGCCCCGCGGCTCATCACAAGGCAGGTAATTTCGTTGTCCGATGCGGTAACGAGCCGGCCGTCCTCGTCAATTATCCGGACGATAACCTGTTTTACTCTTTCACCTTCACCGGAGATCACCGTTTCGGCTTTTATGGCGTAAGGCTGTTTAGTCGTTTCTATGGCATAACGTGCAGTTTCCATACCTGAGTTATCATAGCCGGCGGCTTCGAGCTTCCCTGCCTGCCAGGGAACTTCCCAGGCAATAATACCGGTTTTTTCGTCGTGATCTTTCCGGTCGCCGACCGGTTTCCCGTTCAGGTAAAGTTGCACCTGTGCGGCATTTGTGTAGCAAACCACGTTGATGTTTTGCCCTTCGGAGTAATTCCAATCGCTCCACGCATCCATAGAAGGCTGTGCATTTCCGCGATTTCCCCTACCCCACGCCATATAAGTACCGAGATAGATCACCGGTTTTTCACTCCAGAGAGCCTTACGGAAATAGCCGCGCGGCTTTATAAATCCCGCAAAATCCACCAATCCCGAATAAAACCCGCGCGAGGGATACCGTCCCGATTCACCGAGGTAATCAATTCCTGTCCAGAGAAATTGTCCGAAGACATGCCTGTTGTCCGTAACCGATTTCCAGGCCGCCAGATCGTGCCGGGTTTCGCTGCCGAAAAGTACGCGGGCGGGATACGTTTTATGGTCGGACACGTAGCGGCTTTCGGTGTAGTTGTAACCGTGAATATCCAGCGATGAAGGGTATCCGGTTTCATTGCTCATGGCCACGCCGGCCAAACCGGCCGTTACAGGACGCGACGTATCGTATCTTTTCACAGCTGCCACCAATTTTCCGGCAATGTCGCCGAGCCGCTCCGCCTTAGGCGCATCCGGACGATAGCCGCCGAACATTTTCTGTGTGAATCCGTCGTTGTTCCCGTCCAAAACGGGGTGAGAATAAGGATCGTTAGGATAATCGACCTCATTACCGATGCTCCACGCAAAAACCGAAACGTGGTTGCGGTCGCGGCGCACCATGTCTTCCAGGTCCTTTTCCCCCCAATCTCTGAAAATATCAGATGTACCCTGATGTCCCGGCGTACCGACGTTCCAGCCTGCAATCCATTTGTTCTTGGGAAATTCCCATTCGTCATAAGCTTCGTTGAGAACCAGCAATCCGAGTTCGTCGCACAGATCATACAGATCCGGCGCCTGCGGATTGTGTGAGGTGCGGATGGCATTCACTCCGATTTCCTTAAGCGTTTGCAGGCGGCGTTTCCACACTTCCCGCGGAACGGTGGCGCCAAGCGCTCCTGCATCGTGGTGCAGGCAAACGCCTTTCATTTTCAGATTTTCGCCATTCAAACCGAAACCTGTGTCCGGGTCGAAAGTAAATGTGCGGAATCCTGTGGTAGTGGTAGTTTGGTCTATTATTTTTCCATCCTGCAGAACAGTGGTTTTCAATGTGTACAGGTTGGGCGTTTCCAGATTCCAGACAGCAGGATTCTTAACCGGCAATTTCATGGTTAGCGAAGGAATCCGTAAGCCGCCTGTTTTTGCAGCGGCTTTCGCTACTAATTTATTATCAGCTGAAAAAAGTTCATTGACCACCTGAAGGTTGACGACCCCGGAGGTGAAATTATCAATGTCCACACTGACGGTCAGCGTACCTCTGTTTTTATTCAGCGAAGGTACAGCCTGCACTCCCCATTGCGCAATATGCACCGGGCCAGCCGTAACAAGCCATACATTCCGGTAAATTCCCGAACCTGTGTACCAGCGGGAATCAGCGTCCCGGCTATGGTCAACGCGAACGAGAATCTCGTTCTTTCCGCCGGATATGATATATCCGGATATATCAAAAGCAAACGAAATATATCCATTGGGACGACTGCCGACCGATTTTCCGTTCACAAAGACTTCACTGCGGTTGTAAACGCCCTCGAAATAAAGATAGACCTTTTGCCGGGATGCGTCATCGTGCGTTTCCGCCGGGGGAATGTGAATGTCTTTGCGATACCAGCCGATGCCGCCGGGCAGAAAGCCCTGACAGCTGGCATACGTAGGGCTTAACGGCTGTTTCACACTCCAGTCGTGCGGCAGGTCAACGGTTTGCCAAACGGTTTTATCATCGGGATTGTCGCCCGGACAGAATTGCCAACCGGCATTGATAAGCTGCGGCGAACCGAACGAAAGTTGCGCCTGCACATTGGTTTGCACTACAAGCGTAAGTGCAAAGAGGAAGATACATTTTGTTATTTTCATTTTCATTTTCAATTTTCAATTTAACAAAAATAACGCGGACTAATACGATTTTTATATTCCGCATCATCCGCGTTGTTGCGTAAATATAGGCATCAATATTTAAATTTCATGGTTTTTCGACTAAAAACTGCTGTTTTTTTAAAAAAACATCATTTACAAGAAAAATGGCGTTTTCGATGCGTATTTTATCTCATCCGCGCAGCGGAAAACGCTTCGACGCCGTTTTTGTTACATTTAAATTGATAAAAATCGTTTCGACGGCGTTTTTATCGTTTTTAATTAACGGAAAATCGTTTCGACGGTGTTTTTATTGTTTTTAGTTAACGGAAAATCGTTTCGACGGCGTTTTTATCGTTTTTAGTTAACGGGAAATCGTTTTGATGCTGTTTTTATTGTTTTTAGTTAACGGAAAATCGTTTCGACGGCGTTTTTATTGCATTTCACAGTTGAAACGGCGTTTCGACGCATATCGTGTAAAATTTTTTCGGCGGACGGCGTTTCGACGCCGTTTTTATTACATTTCATAATTGGAACGGCGCTTCGACGAAATCTGCAACGCAGATTTCCGCAGATTTCCGCAGATTCTTAATTTTAATCTGTAATAATCCGCGGGAATCTGCGTAAATCTGCGTTTCAAACCTTTACAGGTTGAGAAAACGCTATGGATGGGTAAGGAAAGTCATTTTTATCCTGTATATTTGACCTCACAAATTCAGCATAAGCTGATCGTAAACTTAAATTCGTATGAATTATGTTCTCTGGAATAATTGAAGAATACGCGACGGTTGTTGCGTTGGAGAATGAACAGGAAAATGTGCACCTGACACTGACCTGTTCTTTTGTCGGAGAGTTGAAAACAGACCAGAGCATCTCTCACAACGGAGTATGCCTGACTGTGGTTGGGTTAACTGAAGATACGTATACGGTAACGGCAATGAAGGAGACGCTGGAGCGTTCGAATATCGGATTGTTGAAAGCGGGAGATAAGGTGAACGTGGAACGCAGCATGATGATGAACGGACGTCTGGACGGGCATATCGTACAGGGACATGTAGACCGGACAGCGGTGTGTACTCAAATCCGCGATGCGGAGGGTAGTTGGTATTTTACATTCAACTATCCTTTTGATAAGGATATGGCCAAACGCGGCTACCTCACAGTAGACAAGGGTTCGGTGACAGTAAACGGCGTGAGCCTGACCGTGTGCAACCCTGCCGACGATTCGTTTGAAGTAGCTATTATTCCGTATACATACGAGCATACGAACTTCCATACGTTCGGGGTGGGGAGCGTGGTCAATATCGAATTTGATATTATCGGTAAGTATATCAGCCGCATTGCATCGTTTAATTCATGAAGTAACATGAAAGATTTTCCGGAACTCGTGATGGCGCGGCAAAGCGACCGCGCCTACGATCGCACCCGCGAAGTAGAACCTGAAAAGTTGGAGCGGATACTCGAAGCGGCTCGTCTGGCGCCTTCGGCATGTAACGCGCAACCCTGGAAATTTGTTGTGATCACGGATCGCGAATTATCGGCAAAGATCGGTAAGGCAACAGCGAGCCTGGGAATGAATACGTTTGCTAAAGATGCTCCCGTGCATATTCTCCTGGTAGAAGAACCGGCAAATATAACCTCATTGTTAGGCAGTAAAGTGAAGAATAAACATTTTCCACTGATAGACCTGGGTATTGCTGCTGCGCACATCTCATTGGCCGCGGAGAGCGAAGGATTAGGCTCTTGCATTCTGGGGTGGTTTGACGAAAAAGAGATCAAGCGGCTAACGGGTATACCTTCTTCCAAACGTTTGTTACTGGATATTACGATTGGTTATCCGACGAAAGAAAAACGGAAAAAGATACGTAAGCCAAAAGAAAAGGTGATCTCATATAATAAATATGACTCCTAAATTATTTCTATGCCCTGCTGTTTGCAGAGTTCCACTCCCAGCTCTTTCAGTTTGAACTTTTGTATCTTGCCGCTGCCGGTCATGGGAAATTCGTTGATAAAGAAAATGTATTTCGGTATCTTGTAATGGGCGATCCTGTTCCGGCAGAAGTCCTGTACGTCAGACTCCTGCATCCGGAAACCCTCTTTGAGGATAATAAAGGCGCCTACCGCTTCACCGTATCTGGGAGAAGGGACACCGGCCACCTGAACGTCTTTAACACCCTCCAGCTTATAAAGAAACTCTTCTATTTCGCGTGGATAGATGTTCTCGCCGCCGCGGATGATCATATCCTTGATACGTCCGGTGATGCGGTAGTTGCCCTCTTCATCCTTCACGCCCAAGTCTCCTGAGTGCAGATAGCCGTTGGCGTCGATAACCTCGGCCGTCGCCTGAGGATTCTTATAATATCCTTTCATAACATTGTACCCCCGGCAACACATTTCGCCTTGCTCGCCTGTAGCACATTCCCCGTTTGTTTCGGGATGAAGGACCTTCACGTCTGTAAATTCAAAGTCGCTTCCCACTGTATTGCAACGCACCTCGAACAGGTCTTCGATGCGGGTCTGCGTCATGCCCGGCGATGTTTCCGTCAGTCCGTATACGCTGGTAACCTTCATATACATCTTTTCCTGTACCTGGCGCATCAGTTCGACAGGACAAAGCGAGCCTGCCATAATACCCGTGCGAAGGCTGGACATATCAAACATGTCGAACATCGGATGGTTCAATTCGGCGATGAACATGGTCGGTACGCCATAAAGTGCGGTACAGCGTTCTTTGTGTATCGAGGCTAAAACCACGAGCGGGTCGAAACGTTCCACCATGACCTGTGTACATCCGTGTGTCAGTACGTTCATGGACGCCAATACTACCCCGAAACAGTGGAACAACGGTACGCAACAACAGAGTTTATCATCCCGGGTGAACTTCATGTGCTCGCCTGTGAGGTAACCATTGTTGGCTATGTTATGATGTGACAGCATAACCCCTTTCGGGAAACCTGTCGTACCGGAAGTATATTGCATATTTACGACGTCGTGGCAATTCACCTGACTCTTGAGTTCGTTCAGGTATGTATTGTCCATGTTCTCTCCAAGAATGAGCAACTCGGATGTATTGTACATGCCACGGTGCTTTTCCTGGCCGACGTAAACCACGTTTCTCATTTTAGGGAACCGCCCGCTTTCCAGATGTCCGCGTTCGCACGTCCGCAGTTCGGGAAGCATGGCGTAGGTCATCTGTATAAAGTCGCTGTCCTTTTCACCGTCAACAATACACAAGGTATGCATATCAGAGTTCTCACAGAGATATTCCAGCTCCGATTGTTTATAGCTCGTATTCACGGTTACATATATCGCTCCGATCTTGGCGCAAGCATAGAGCAGTGTCAACCAGTCGGGTACGTTAGCCGCCCAGATCCCCACGTGCGAGCCTCTTTCTACGCCGATAGACAGGAGTCCGTTGGCCATATTATCCACACGTTCATCGAACTGCTTCCATGTAAAGCGAAGATTACGGTCGGAATATACAATATATTCTTTATCGGGCGTTGTCTCAGCCCAATGTTCGAGCCACTGGCCCAAAGTTCTGTCGGATAACTCCATGATTTTATGCTGTATGTCACACGGGGGTATATACTACTGCAAGTATCTTTGCAGCTTTTCCTTCGAACGCATGTACGTGATGAGGTACGATTGAGTCATAGTATATGCTATCGCCTTCTTCAAGAATATATTTATTCTTTCCGTAGTTGATTTCCATTGTACCTTCCATGACCATGATAAACTCTTCGCCCTCGTGGGAAGAAAGAATAAAATGTGTTTCTCCCGAAGGGGTTACGTCAATGATAAACGGTTCCATGTGACGATCGGCCTTCGATTTGGAAAGCGAATGGTAGGTCATGTGCTTGCGGGACTGCGTCGCATTATTTGAGAAGCTGATCGTATCGCTTGTATCCTGTTTGCGGCAGACAGCAGGGCCTGTCTCATTGCTGTCGTCAAGGAAAGTGCCTAAACGTACGCCCAGCACACGCGCTATTTTGATGAGCGGCGCCAATGACGGCAGGTCTATGTTGTTTTCAATCCTTTCGACTTGCTCTACTGCCAGACCGGAACGTTCAGCCAATTCTTCGGCAGTGATTGCTTTAGCTTCACGGAGACTTTTAATTTTCTCTCCAACGATTTTACTTGTATCCATATTCTTTTCTTTTCGATGTGGCCAAAGTGATGATTTAATATTATCAGACTACAAAAATAACTAAATCTTTATATTTAAGCCGTCTTTTCTTAAAAATAATACCCACTGCCCCTCTGAACGGAGTTCCGGATGTTTTAATCTCTGCATTGAACGCTTCGGCCGAAGCGTCAGTCAAATGGTTAATTTCCTCCTGATGCACACGGATCATAGCGGACTTTTCGGGCGAGAAACCGGAAGAAATACTTGTTTTGGGAGCCATTTCCATAATAAATGTTAAGAGGACAAATATCTTTTGAGAATTATTTCGTCTTCTTTGTGATAATTCACACCTTTGTATCATGAAAGGACATTAGATTTTTTCATAGTTAAGGTTTAGGTTAAAAAAATTAAGGGTGACTGTGAAGTTGCCCTTAATTTATTTGTATTTTCGTTTCTGAGATTAAATCCATATCTTTGGAAACCAAATTCGAAATAGCATGGAAGATATTTTTCAGATACTTATTGTTACAGGCTTTATCATTATCTTCGCTGTTGTCAGACAACTGGCGGGTTCCAATAAAAAAGGAAAGGAACGGCATCGCCTTCCGTTGCCCGGAGACGATGAAGAGTGGGATTATGACCATTCTACTCTTTCTGCCGGAATGGCGACACAACAACTCTCCAAAAAACAAACCAAAAGAAAACAGACCAGAAGCTCAGATCCGCCGGTTCCCCCACCTGTCCGGGAAGAGCCGGATGACATACAGGAGTTTGACATCTATTCCACCGAAGAGGTGCGACGCGCAATTATCTGGTCGGAAATTCTCAACAGAAAATATTAAATGCTAATCTAATCACGAAAAATATACTAAAATCATTATGTCATTTAAAATGTTGACTGCAGCTTCTGCTGCAAGTATTGTAAAACATGGCTATGTGGTTGGTGTCAGTGGGTTTACGCCTGCCGGAACACCAAAAGCCGTGACTGCCGAGATCGCTAAAATCGCAGAAGAAGAACATGCAAAGGGAAATCCTTTCCGGATAGACATCCTGAGCGGCGCATCGACAGGCGAATCCTGTGACGGCGTGCTGTCGCGCGTCAAAGCTATCCGGTATCGCGCCCCTTACACAACGAACTGTGATTTCCGTAAGGCCGTAAACAACGGGGAAATTGCATATAACGATATTCATCTTTCACAAATGGCTCAGGAGATACGTTTCGGCTTCCTGGGAAAAGTAAACGTAGCGATCATTGAAGCTTGCGAACTGACGGCTGACGGCAAGATCTATCTGACCGCTGCCGGTGGTATCAGTCCGACAATCTGCCGTTTGGCCGACCATATCATCGTGGAGCTTAACAGTGCACACAGCAAGAATATGATGGGACTGCACGACGTGTATGAGCCGCTCGATCCTCCTTACCGCCGTGAAATTCCAATCTATAAGCCGGACGACCGCATTGGTAAACCGTATATTCAGGTAGACCCGAAAAAGATCGCGGCGGTCGTTGAAGTACATTTGTGCGACGAAGCCCGTGACTTCACCGAACCCGATCCTGTCACAGACCAGATCGGTATCAACGTGGCAAACTTCCTGGCTGCGGACATGAAACGCGGTATCATTCCATCGACTTTCCTTCCGTTGCAATCCGGCGTGGGTAACATTGCCAACGCCGTATTGGGAGCGTTGGGGCGCGACAAAACAATCCCTGCATTCGAAATGTACACCGAGGTTATTCAGGATTCAGTGATCAAGCTGATGAGGGAAGGGCGCATCAAGTTCGGCAGTACCTGCTCGTTGTCTGTAACAAACGGATGTCTGGACGAAATCTATAACGATATGAACTTCTTCCGCGACAAATTGGTGCTTCGTCCATCGGAAATCTCCAACAATCCCGAAATCGTCCGCCGTCTGGGCATCATCTCGATGAATACAGCTATCGAAACGGATATCTATGGCAACATCAACTCTACACATGTCACAGGAACGAAGATGATGAACGGTATCGGCGGGTCGGGCGACTTTACCCGTAACGCATTTATCTCTATTTTCTCTTGTCCTTCTGTGGCCAAGGGTGGTAAGATCAGTTCTATCGTACCGATGGTTTCGCACCACGACCACAACGAACATTCCGTAAACGTGGTTATCACCGAACAGGGTATTGCCGACCTGCGTGGCAAAAGCCCGGCAGAAAGATCACGCGCGATCATCGAGAACTGCGCCCACCCTGACTACAAACAAATCCTTTGGGATTACGTGAAACTAGCAGGCAAGGGACAAACCCCCCACTGTATCCGGGCGGCGCTCGGCATGCACGCCCAGTTCAACAAAACCGGCGATATGAGAGACATCAACTGGGGCGATTTTGTCTGATAGAATAAGGTATAGACGGATTTTCTGTCGGGCTATGTTGTAAATACAATGAATGTGTTACGTAGATTTTACCAGATACTCCGCAATCTGTACTGCATTCAGTGCGGCGCCTTTTCTGATCTGGTCGCTTACCGTCCAGAAAGTCAGCCCATTCTCATTTGTCAGGTCTTTGCGGATACGGCCTACATATACAGGGTCTTTCCCTGCAAGGAATAATGGCATCGGATATTCCTTTTCAGCAGGGTTGTCCATCAACACGACACCCTCTGCTTTTGAGAATGCATCGCGGGCTTCTTCAACGGAAACAGGGCGCAGGGTTTCTACCCAAATACTTTCGGAGTGTGAACGAAGCGCCGGAACGCGAACACAAGTTGCACTTACCTTTACATCCGAGTGCATGATCTTACGCGTTTCGTTGAACATCTTCATCTCTTCTTTAGTATATCCATTGTCTGTAAAAACATCTACCTGGGGGATCAGGTTGAATGCCAGCTGATAGGCGAACTTTTCCACCGTTACTTCTTCGCCTGCCAATACCTGGCGATATTGTTCGTACAGTTCGTCCATCGCCGCCGCACCTGCTCCGCTTGCCGCCTGGTAAGTAGATACATGAACGGTTTTGATGTGCGAAAGGTTTTCAATCGCTTTCAATGCAACCACCATCTGTATCGTTGTACAGTTCGGATTAGCTATTATACGGCGGGGGCGATCTTTTGCATCGGCTGCGTTAACCTCGGGCACTACCAACGGAACGTCATTGTCCATACGGAAAGCGCTTGAATTATCGATCATCACTGCGCCGTATTTCGTAATTGTCTGTTCGAACTCCTTAGAGGTTCCCGCTCCTGCAGAAGTAAAGGCAATGTCTACATCTTTGAAATCATCGTTGTGTTGAAGGAGTTTCACCTCGATCTGTTTACCGCGGAAAGCATACGTCGTTCCTGCGCTACGTTCAGAGCCGAACAGTACTAACTCATCCAATGGGAAATTTCTCTCATCGAGCACGCGCAGGAACTCTTGTCCTACGGCTCCGCTTGCGCCAACAATAGCTACTTTCATTTCTTTTTAGTTTTTTTGAATGGCAAAAATACTACAATTTGCCATATCTCATATCTACAGGCTCCGTTTTTTTGCTACTTTTGCAGAAACCACTAATCAATATATGTATGAGTTTGTTTGATTTTGAGCTGCATTTTCCTGTAACAGACCCGACCTGGGTCTTTCTTCTGGTGCTCATTATCATTCTTTTTGCGCCTATCCTTTTGAGCCGGCTCCGTATTCCTCATATCATCGGGATGATCATTGCCGGGATCATGATTGGCGAGTACGGTTTTAATATACTCGAACGCGATAGCAGTTTTGAACTTTTCGGCAAAGTAGGGCTTTACTACATTATGTTTCTTGCAGGGTTGGAGATGGACTTGGAAGGTTTCAAGAAGAACCGCATCAAAGCCATGGTCTTCGGAGTGTTAACCTTTATGATTCCGATGATCCTCGGAATCTGGAGTTCCATGTCTTTACTCGGCTATGGATTGACAACCTCCATATTGCTGGCCAGTATGTATGCATCCCATACGTTGATAGCCTATCCTGTCGTGAACCGCTATGGCCTCTCGCGCCTCCGCAGCGTCAGTATAACTGTTGGGGGGACGGCGTTGACCGTAGCCTGGGCCCTTTTGGTGCTCGCCGTCATCTCCGGTATGTACAAAGGAGAAATCGGACATTTGTTCTGGATCATGCTAACTGTAAAGGTCGTGCTGGTCTGTTTCCTCATTATATATCTCTTTCCGCGTATCGGGCGTTGGTTTTTCCGTAAATACGAAGACAGCATTATGCAGTTCATCTTTGTGCTGGTGCTGGTTTTCCTTGGTGGCGGGTTACTGGAACTGGCCGGTATGGAGGGTATACTCGGAGCTTTCATGGTCGGTCTGGTGTTGAACCGCCTGATTCCTAATATTTCCCCGTTGTTGAACCGCCTGGAGTTTGTCGGCAATGCTTTATTTATTCCTTACTTCCTGATTGGGGTAGGTATGATCATCGACCTGCGTGTATTGTTTACAGGGGGAACGGCATTGAAGGTCGTTGCGGTGATGACCGCTATCGCCACTTTCAGCAAATGGTTGGCGGCCTGGATGACACAGAAGATATTCCGCATGCAGACCAGCGAGCGCACCATGATGTTCGGGCTTAGCAATGCCCAGGCCGCAGCCACGCTGGCTGCCGTGCTTGTTGGTAACAAGATCGAGATAGCCCCCGGCCTGCCCCTGCTGAATGATGATGTGCTGAACGGTACGGTTGTCATGATACTGTTCACTTGTATCATCAGTTCGATAGCCACTGAACGCGCCGCCCGGAAGATCGCTGTTCAGGATAGCTCCGGAGATGTGGAAGAGAAACCCAGGGAAGAAGAAAACATTCTTATTCCGATAGCGAATCCCGAGACGATAGAGAATCTGGTGAATATGGCTCTTGTCATGAAAGAGCCAAGACGTAAGGATGGACTTACTGCATTGAGCGTAGTTAATGACAGCAATGTTTCCAATGCCCGTCTGGTACTGGGGAAACGTTATCTGGAACGTTCGGCCATGACGGCGGCGGCAGCGGATGTTTCGGTAAATACGATAATGCGCTTCGACCTGAATATTGCTTCGGGTATTATTCATACGATGAAAGAGTATAATGCCTCGGAAGTCATTATCGGCCTTCACCGTAAGGTTACGTTGGTCGATTCTTTCCTGGGCGCTCTGGCCGAAAACCTGTTGAAGGGTACTCATAAGCAGATCATGATCGTAAAATGTCTGATGCCTGTCAATACCTTGCGGCGTATCATTGTGGCTGTTCCGCCTAAAGCCGAATACGAAGCCGGTTTCTTCAAATGGGTGGAACGTCTCTGCCGCATGGGGCTCCAGTTGGGTTGCCGGGTACATTTTTATGCCCATTCGGATACATTGGGCTATCTGAAAGGCTACATATCCTATAAGCATAAAGGTATGAGGCGTGAGTTTACCGCGCTGGAGGATTGGAACGACTTGTTACTGCTCACCGGACAGGTTCATTTTGATCATCTCTTAGTTATCGTAAGCGCCCGCCGCGGGTTTATCTCTTACGATCCTTCGTTTGAGAAATTGCCTTCGCAGATCACGAAATACTTCAATAACAACAGTCTGATGGTGCTTTACCCCGATCAATACGGTGATCCGCAGGAAACATTGTCTTTCTCGGAACCGGTTCACCACAACGAGTCGCAGCATTACAACAATGTCGGTAAATGGTTCTATAAGTGGTTTAAGAAGAGCTGACCCTGGCTGTTATATGTAATCAAACGATTGTGATGGATACGGATAAAATGATACATTTAGAAGATATAACCAAGCGTTTCGATACCCTTCAGGTCCTGAAGGGCATTCATCTGGATATTGATAAGGGGGAGGTTGTAAGTATCGTAGGCCCCAGTGGCGCCGGTAAAACCACCCTTTTGCAAATCATGGGCACTCTCGATAAACCCGATAACGGAGAGGTTCGGATTGGCGGCACCAGCGTTAAGCGTATGGGGGAGAAAGAGCTGTCTGCTTTCCGTAATGCGCATATCGGCTTTGTGTTCCAGCTTCATCAGCTTTTGCCGGAGTTTACCGCATTGGAGAACGTGATGATTCCCGCCTTCATTGCCGGAGTTTCTATGAAAGACGCCGCTTTGCGCGCAAAAGAACTGTTGGCTTTCATGGGATTGTCCGGCCGCGTTACCCATAAGCCCAATGAGTTGTCCGGTGGAGAGAAACAACGTGTCGCTGTGGCCCGTGCCTTGATAAACAATCCAACCGTTGTCCTGGCCGATGAGCCTTCGGGCAGTCTCGATACCCGAAATAAAGAAGAACTGCACCGTCTGTTCTTTGAACTCCGTGACCGTTTCGGACAAACGTTCGTAATTGTAACTCATGATGAGAGTCTGGCGCAAATCACAGACCGAACGATTCACTTAGTCGACGGGCTGATAATTTAGCCTGAGTTCGGGATAAGCAATTACAATTTACCATTTGAAACGCAGATTCACGCAAAGAAATTGAAACGCAGATTTACGCGGATTCACGCAGATTATAATTATAAAATTAAAAATCTGCGTGAATCCGCGTAAATCTGCGTTTCAAATCGTAAATCGTAAAATCGTAAATATCAAGGCCTGCTATTCCTGGGCGCACCGCACACTGAACCCGTAGGCGCGACCGTTGGCGTTACCCACGGCGACGCTGCCGGAACCGAAGGCCAGAAACGAGGCGTAGCTGCTGCTGCTACTGTAGGGCGATGCACCCCAACAGACGCCGTCTGACCCCTCGCCGTAGATACTTCCGCTACTGTAGTAACGATACCCGGCGGCCGGATACACAGCATTAGTACCCCAATTATAACCATAACTCCAAGTACCACCATTGGAAGTAGTGAAACCCTTCCAGGGACTGGTAGCCTCAGACATACCCGAATTCTTA
>JAIRNG010000142.1 GCA_031258135.1 Mediterranea sp. (in: CFB group bacteria)
TATAAACATTCCGCATGATACCGCTTAATAATGCGAATCAGTAGTTAAGGAGTTAGCGCTTCGCGCAGGAGTTAAAGGAGTTATCAGGCGCTTCGCACCTTAGCCCGGATGGTATCTGAACTTTAACTCCTAACGAGCGGAGCGAGTGCTAACTCCTGACTCCTATTTGCGCACATCGACAATCTTTGTCGGGCCTAAGGTTTCGTTCCGGCGTTCCACCTGCCGGACTACGTTTTCCGCCAGTTGCATGAACGCCTGTCCGGTGACGGACGTTTCGTCTAACACGACAGGCCGGCCGTCATCGCCGCTCTCACGGATGCATTGTACCAGCGGAATCTGCCCCAGCAGCGGGATGTGCATCTCTTCCGCCAGCCTTTTCGCCCCCTCTTTACCAAAGATATAGTATCTGTTTTCCGGTAATTCCGCCGGCGTAAACCAGGACATGTTCTCAATCAGTCCCAGAACGGGGACGTTCACCTTCCCGTTCGTAAACATGCGGATGCCTTTGCGGGCATCGGCCAGGGCGACGTCCTGCGGCGTACTCACTACGATCGCCCCGGTCATGGCCAATGTCTGCACAACGGTCAGGTGGATATCGCTCGTTCCGGGAGGCAGGTCAATCAGGAAATAATCCAGCTCTCCCCAGGCCGCATCGCCAATGAGCTGCTTCAACGCATTGCCGGCCATGCCTCCGCGCCAGAGCGTGGCCTGACCGGGATCCACAAAGAAACCGATGGAAAGCAGCTTCACGCCATACTTCCCGACCGGCACGATCATGTCCCGGCCGTCTATTTGTCCGGAATAAGGACGGGCATCCTCCACCCGGAACATTTTGGGAATGGAAGGCCCGAAGATATCCGCGTCGAGCAGTCCCACCCGATAGCCCATCTTTACCAGGGCGACGGCCAGATTGGCCGCTACCGTGGATTTTCCCACCCCTCCCTTACCGGAAGATACTCCCAGGATATGCTTCACCCGGGGTAACATCTTCCCCGCCTCGGGACGCGGCGCCTGACGGGTCTTCACGGAAATATTCCCCTCGATCTCCACCCCCCGGCCCACGTAGGTCAGAACCGCCGCCTCCGCCGCCTTGACAACGGATTTGATAAACGGATCGGTAGGCTTCTCAAAGATCAGGGAGAAAGAGACCTTCATGCCGTCAATACGCATGTCATCATCTACCATGCCGGCCTCGGCCAGATTCTTTCCGGTACCGGGGTAGCGCACCGTTTCCAGTGCGTCGAGTATGAGTTTGGGATATAAAGTCATGGTCAAATCACGAATTACGGATGACGGAAAGCCCGCTACGCTTGCCGCGGTTATAACTGCGGTACGCGTCCGGCTCGATTTCCACATCAGGTTCTTTCAATTCCGTGCCCTGCGGCAGGAGGAACCGGATATACTTTATACGTAACCCCCGCTCCAGCCACTGCCGTTCATAACAAGTCCTGATGTTCAACATGTCATCCACCGGGCCGGCGCTATATAAATCCTCAGTCATGAACGCCACGGGAAACCCGTTCTCCTCTATCATGCACCTGGTGTAGGTAAACATGAAGCGGCTATCCGTCTTTACATGAATCACTCCACCGGGCTTGACAAAACGGCGGTAACGCTCCATGAAGGATGTAGAAGTAAGCCGCTTGGTCGCCTTCTTCATCTGCGGGTCGGGAAAGGTCAGCCAGATCTCACTCACCTCATCCTCTGCAAAGAAACAGTCTATGATCTCGATGTTGGTACGGAGAAAAGCCACATTCTTCATCCCGGCCTCCAACGCTTCCGTGGCGCCGCCCCACATACGGGCGCCCTTGATGTCCACCGCAATGAAGTTCTTACCGGGGAACATCCTGCCCAGGCCAACGGTATATTCCCCCCTGCCGCATCCCAACTCCAACACGATCGGATTCCCGTTCTTAAAGAACTCCTCACCCCATCTGCCCTTCATCCCGAACGGAGCACGATCCGCCACAGCATACGGATACTCAAACACATGAGGATAACCCGCCATATCGGCAAACTTCCGCAGTTTATTCTTTCCCATCAATACGCCCTTATTTCACGATTGTCACCCAGCCGTGCGTATCCGGTTCATCGCCATACTGGATAGCCCGCAGCTTATTGTACAGCAGAGTGCACACCGGGCCGGCCTCGCCGTTCTCGCCGAAGATATACGATATCTTCCTGTCAGGGTCGTCAACCCGCCCCACCGGGCTTATCACAGCCGCCGTGCCGCAAGCGCCCGCCTCGTCGAAAGTCCCTAATTCATCCACCGTTACCGGACGACATTCTACCCTTAGCCCTATCTCTCCGGCCAACGTCATCAGACTGTCATTCGTAATGGACGGAAGGATCGAATTCGATTTCGGGGTGATATAAGCATTGCCGCGAATACCAAAAAAGTTAGCCGGGCCACACTCATCCAGATATTTCTTCTCCTTTGCATCCAGATACAACACAGCCGAATACCCCGACCGGTGCGCCTCATCGCCGGGAACCAGACTCGCAGCATAATTGCCGCCGATCTTGAAACGTCCCGTACCCAATGGAGCCACACGGTCATAACGCCTTGAAATCACATACGAAGTAGGTTTAAAGCCAGCCTTGAAATAAGGCCCCACAGGAGTTACAAACACAAGGAACATATATTCCGATGCAGGTTTCACGCCCACCTGCGCCTCCATACCAATCAACAACGGGCGGATATAAAGCGAAGCGCCGCTTTCGTAAGGCGGGACGAAACGACTGTTCATCTTCACCACCTCAAGCACAGCCTCCTCAAAACGATCCACAGGCAGCACGGCCATCATAATACCCTCACAGGACGACTGCAGACGCTTTGCATTCTCACGCATACGGAATATGCGTATCCTGCCATCCTTACCACGGAACGCCTTCAACCCTTCAAACGATTCCTGCCCGTAATGAAGGCAGGTCGCAGCCATGTGCATATTAATGTACTCGCTGCTGCTTGTTTCCATAAGCCCCCACTCGCCATTGCGATAGTTAATCCTCACGTTGTAATCCGTCGGCATATAGCCAAACGACAGGTTCGACCAATCTATTTCTTTCATATCAACACTGTTTATTATTTCATCTCACAAAGAAAAGCAAAAAATACGTTTTATCTATCGGACGGCTGCTTTTCCTTTAATAATTTCTCCACTTCCGCATCGGCTTTGGTCAACTTCGCCGAACAGAAAGCAATGATCTCATTGGCTTCCTTGATCTTCTCACCCAATGTATCAATCTCCAACTGATTGCTGTCAATCTGACGAACAATCTTCTCCAAGCGCTCCATGGCTTGTGAATAAGTCTCTTTTTTCATAAGAATGTATTCTGAAATTAAATCACCTCACTCCTCACCTCGCCCTTCGCTAAACGTGTAGTCAACACATCGCCGGGTTTTATCTGCGAAACGTCCGTTACCGCCCTGCCATTCCTCAGCGTAATACTGTATCCCCGTTGCAGCAACTTTTCCGGCGAAGCATCCGTAATGCGCTGCCGGAGCAACTCCAACTTATGCTTCTGTGCCGTTAACCGTACCGTAACCAACTGCTTCAGGTTGTTTTTCACACCAAGCAATTCCATTCGCTCATCAGCCAACCGTCTCAAAGCGCTCTCACGCAACCGTTTGCTCAAAGCATACAACCGGCCGGCCGCATCATCCGCAAAATGAATTAAAAGCTCCGCCGCCGCCGTTGGCGTCTTTACACGCGTATGCGATACGGCGTCCAGCACCGTATCATCGCGCTCATGCCCTATACCCGTTATGATCGGCAAAGGAAACTGTGCACAAGCAGCAGCCAGCATATAAGTATCAAATCCGGATAAATCGGACGTTGCACCCCCGCCACGGATAATGACCACCACATCAAAATCGTCCAGGCGTCCCATGATTGCATCCAATGCGCCAACGACGGATTCTTCCACCTGATTACCCTGCATAACCGCAGGAAACAACTCCGTATGAAAATAATACCCGTGGGAATTACTGCTCAACTGATGGCTGAAGTCACCATAGCCGGCCGCGGTAGCCGAAGAAATCACTGCGATCCGCTGAGGCGGCAAAGGCATTTCCAGTTCCTTATTCAATGTAAGCACACCCTCCGCCTGCAACTGACTTAATATCTCTTTACGACGGCGCGCCATATCACCTACCGTATAAGTAGGATCAATATCCCGGACGGTCAGGCTATACCCATAAAGCTCATGAAACTCCACAGTAACCTTAACCAGGACTTTAATACCGGCAACGAAAACCTGTCCGGTAGTCTCCTCAAAATAAGGTTTCAACAACTGAAGAGTATCACACCAGATCACTCCGCGAGCCTTAGCTATCAGGTTATTACCTCCGGGGGCTTTCTGTACAAACTCCAGATAACAGTGTCCGGTCATATTGAAACGGACATCGCTGATCTCCGCCTGCACCCAATAGTCATCGGGCAAGCATTGCGTAATGCTTTTCTTCACCAGAGCATTCAATTCAAATAAAGTCAACCCTTCCATTTATATTATAATATTATATAAAAGTCAATCTGTCGATTCGGGAATATCCCCCTGCGTCTGATAAGCTCTCCACAAATCAGGAACCCCATAACCGTAAACATTATCCGGGAAATCAGCACGATCACCGGATTGGCGGACCAGCGTGATGATTTGCCTGGCCGTCAGTTCCGGACGGGCTTGCCACAGGCAGGCCACCATCCCGCACATTACCGGAGTAGCAAAAGACGTTCCATTAGCCGTTGCCGGCTGTCCATCGGTTCCCATCACCTGAGTAGACACGCCTACCGCCACCACATCCGGCTTGACACGTCCGTCAGCAGAATTACCTACGGAAGAAAATGCGGCAATCGCGCCGTCGGCCGCAATGGCGCCTACCGTCAATACATTCCTGGCATCCCCCGGAGGAGTGATCTTTTTCCACGAGCCTTGCCCCGAATTTCCCGCACTGCATAACAGCACCATTCCTTTGCCGGCTACACGGGAAGCCTGACGGGACATCAACGCATACTCCCCGTCCAGATCCCGGAGGCGATAATCCTTTGACTTGTCATCAAACGAAAAATAGCCAAGGGAAGTATTCACAACATCAACCCCGACACTATCCGCATATTCAATGGCCGCCGCCCAATAGTCCTGCTCCACAAGATGCTCCGAATACTCATCCTCGGTACGGAAAAGCCAATAAGAAGCCTCAGGAGCGCTGCCTGTCATCGCATGAGGCCAGTTGGCGCCCATACATGAGAGGACTTTCATGCCATGATCACTTTCCACATAAATACTTGGGGAATCCCCTACAAAATCTTTCACTCCCACAACCCGGGCGCTATCAAAAGCAGCTATACGATCCGCGTTGTGAAAGCCGGCATCCATAATAGCGATCGTCATCCCTTCACCCCGGTATCCGGCCTTGTGCAAACGGTCGCCATGACTCGGATAGAGCTGCATATACGCAAGCCCGTACGGATTTTCCAGCTTATAGGAGTTGCTGACGATAGAATCTCTTTTCAATTCCTTATTCCTCTTATCCTGCCCCGGCGCTTTCCAAACCTTCTCCACAGACCTGACAAAAGGCAATGCCGCAATACAGTCAATCTTAGCCGTGTCGTTGCAGGACACAGTCACAAAATTATCCCACTTCCCTTTCACGATAATCTTCACCCCTTTATCGCGAATCCTCCTCACATACGCGTCACAAACCGGCAGGTCGGTCGAGTCGATGGCCAACCCCTGACGCGCACGACGGGCAATGGCTTTCCCCGACAAAAACTCTTCCGGCCGATGTAACGAGTAGGTTGTTTCAGTCTTATCGGTCAGGCCGATGCGATATTTCAATGTATCCTGCTTTGCCGGGACAGGCAAAGCAACTACTGCAAACAGAAGAACAGCCAATATCTTTTCCATGTTATTTACTTGTGTCACAAATCTATAAAGAAATTGCGAGATTCCCGGCGAATCTCGCAATTTCTTCAATTAGCATCAGTCATGGGAAATACAGTTACAACAAGAAATTGTTTAATTTCAATGTATGGAACAATTGACTACGTATGCAAACTTCAAGCGTTGTCATTGACGGACAGGCCACCGTTTGATTAACTGTTTTTAAGTAAAACAACTCCGGATTTCCCGGATCAGCTGCGAAGACCAAAACCGGTCAACCACTTCCGGGGATAAAAAGAAAACGGGTCAGCCGCTTTCAGAGATAAAGAACAAAGTGGTCAACCGGATATGGTTTTAAGTGTTAAACGCGTCAACCGATTGTAGGGTTAAGATAAAAAACAGTCAACCAAATTCGGGATTACTACATTTCGACACGACCGATTTTCTGTTAAACAGCTCAACTTCCGTGTTTAACACGGCCACCTGTTCTGTTTAACACGGGCACCTGCTTTGTTTAACACGGGAGTTGGCATGTTTAACAGGAAAGTTGAGCTGTTTAACACGGATTTTAGCAAGACATTAGGGGTAAAGTGATATATAAGTACCAAAAAATAAATCCCCGGTATCGCAGGATATCAGGGATTTACGTTGAACTTCCTTTTTTGGCTTGCTTGGTGATCCGCTTGGGGCTCGAACCCAAGACCCC
>JAIRNG010000153.1 GCA_031258135.1 Mediterranea sp. (in: CFB group bacteria)
AACGTGATGACTGACAAGATAATCTTGGATGCGGCAGAGCCATTGGCGGGATGTACGAAAATATTTGTCTTTATTTTCATTCTATAAGCATCCTCTGCATATAATATACTTACACAATATCAATAGCATATACAGGTTGTGAAGTCAATATATTGGGCAAATATTTCCGCTTGCAAGTATAATCTCAAACCGCAGGTTGATGAGTTTAAATCTCTGTAGATAGCTTATATTTCTGGATTCATGAGGTTATGTCTTTCCATCCATTGGGTGAAAAGCCTTCTCTATGAGAAGTTATACTATCACCAGATTTAGCCCCATTATTGAGAACCCAACCTGTGGTTTGAGGTTCACTCAAATGATCGGTCGCGCTTTTCTCCTGCCATTTGCATCAATACCACCGACAATACGTGATCCGAATCCGAATATCCTTTAGAGGTACGTACTTCAAGGTTCTTATTGATTTCCAAAACGAGGCTTTAGCCTCGCCGAAGGCAACCGTTTTAGCCGCCATCTCCGGCTTTTACGCGAGCACGCGTTAATAAGAAATCTCCCGAAGCAGCATAAATACATGCTTACCAACAAAGGGATACTGCGGTTAAACCAGCCCTTCCAGGCTTCTTTCGCCATAGATTGCCAGATGGTTCTTCCTTGTAAAATCAGCTTAGACTAAACCAGCCACGCCACCAATAAGGTACATAAAGAGTACCATGAAAATTATCCAAACGATGCTGGCGCCGATACCACCTTTAAAGAAATCTCCCATCGAATAATATCCATGCGAATACGTTATCAACGCAACGGGGTCAATGGGCAACATGTATGCGGCAGACGCGGTGAAACCCACCGGAACCACCAAAAGAGCTGCGGAAATGTTGCTCGTGGTTGCGAATACGGCAAGGGCGGGAACCATAACGGCAACGATGGACAGGGAGACTGGGATAAGGAAATGAACGACTATCGTGAATATCGTTATGATCGTCAAAACTACAAGTTCGGACGAACCCTTGATACCGCTTAGCGATATGCTGGCCATCCACTCAGCCGCGCCTGATTTGAACACCGATGTAGCCAACGCGCAAGCCGTGCCCGTAAGGAATATTATATCCCAACCCATTCTGTTTTTCGCGGTATCCCACGTAAGCAGGTCAACTCCGGGAAGGAAGAACAAGACTGCTCCCACCGTCGCCGTAAGAGGCACCGGAAGACCATGAAAAGTTCCCGTAAGCCAAACGATGACGAGGAGCAGCATAAGAGCCAAAAATTTGGTCTCTTTTCGCTTCATCGGACCAAGTTCCCCGTATTCCTTCTTGATATCTTCGATTCCCGGCACCACTTTTATTTCGGGACGGAATGTCATTGTAAGAGCTATTGCGGTCAGCGGGGTGGCGAAAATAACGAACGGTATCCCTAACATGGTCCACTGAAGGAATGAAATTTTTATCTCGGCAAACTTTTCAAGCTGCTGAAGCGCGAGAACGTTTATCGACGAACCCGCGGGAGTGCCCACGCCTCCAATTAAAGCAGCCATGGAAACGCCTATGAGCAAAGCCTTGGCAAAGTTGCTTTTCCCCTTTTCGCGGTCGCTCCTGTTTATCAGTTCCAAAGCGATGGGAGTGAACGCCGCGGCGACGGGAGGGTCTGATATAACCGTTGAAACGAGGGCGGCAGCGCACATCATGTACATTATTGATTTGGTCGGGCTGCCGTCTGCGAAGAGCGCAATCTTCAAGGATATCCTTTTGCTTATGCCGCTTTCTCCCATAGCGGTAGCGAACATAAACGAAGCAATCATGAAGAAAACTGTCGGATCCGCAAAGCTTTGAAGAGCCTTCCCCATGCCTTCAACTTTGACCAAAGGCAGCGCGAACACAAAAAACAGCGAGGAAATCGCCACAGGGATAGGTACAAAAATCCACGAAAGAACAGCGCACAGCATAAGTGAAAGTGCCTTTTGCCCCACAGGAGTCAAACCGGCAGGTGTAGGCATCATTGTAAGAGCAAAATAAATTACGATTATTGCGATTAACCACGACAATTTTTTTTGTGATGCAGACATTAAACACTCTCCTCTCATTATATAAATCAATATCGACGCCGCAAACACTGACATTGATTCAATTGTATCGTCACCGCGTGCCGACCACAGTTGCAATACGCGTAAATTCTGACTACCGTTTAGTAAATGCTATTCCGATTTCACGAAACGTTGATATTTCACATCTTTCCTGCGGATTCTCATTTTGTTACGGGTATAGACAGTTACACAAATTATGACATTCTAGCATCATACTTGTTGGGATAACAGGTGTTGGAATGATTTCACGTCAGAAACAATTTGTAGCGTTTTACGGCAAATTGACAATCCAATACATTTGTCCAAATACATACATCAAATAGTTAATGTAGTTGTTTTCTACGTCCTTTTTAGCCATAATAGTCACAACATCCAGCAAAAGTGTTGTGTCAAGGAATAATACTATGGTTGAAGACTTTCGTCAATTAATTGTATTGTGTATTTGAAAATGTACAAACGAAAGGAAGGTGAATAAAGGTGTATTGTTGAAGATGCACAAACAAAGGGATAGTCGCAGGGATAATCGCTGCTCGTGCGATGGTGGATAAGGTGTTTGCATACGAATGAAAGGGGTTTGCTGTTGTGGGACCATGACTGGAAAGGAAGGAAAATGCTTTGCAACCGGCACAGAGAGAGTCATATTCAACGAGGTGCGCCATCAGCCATCGCCCACCATATCGAACACAGGAACCGTTATTTTTCCGCTG
>JAIRNG010000072.1 GCA_031258135.1 Mediterranea sp. (in: CFB group bacteria)
AATTTATGCAACTCAAATCGTTGACCTTGTTTGCGCCGCGGATCTCTTACCGCTGATAGACAATCCAGTAAATTCATCTCGTTTTTCTTGCAAATATAATCATTTCAACCAACACTTCAGATATTCTATTCTCATAGAACTTAACAACCCTGCCCCCGTAGGGGACAAGAGGAGTCGGTTGAAACACGTGATACATTTGATGTATTTCTGGTGCGATTCTTATAAAATGAAATTTATTTCATTAGAAAAGTAACGTTTTTCTTTCAGGGTTAAAAATAATACTTACCTTTGCAGCGTTAAAGAAAGAAATGAGCGAAATGAATCCGTCATTTATATATATTCTACTCTGTGGTATTATTATCCTACTGGCCATGTCGGTCGGAAGTGAGTGTCGCGCGTAGTGTATGTATGATGCAGGATATACGAAAGCCTTTCTCACTTCCAAGTGTGAAAGGCTTTTTTTAATGAAGGATTTGGAATGATGGATACGCGGATGACACGGATTACGCAGACAGTTAATTAGCGCTTACATATTAATAATGATAAAAGAGATGAGTGACAGACTATTTATTTTCGACACAACGTTGCGTGACGGCGAGCAAGTGCCCGGGTGCCAGTTGAATACAGTAGAGAAGATTCAAGTGGCAAAGGCGTTGGAAACGTTGGGAGTGGATGTTATCGAAGCAGGTTTTCCCGTATCCAGCCCGGGCGATTTCAATTCGGTTATTGAAATATCGAAAGCGGTGACATGGCCCACGATCTGCGCCCTGACGCGCGCCGTACAAAAAGATATCGAAGTGGCGGCGGAATCGCTGCAATATGCTAAACGCAAGCGGATTCATACGGGTATCGGCACCTCGGATTTCCATATCAAACATAAGTTTAATTCGAATCGTGAGGAGATCATAGAACGTGCGGTCGCAGCAGTGAAATATGCCCGCAGGTTTGTGGACGACATAGAGTTTTATGCGGAGGATGCCGGACGTACGGATAACGAATATCTGGCCAGAGTGATCGAAGCCGTGATCAAAGCGGGAGCTACCGTGGTGAATATCCCGGATACCACCGGATATTGTCTGCCCGACGAATATGGCGCAAAGATAAAGTATCTGACGGACCACGTGAGTAATATCGATAAAGCCATCATCTCTACGCACTGTCATAACGATCTGGGTATGGCGACGGCAAACACCATGAGCGGTATACTGAACGGCGCCCGCCAGGCGGAGGTTACGATCAATGGTATCGGCGAGCGTGCAGGAAATACCGCCCTGGAAGAAATCACCATGATCCTGAAAAGTCATCACGAGATAAAGATCGGCACCAATATCAATACACAGAAGATCTATCCGGTAAGCCGTATGGTATCGAGCCTGATGAACATGCCGGTACAACCGAACAAAGCCGTTGTCGGACGTAATGCTTTTGCACATTCTTCGGGCATCCATCAGGACGGCGTATTGAAGAATATGGAAACGTATGAGATCATCGATCCGCGCGATGTGGGTATTGACGACAACTCTATCGTATTGACGGCCCGTAGCGGACGCGCGGCGCTGAAACACCGCTTTTCCGTTTTAGGGGTAGAACTTTCCCAGGACAAGCTGGACGAAATCTACGGGCAATTCTTAAAATTAGCCGATCGCAAGAAAGATATCAATGACGATGATATCCTGGTACTGGCAGGAGCTAACCGTAGCCAGAACCGTAGGATCAAAATAGAATACCTGCAGGTAACCAGCGGGGTCGGCGTACGTTCGGTAGCGAGTCTGGGGTTGAACGTCGCCGGTGAGAAATTTGAGGCGGTCGCCAGTGGGAACGGGCCGGTGGACGCGGCAATCAAGGCGCTGAAGAAGATCATCGACCGCCACATGACCCTGAAGGAGTTCACCATCCAGGCCATCAGTAAAGGCAGTGACGATATGGGTAAAGTACACATGCAGGTGGAATATAATGACCAGATGTATTATGGCTTCGGAGCGAATACGGATATTATCGCCGCCTCGGTCGAAGCCTATATCGATTGTATAAACAAGTTCGTGAAGTAAGTTAAATCACAGATAAGATATGACGAATAAAAAGACGTTGTTCGATAAGATATGGGACGCGCATATCGTGACCCGGGTAGAAGACGGCCCCACACAGTTATATATCGACAGGCTTTACTGTCATGAAGTAACCAGCCCACAGGCTTTTGCCGGTTTGCGTCAGCGGGGTATCCAATGTTTCCGTCCGGAAAAGATCTATTGCATGCCCGACCACAATACCCCGACACATGACCAGGACAAGCCCATCGGGGATCCTATCTCCGGAACGCAAGTAGATACCCTGGCCAAAAATGCGGCCGACTTCGGCCTGAACTATTTCGGGATGATGCATCCCAAGAATGGTATTATCCATGTGGTCGGCCCGGAAAGAGGATTGACCTTGCCGGGAATGACCATCGTATGCGGCGACTCTCACACTTCGACCCACGGAGCTATGGGAGCGGTCGCCTTTGGCATCGGTACCAGCGAGGTAGAGATGGTCATGGCCTCGCAATGTATCCTTCAGACCAGACCGAAAACCATGCGCATTACCGTCGACGGTAAGCCGGGCGAAGGGGTTACGGCAAAGGACATGGCTCTTTATATCATCTCCCGGATGACGACCGGCGGAGCGACCGGATATTTTGTGGAATACGCGGGAGAGGCTGTGCGCAACCTGTCCATGGAAGGACGCCTGACCCTTTGTAACCTGAGTATCGAGATGGGTGCGCGTGGCGGTATGATCGCTCCGGACGATGTGACGATCCGTTATCTTAAAGGCCGCGAATACGCTCCGGCAGGTGCGGAATGGGATAAAGCCGCGGCTCACTGGAGAACGTTGAAAACGGATGAAAGCGCATCGTTTGACAAGGACATCGTGTTCCATGCAAAAGATATCGAGCCGATGATTACCTATGGAACAAATCCGGGTATGGGAACAGGGATTACCGGACACATCCCTACGGTGGAAAGCGTGCCCGAAGCCGGTCGCATCTCTTATGCCAGATCATTGGAATATATGGGGTTTGAAGCCGGTAGTTCCCTGATCGGAAAGAAAGTCGATTACGTATTCTTAGGCTCCTGTACCAATGGACGCATTGAAGACTTCCGTAGCTTTGCCGCTTTGGTGAAAGGTAAAAAGAAAGCAGACGGCCTTGTGGCCTGGTTGGTTCCCGGTTCGTGGATGGTCGACGCCCAGATAAAGGAAGAGGGGCTGGATAAGATTCTGGCGGAAGCCGGGTTTGAACTCCGTCAGCCGGGCTGTTCGGCCTGCCTGGCAATGAATGACGACAAAATACCTGCGGGGAAATATGCGGTGTCCACCTCGAACAGAAACTTTGAAGGCCGGCAAGGGCCGGGCGCACGCACTTTACTGGCCAGCCCGCTGGTGGCCGCCGCCGCCGCTGTGACAGGAGTCATAACCGATCCGAGAACATTAAAATAAAAAGCCATGAAAGAAAAATTCAACATACTGACATCCACCTGCGTGCCGCTCCCATTGGAGAACGTAGATACCGACCAGATCATCCCTGCGCGTTTCCTGAAAGCGACGACAAAAGAAGGATTCGGCGATAACCTGTTCCGCGACTGGCGTTATGACAAACAGGGCGACAAAATCGAATCGTTCGTGTTGAACGACCCGGCCTACGGTGGAAAGATACTGGTCGGCGGCAAGAATTTCGGTTCGGGGTCAAGCCGCGAACATGCCGCCTGGGCCATTGCGGGGTATGGATTCCGTGTAGTGGTGTCGAGCTTCTTTGCCGATATATTCCGCAACAATGCCCTGAACAACTTTGTGCTCCCCGTGGTGGTGAGCGATGAATTTTTAGCCGCATTGTTCGGGTCTATCCGTAAAGACCCGAAGGCGGAAGTAGAAGTGAACCTTCCGCTACAGACCATAACGGATAAATCGACCGGCCGGAGCGAACGGTTCGAAATAAATGCGTATAAGAAGCATTGCTTGGAAAACGGATTGGACGATATTGATTTTCTGTTGACCAACAAAAACAAGATAGAGGCATGGGAAGAAAGAGCGTCAAGATAGAGATCATGGACACAACACTCCGCGACGGCGAACAGACCAGCGGAGTATCTTTTGTCCCCCACGAGAAACTGATGATAGCGCGTCTGCTTCTGGAAGAACTGAAAGCAGACCGTATAGAAGTTGGCTCGGCGCGGGTTTCGGAAGGCGAATTCGATGCCATAAAGATGATCTGTGACTGGGCCGCCCGCAGGAATATGCTGCAGCGGGTAGAAGTATTGGGCTTTATCGACGGACGGAATTCACTGGAATGGATTCAGAAAGCGGGTTGCCGTGTGATCAACCTGTTATGCAAAGGATCATTGAAGCATTGCACCTGTCAGATGAAACAGACCTGGGATGAACATGCCGCCGGCATTATCGACGTCGTTCGTCATGCCGGTGAAATGGATATCGATGTGAACGTCTACCTGGAGGACTGGAGCAATGGAATGAAACATTCCCCCGGATATGTATTCCAACTGATGGACGCACTCAAGGATACAGGCATCAAACGGTTTATGCTGCCCGATACGCTGGGCGTCCTCAATCCGTTGGAAGTCGTGGAATTCATGCGTAAGATGATCAGGCGTTATCCCGATAAGCATTTCGATTTTCATGCGCACAATGATTACGACCTGGCGGTGAGCAATACGCTTGCGGCTGTGCTGAGCGGCGCCAAAGGATTACATACTACGATCAACGGATTGGGCGAACGGGCGGGAAACGCGCCTTTGGCAAGCGTACAGGCCATCCTGAAAGACCACTTCAACGCCGTGACGAATATTGACGAAAGCCGTCTGAACGATGTGAGCCGCGTGGTTGAATCCTATTCCGGCGTGATTATTCCCGCCAATAAACCGATCGTGGGAGAGAACGTCTTTACCCAGGTTGCCGGCGTACACGCCGATGGAGACAATAAGAGCAACCTGTATTATAACGACTTGTTTCCGGAACGTTTCGGACGCGTACGTGAATATGCACTGGGGAAAACATCGGGTAAGGCAAACATACGCAAGAACCTGGAAAACCTTGGGCTTGAATTGGATGAAGAGTCCATACGCCGGGTGACGGAACGCATTATCGAACTGGGAGACAAGAAAGAACTTGTAACGCGGGAAGACCTGCCTTATATCATTTCCGATGTGCTCAAAAGCGAAACAATGGCCAATAAAGTTAAACTGAAAAGCTATTTCGTGACCTTAGCGCACCGCTTACGCCCGATGGCGACATTGAGCGTGGAAATCAACGGTAAAGTGTACGAAGAAAGCTCATCCGGCGACGGACAATACGACGCTTTCGTCCGTGCGTTGCGTAAGGTTTATAAAGTAACGCTGAACCGTAAATTCCCGATGCTGATCAATTATGCGGTCAGTATCCCGCCGGGAGGACGGACGGACGCTTTCGTACAGACCGTCATCACCTGGAGTTACGAAGACAAGGTTTTCCGTACCCGCGGGCTGGATGCCGATCAGACGGAAGCCGCCATAAAAGCTACCATTAAAATGCTCAACATCATCGAAGAGTATTAATTTGACGGACAATTAAATAAATCATATAATGAAACTGAATATTGCCGCCCTGCCGGGCGACGGGATTGGCCCCGAAATTGTTAAGGTAGCGCTGGATGCTACGATTGCGGTGTGTGAGAAATTTAGTCATGAATTGAGTTATACGTATGGCATTTGTGGCGCTACGGCGATCGACCGGGTAGGCAATCCGTATCCGGAAGAAACACATGAATTGTGTATGAAGAGCGACGCTGTACTCTTCGGCGCAGTGGGCGACCCGAAATTCGATCATGACCCGTCGGCTAAGATACGTCCCGAACAAGGATTGCTGGCTATGCGTAAGCGCCTGGGATTATATGCAAATATCCGTCCGGTAACCACATTCGAATCCCTGCTTCATAAATCACCGCTGCGCGCTGACCTGGTAAAAGGCGCCGACTTTATGTGTATCCGTGAATTGACCGGGGGGATGTACTTCGGTCGTCCGCAGGGCCGTTCGGAAGATGGAAACACGGCTTACGACACGTGTGTGTACAGCCGTGAGGAAGTGGAGCGTATTATTACACTGGCTTATGAATATGCCATGAAACGCCGGAAAAAAGTTACGGTGGTAGATAAGGCCAATGTGTTGGCGACATCCCGCCTGTGGCGTGAGATAGCCAAGGAAATCGCTCCGGAATATCCTGAGGTAGAAACCGAATACATGTTTGTGGACAATGCGGCTATGCGTCTGATCCAATGGCCGGCGTCATTCGACGTAATGGTTACCGAGAACATGTTCGGCGATATCCTGACGGATGAAGCTTCGGTCATCACCGGCTCTATGGGATTATTGCCATCCGCTTCCATCGGAACATATACTTCCGTCTTCGAACCGATTCATGGCTCCTGGCCACAGGCGGCAGGCCGGAACATAGCTAACCCGCTGGCTACCGTATTGTCGGCTGCGATGATGTTTGACTATGCTTTCGGCCTGGAAGCGGAAGCCGGTTTGCTCCGTAAGGCCGTAGACGCTTCAATGGATGCCAATATACGCACACAGGATATTCAGGTAGAAGGCGAAAAACCTTACTCTACTTCCGGATTAGGAAACTGGATCGTCGATTACATAAAAAGAGCATAACATTATAGATATCCTGTGAATCTTTTTTTATACTATCTATACAAAAAATATATACGGAAATGTTGCATATATAAAAAAAAAGTATGATGTTTGTACAATCAAACACACTTAGTACAGACAGTATATAAAAAAACGCTTAAAAAGTAATTTCAATGAATGATTCAGAAAACAAAAAACAAGGTAGGACTCCTAAAAAACATCCTTATAATATTAGGGATAAGAAGGAGAAGAAGGCAGCTTACAGAGATTTAATCAGGCCTGAACTGGCGGACGATTTGTATGACAAGATCATGGAGATTATTGTTTTGCAGAAGAGGTATAGAGACGCTGATTATTCGGCAAAAGACTTGGCGAAAGAGTTGAAAACCAACACACGTTATTTGTCTGCAGTAGTAAATTCACGTTTCGGAATGAACTACTCTTGTTTGTTGAATAAGCACAGAGTACAGGATGCCTTACACCTGTTGACGGATAGAAGATACATTAATAAAAATGTAGAGGAAGTCAGTGCTATGGTTGGCTTTGCCAATCGTCAGTCTTTCTACGCCGCTTTCTATAAATACGTGGGTGAAACGCCTAACGGGTATCGTAAAAAACATTCAAAGCCATAAATAAATTGTGCGTTAAATGAAAGAAAAAGGAACTACCCGGATACATGGGGTATTTCCTTTTTCTTGTTTCAGGAACTATATTAATGGGAGGAAGACATCCTGATGGTTTGATGGAATTGAATGAAATATTAAAAGATATCCGGACACAACTCCGTCTGGGAATGAATGGAGTCGCATCTCAAAGCATGCGTGAGAAAGGGCTGATCTATAAACTCAACTTTGGAGTAGAGCTCCCACGCATAAAAATGATTGCCGCCGGATATGAGAAAAACCATGCGCTCGCCCAGGCGCTCTGGAAAGAAGATATCCGGGAGTTCAAGATACTGGCGGGCATGCTGCAACCCATCGATACTTTTTATCATGAGATCGCGGATATCTGGGTAGAGGATATCCGGAATATCGAAATAGCGGGGTTGACCGCCATGAACCTTTTACAGCATTTACCTTATGCTCCGGCAAAAACGTTCCGATGGATAGCCGACGAAAGAGAGTATGTGCAGGTTACCGGATACCTGACAATAGCCCGGCTGCTGATGAAAAAAGGAGATATGACGGAAAGAGCTTCCTCGGAACTGCTTGACCAGGCGGTAACGGCCGTATTTTCGGGCGCTTGCCACGTACGCAACTCCGCCCTGCTGGCCATTCGGAAATATATGCAACACAGCGAGGCGAATGCTTTTAGCGTATGCCGTATGGTGGAACGTTATGCCGGGTCGGAAAATGAAACGGAACGTATGCTATACGACGTGGCAAAAGAAGAAGCGGAAAATTTCTGAGGAGCGTATCCAACAAAACCTCCTTTTATCTCTTGCGTTCTGCAAAAAACGGTTACCTTTGTTGGTGCTTAAATAACCCCCCCATGGGAACTTCAGAAGTAAAAGATATAGTTAAACAAATATTTACCGAATATCTGAAAGCTAACGGGTATCGGAAGACTCTCGAACGGTTCGCCATACTCGACAAAATCTACTCTATAGAAGGATGTTTCGATATCGATTCATTATATTTCCAGATGATGAATCACGAGAAATTCAGGGTAAGCAGGGCGACACTTTACAATACCATTATTTTACTAATCAACGCCAGGCTGATCATTAAACACCAGCTTACACACTCTTCGCAATATGAAAGGTCCTATAACAGGGAAACGCATCATCATCTGATCTGTACGCAATGTGGCTCTTCGGTGGAATTTTCCAACGAAATGCTGCAAAGGGCGATTGGAAATATACGGCTGAACAGGTTCCGGATGTCGCATTACTCCCTGTATATCTATGGGATGTGCAATAAGTGCAACCGGAGGAATAAACGGGAACAACGTAATAATAAAGAAAGTAGTAATAATAATAATAAAGGAAAATGAAAGTAGATGTACTATTAGGTTTGCAATGGGGCGACGAAGGAAAGGGAAAAGTAGTCGATGTGCTGACTCCCGGATACGATGTAGTGGCGCGTTTTCAGGGCGGTCCTAATGCAGGTCACACACTTGAGTTCGAAGGACAGAAGTACGTGCTTCGCTCTATTCCCTCGGGTATTTTCCAGGGGGATAAAGTGAATATCATAGGTAATGGCGTAGTGCTTGACCCGGCCCTGTTCAAAGCAGAGGCGGAGGCTTTGGAAACTGCAGGACATAATCTGAAAGACAGACTTCTTATTTCAAAGAAAGCTCACCTTATCATGCCCACACACCGCATATTGGATGAGGCTTATGAAGCAGCCAAGGGCGATGAGAAGGTGGGCACGACAGGAAAAGGTATCGGGCCGGCATATACGGATAAAGTCAGTCGTAACGGCTTGCGTGTAGGCGATATCCTGGGACCTTTTGAGGAGAAATATGCGCAGGCTAAGCAACGTCACGAACAAACATTGAAATCCCTGAACTTCGAATACGACCTTACCGAACCGGAGAAAACCTGGTTTGAAGGAATCGAATACCTTAAAAACTTTAAACTGGTTGACAGCGAGCACGAGATAAATAAGCTGCTCTGCGCGGGTAAGAAAGTGCTGTGCGAAGGCGCTCAGGGTACCATGCTCGATGTCGATTTCGGTTCATACCCTTATGTCACCTCATCGAATACGATCTGCGCCGGCGCATGTACCGGTTTAGGGATAGCGCCAAACCGTATCGGCGAAGTGTATGGCATCTTTAAGGCGTATTGTACCCGCGTAGGCTCCGGGCCGTTCCCAACCGAACTGTTTGACAAAGTCGGCGATCAGATTTGCACCCTTGGACATGAGTTCGGATCGGTGACAGGACGTAAACGCCGTTGCGGCTGGATAGACCTGGTTGCCTTGAAGTATTCGATCAGGATAAACGGGGTGACCGGATTGATCATGATGAAGAGCGACGTCCTGGATTCATTTGCCACGATCAATGCCTGTGTCGCTTATCGGATAGACGGTCAGGAAATAGATCATTTCCCTTATGACATCACTGACAACGTAGAGCCTGTCTATGTTGAACTGCCGGGATGGGAGACCGACATGACAAAAATGAAAAGCGAAGATGAATTTCCGGAAGAATTTAATTTGTATCTGACATTCCTTGAAGAACAATTGGGAGTAAAGATTGTTATTGTATCGTTAGGGCCTGACAGAACTCAGACCATTGAACGCTATGTTGAAGAATGAGTGTGGATTTCCGGCAGACTATTTGTAGTTTAATTGTAGTATAAATAAAAAAGAGTACGTATATGGCAATTCCTTTTTCATGGATCATATTTATAGGTATTGCTCTGGTGAGCTACCTGGTGCAGTTAAATCTGCAAAGCAAATTTAAGAAATATGCTAAGATTCCTGTTGCTAACGGGATGACCGGACGCGATGTGGCTATACAAATGCTGCGCGACAACGGGATCAATGATGTACAGGTAACACATACCCCCGGTATGTTGACCGACCACTACAATCCGGCAAACAAGACAGTGAACCTGAGTGAAGGTGTATATGCCGGCAACAGCATCATGGCAGCCGCAGTGGCTGCGCACGAATGTGGACATGCCGTTCAGCATGCCCGCGCCTACGCCCCACTGACGATGCGCAGCAAACTGGTACCTGTGGTGACCTTTGCTTCGCAATGGGTGACATGGCTTTTGCTCGGAGGTATTTTGTTGATCAATACTTTCCCGCAGTTAATGCTGGCCGGTATTATCATGTTTGCCATGACCACCCTTTTTAGTTTCATCACCTTACCGGTTGAGATTGACGCGAGTAAACGTGCGCTGGTATGGTTAAGCGCTTCAGGAATAAGCAACTCATACAATCACAAACAGGCCGAAGACGCCCTTCGCTCTGCCGCATATACTTATGTGGTAGCCGCATTGGCATCCTTGGCTACATTGATTTACTATATCCTGATATTTCTTAGAAGAGACTAAGCAAATTCCGGAAATAATTAATAGAGCGGCGCAGAGGTTTATTCCTTTGCGCCGCTTTATTCGTTAGCCTGTGCTTGCCGGAAATTCTATATTATTTTATTAACCTGAGTTCGGAATAAGCAATGACAATTTACAATTTGAAACGCAGATTAACGCAAAGAAATTGAAACGCAGATTAACGCGGATTCACGCAGATTATAATTATAGAATTAAAAATCCGTGGAATCCGTGTATTCCGTGTCTAAAAGAATCTCTGACACGGATTGCACGGATTACACGGATTTTAACTCCCAACTTTTCAAGCATTGGGGTCGATGTAGGTTCCGCCGTTGTAGTTGTCGTCCGGAGGCGTTGCAGGCCCGGTGTCGGGGACTCCGGGGTCGGA
>JAIRNG010000074.1 GCA_031258135.1 Mediterranea sp. (in: CFB group bacteria)
GACATGGCCGCTCTTTTGCGACACCCGGAGATTATCCGTCTGTTTACGGAGCGCATCAACACCTTGCAGCAGCAGTTTGTGCATTATGAGCAAGTCAAGCGGTTCGCGCTGCTACCCGAACCGTTCAGTATGGAGCGCGGCGAAATGACGAACACGCTCAAGCTCAAACGTTCCGTGATTGCCGTGAACTATAAGGATATGATCGATAAGATGTATGAGGAGTGAGTTCATAAGAAGGGGATGCACCTTCCGGTACATCCCCGCCTGAAAAACAATCCTTTCCCCGGAACCTTATTCCTGTTTGAAACCGTAACCGTTCGTGAACCCCCCGGTCGTCAGAATATTGGGAGTGAACGGCCACAGATATATAGGAGCCTTGACGTAGTCATAATCATAGAACAGGTATTTGTAATATTCATCATCGTACGAAAGGAGTTGTTTACCCCAATCCACTTTTGTGTAACCATCTGCTACCAAAGCCTTGGCCTCGTCGCCTTCGGGGTCGATATAGCTGAAAAGTCCCTTGATTGCAAGGTTTGTTTTCGTATCTCCCGCATAGTTGCATCCAAAGCTTTCCCAGTTATCGTTCTGACCGCGCCATCCCGGATAAAGAACCGGGTTATTCTCTTCACCGGCGGGACATTGAGCCGTCAGGCGGAAACCATACGTTGCTTTAGCGTCTACCAGCTTTGTCCACACATACTCAGAGATGACATTGCCGTTGGCAAACGTATAGTAACCGTTAGTTTTCAGGCCGTCCAGCATGGCGCGCGTCAACTCTTTGATCCTCTTGATCTTCTCGGGAAGCAGTCCGCTGCGTACCAGTGTCCAGCGGCGGTCGCCTTCACCGGCGAACTCAAATCCGCGTTCTTCAATGACGGCTTTCAACACGCCGCCGCAGGCGGTGATAAATGCATCCGTATTCGCCTGTCCTGCGGGGAACGAACGTTCGCGGATGATCTTCAATTGCTGTACGGCTGTTACATCATCCCCCAGTGCGGCGCATGCCTCCGCATATCCCAGATATATTTCGGCCATACGCATATACGGGCCATTGATGCCCGACTTGCGTTGACCCTTCAACCAGGGGCTGGTCTGACGGTTTTCATCCCATTTGTTCAGGCTGGGGCCGCCGCCGTTTGCTGTGGAACCGGGCGCGAACGGTATGAGTTTCTCACGCCCCTGGCCTGTGCTGCCTGTCAGGGCGACGCTCACATCCCTGCGCTTGTCCTGCGGGTCGAAGACGCCATAGTAGAAAGCCGGGTTTATACGTCCCTGCCCATACGACTTGCACGGATACGTATCCTTATTGCTTCCGCTCGATACACGGCCGAACGAATACGGACGGGAGTCATTTCCACCGCCGGCCTGCATCGGGTATTCATAAATGGATTCGTCGGCATATATGGCGTCGTCCATCATCATCTGCTGGAAGAAGTATTGATAGGGATTCCCATAGATACGGCCGTTCTGTTCGTTTGAACGCGGGTCGGTCAGGTGCAGTCTGGCGGAGCCCGGCTGCTCCAGCACCTTTTGGAAATATATTTTCGCCGTAGTGTATAACGTCTGCCAGTCGCTTCGGCGACCGTAAACAGCCTGATTGTTTTCCGTTCCCTTTTGCTCGAACGTCAGCACGTTGCCTTTGCCGTCTTTATAGAATCCGGCGCCCAGGTCTGTGCGGCGGGTCTGGTAACCGCCTGCTTCCAAAGCCATCCGGCCGATGAGTCCCTGCACATACGTGCGTGAGAAATAGTTCTTGTTGGCTGCGGGGAATCCGGGCGCCAAGCCGATGCGATACATCAGCGGCTCTACCCTGATCAGGTCTTCCAGACACTTGTCATAGATGGAGTCGCGCGGAACCAATCCCTTGGCCGGTACGCCGAATGTAGTTGGGAAAGGCACGTCGCCGAAATTCCGGGTAAGCTCGCGATAGGCAGTGGCTCGCATGGCAATGGCTTCGCCGTAGAGTTGGCTTAGTGCTGAGGGTTCTCCGGCGCTGATGATGGTCTCGAAATTGTCGGCGCTTTCCATGGCGGTGATCACGGCGTTCGCCTTTCCGATCACGTTATACAATTTGTCATACGCCCCATTCGGACTCTCTTTATCATAAATACCCAATACATAAGAACCGGTATAAGTTCCGTTTTGGTACAGATTCTCCGGATAATGACGGGCGGGCTGGCCTGTAAACGCTTCCGGGTGGCGTTCGATGTCCGAACCGGCAACGTCTACGCCATAATACAATCCGTCGCCGAATACCTGGTTCTGGGCGCAATCCCTCCATGTTTCATAAGCGCCGTCCATGGCGGCGCGGGCCGTTTCTATGTTCGAGAATACAAAATCCGCATCCACAACAGACGGGGAGTTCGTTTCCAGAAAGTCGTTACATGAAGTAGCAGTTAACAACCCTGCTGCTACCACCAAGAATAATTGATATTTCTTCATCTTGTTTTCCTCCATTATTAGAATGATACGTTAAGGCCGAATGTATAGCTCCTTGTTTTCGGATACGCGTTGTAGTCGTAGTTAGGCACAGGGAAACCGTCTATTCCGCTCGTATTGGTGTTCACATCCGGGTCCAGACCCGAGTAACCGGTCAGGCAGAACAGGTTGCTGCCGGTGAGGTAGAGGCGCACTTTCTCAATACCTGCTTTCTTTGTCCAACTCTTGGGCAAGGTATAGCCCACGGTCAGGGTCTGCAAGCGCAGGTAGGAAGCGTCTTCCACAAATTCGGAATTCACCAGGCCGTATTCCACATAGTTCGATGCATATTTAGCGTTGACATTCAGGGTTCTCAGTGCATCGGGGTCTGTTACCGCAACCAAATCCCCGTTGGCACCCACGTCATATATCCGGAAGCAATCTTTCACAAGAGCCAGGCGGTTGGCGCCTAAGCTGCTGTCCTTGTCGCCCATCATGCTGTGCATGGCGTTGGCGTTATATACATCTCCCCCGATCTGATAGATGAAACCTAACGCGAAGTCCAGGTTTTTGTAGTTTCCATTCAGGTTGAACCCACCGGTATGCTGCGGTAAGGTCTTTCCGATGATAGTTACATCTTCGGTATCTATTGTTCCGCTCTTATCCACGTCTTTAAATTTCACCATACCGGGAATTGCGTACTGTCCGTCCGGACGTTTGAACTCCTTCAGAACGCCTGCAGCATAATTAAAAGTGGATTTTGTGTCGGGTACACCCTTCTTTAACGTATATACGCCGTTGGCATAGTCAAAGTCGTCCACCGTATAGAAACCTTCCGACTGGAAGCCCTGGATCAGGCCTACCGGATTTCCCTTGCGGATCACATAGTCATTATAAGGTATGCGCATACTTGACCCCCAGCCGGTGTGGGTATCGGCCAGCGCGTTTTCATTCAACTCGTCGATATTGTTCTTGTTGAAATTGTAAGTCAGGTTGACCACCAGATTGAACGCTTTCGACCGGATAAGATTAGCGCCCAAGGACAGTTCGATACCTTTGTTGGAAGTCTGGCCCACGTTCTGGAACTGATAGCTGTAACCGGCGGAAGCATCCACGGGAACCTTCATCAGAATGTTTTTGGTCGTGTTCCAGTACACATCCAAGCTACCGCGGATGCGATTGTTGAAGAACCCGAAGTCAAGGCCTGCATTGCGCGAAACGGTGGTTTCCCATTTCAGATCGGGATTGCTCTGCATGGATCCCGGCTTATAGACCGTTACCGGCTGGCCGTCCACGGTGATTTGTTCGGTGCTCCAGGTTTCTTTCCACAAGGAAGCGTCGATGTTGTCGGAGCCGGACGTACCGTAGGAAAGGCGGAGCTTCAGGTTGTCCAACCAGTCCGTTGCGCCCTTCAGGAACGGTTCGTCCGAAATGCGCCATGCGGCGGCGGCGGCAGGGAAGTATCCCCAATGGTTGTTGGGTGCGAATTTGGAAGAACCGTCGGCGCGGAATGTTGCGGTCAGCAGATAGCGTCCTTTATAGGAATAATTACCCCGTCCGAACCACGACAGCGTGTGACTGGGAGTACCGACAGAAGCGCTGAACGCGTCATACCCCAGGCCGGGGGTAGTCATGCTGATCATACCGAAGGCGTCGTCCATACTGAATTCTTCAGGATAGCCCGCTCCGTTAATCTCGCTGGAATTGGATTTGGAAGCCAGTATTTCGTTACCCACTAAGAACGAGAGGGTATTGTCTTCGCCCAGCCCTTGCAGTTCGTAGTTCACCGTTGTAGCCCAACGTAGCCCGTAACCATTCTTGTTGGTCAGCTTAGCCTGGCTGTAACCGGCTTCTAGGCCGCCGTCCCAATTCTTCGTTTCCTGCCAGTTGCGGTTCAGAGACAGTTCGCTTTTGGCGGTCAACCCTTTGATGATGTTCCAGGTCAGGCCTCCTTTGGCGCGGATACGCTGTATGTTGTTCAGGTTGTCGTAATTGTTGAGAACGGAAACGGGATCCCGTCCTGTTTCAACATGCGAGTTGCCATTACCGAATCCACTGGTAAAGCTTGCATCACCCAACGGGTTGTCGACAGGGCGGTACTTGAAAGCGGAAGTAGCTATGTCGTATTTGGTTCCTGTAAACACCATTTCCGTATAACGCAGGTCGGCATCGAAACTCAACGCCTTGTTGATCTTCTGATTAAACTTGAAGTTGGCGTTCCAACGGCTGAAGCCGGATTTGATCCGGATACCTTCGTCGTCCGTATAGTTAACGGAGGCGTAATACTTGGTACCGCTGTTGCCGCCGCTCAGCGAAATGTCGTGGTTCCACGTTCCGGAACTGCGCACAATATCGTTAACATAGTTATGGGAACTTACATTCTTATACTCGTTCAGGTGATTCCCGTAGTTGGAACCCAGACCGAAATACTTAGCCACACCGTCACTCCACGTTGCCGTACCGTAAGCCGTGGCATAAGCCCAGTTCCAAAGCACATAGTCGTAAGCATCCAGTACTTCCAGCAATTCAGGTTTCTCTTTCATCTGGTAGTACATATTATATTTGACGGACACTTTTCCTTCCTTACCGGCTTTGGTAGTCACCAGAATTACGCCGTTCGCACCGCGTGCACCGTAAATGGCAGTAGAAGCCGCATCTTTCAGCACGTCGATGCTCTCGATATTATCTGCGGGAATATCGTCGATACTGCTTACCTGTACGCCATCAACAATGAACAACGGCTCGTTGCTTTGGGTAATGGAACCGCCGCCGCGCACGCGGATAGACATGGTAGCGCCCGGACGGCCGTCCTGGGAGATTACCGATACGCCGGGCAATATCCCCTGCAATGCCTGCGCCACATTAGTAACAGGATTGGCCGCCAACGTCTCGCCGGTAACGGAAGCGACGGCGCCTGTCAGGTCTCTTCTTTTCACGGTACCGTAACCGATAACGACAACTTCATCCAGGGTCTTGGAGTCGTCCGTCAGGGTTACTTTAATGTTGTTTTGATTACCTACCGTGATGGTCTGGGTAATGAAACCGATAAACGAAATCCGGATCCTTGCATTGTCCGTCACATCCTGTAATCTGAAGTTTCCGTTAATGTCGGTAATTACACCGTTTGTGGTTCCCACCACCAGAACATTCGCACCTATTACAGGTTCACCCTCATTGTCGGTAACAATACCCGACACTAAGCGACCTTGTGCGAAAACAGCCAAACAAAGCATACTCAGGAACAGAGTAGCCATTGTTTTCTTAACCAGTCTTTTTAATTCCATAAGATCGTGTTTTTAATGGTTCTTTTAAATAAAAACAGTTAATAAAATAAGTTGAGATAAGAACGTTTTTGCTACTTCTTGCTGTTGATTCATTAAACAATCCGAAGTAACTTTTTACGAAAGTATAGATAAGGGAGTCCTGTTATGTGTATTTTTTGTCCTTTTAATGTGTGTTTTTTGGTTATTCTGCCCCCAAAGGACTAAAAAGGGGATTTAATTCCTGTCCGGTAAGAGTTTATTCAAAACATACATAGTGTTTTATCCTCTCCATATCCGCATCGGTAAACTCATCATAGAAAGCCAGTTGGTCCAAGCGTTTCAGATTGCCCTTCCTTTTCCGATGTTCTACGATAGCCTTTGCCTGATAGAAATTGAAGTACGGGTGCGCTTTCAGCCGTTCAACGCTTACTTTGTTCAGGTTGATACGTGTTGTCTTTCCATCTTCGATCCCGAACCAGCCGGAAAACTCATCTGTGTCCAGATTGATCTCCTGTAGTTGTGACAGGTGGTAAAAGCCGCCCAGGCGGTTGCGGTAACCCACAATTCTTTTAGCTGTTTTGCTTCCGATGCCCGGAATCTTCTTTAGCTCGGTGGTGTCGGCGGTATTTAAGTCAATCGTTGTTCCTGCGGGATATTTAAACGGTCTTGTTATTGTGTCGGGTGCGCTATACGGTGGTCTGCCCGCCATCCGTATCGTGTCTTTTTTCTGAAACTTATCGCTGATATAGATGTAGGGTAGAAGAGTCGTGTATTGTTCTTCCGATAAGCCATATATCTTCCGGAAGTCTTCCGGGCGGCGGAACTTCCCCCCTTTGGCCCGGTAGCGAAGGATATTCCTGGCTATCCACGGTTGGAGGCCCATCCGGCAAAAAGTGACGGAGTCGGTGGTGTTGGGGTCGAAGTGTTGCAGGACGACCGGCCGGCGGGATATATTCCTTTTATGATCGTTTCGTGCGAACAGCTTCTTTTGCGCTTTTATGGAATCCTGCTCTTTCAGCGAAACGATGAAGCGGTTATACTCTTCTTCAAGGTTTTCGGGATATACAGGCTCTTTCGATTGCCTGTAGATGGAAAGCCCCATACCGGTCAATGTGACGATGGCAATGAGGATCACCAATACGATGATCCCCTGTCTCTCACTCCGGGAGAAATAGAAGAAGTCTTTCCACATCTATTTCAGGAAGCCAAGTTCATTGATGAAGATGAAAGAGATGGCTACCGGGGCGATGTATTTCAGAAGGAAGATGAGGTAGGGGTATATAGACCCTTTAAGCGTACCGTAGTTCGTTATCTCTCCTTTGACGATCTTCTTGTCCAGCGCCCATCCGGTGAAGATTGAAACGAGCAAACCGCCGAGTGGCAACATAATTTTTGTGGAAACGAAGTCGAACAGGTCAAACGTACTCATCCCGAACAGGGTGTACTCTTTTGTCGCCCCCAGCGACAGGGAACAGAATATGCCAAGGAAAATGCAACATCCCGTAACGAAATTCGCGGCTCTTTTCCGGGTCATGTTGAATTGTTCGTGCAGATAGGCGGTCACGACTTCGTGCATGGATATGGTGGAAGTGATCGCTGCAACAGCCAACAGGACATAAAACATCACGGAAAAAACAAACGCCAATGCAGGCATGCCGCTAAACGCCTGTTGGAACACATTGGGAAGCGTGATGAATATCAGGCTGGGACCGGCATCAGGCTGTATTCCGACCGAGAATGCGGCCGGGAAAATGATAAAGCCTGCCAGAATAGCTATCATCGTATCTATGATACATACGCTGAAAGCTGTTTTCGTGAGATTCATGTTCTTTCCGAAATAGGATGCATACGTGCACAAGCTACCCATGCCCAAGCTCAGGGAGAAGAAGGCCTGACCCATGGCTCCAAGAAAAACCTCTCCGTTTACTTTACTGAAATCCGGCTTTAAAAGGAACTCTATTCCTTTTTCCGCACCGGGCAATACGACCGAATATGCCACGAGTATCAGGATAAGGATAAAAAGAGCCGGCATCATCATCTTGGATGACTTCTCGATTCCTTTTTCCACTCCTTTCACAATAATGAAATGTGTGGCCAACAGGAATATCACCAACCAAACGAGCGGCCGCCATGGGTTGCCGGAGAAGGACTGGAATGAAGCGATAAAATCGTTTGTCGATTTTCCGGCAAAGCTGTTCGTGACAGCCTGCAACAGATATTCGAGCGTCCATCCTGCTACTACCGAATAATAACTAAGGATAAGGAAGCCTGCCAATACGCCTATCCGGCCTACCCATTTCCATTGAGTTCCCGGCGCCAATACGCTATATGCCCCTCCCGTATTGGTTTGCGAGCGTCGCCCAATCAGAAATTCGGAGATCATAATGGGTAAGCCAAGAAGAATGACGCATCCCAGATAGATCAGAATAAATGCGGCGCCTCCATGATTCCCCGTTTCGTAAGGGAACCTCCAGATATTACCTAACCCTACGGCGGAACCCGCCGAGGCAAGTATTATACCTAATTTACTTCCGAAGTTCGGCCTGTCAGTCTTTGCCATTCGTTCTATTACTTAAATGCTGTAACCACTATATTTTCAAGGAATTAACCGCAAATATAAGAAATGTTTCGTACTTTTGCTATCCGTTTAATTATAAAAAGTTTATGCTCCGTTATATAAAGAAATATCCGGTTTCGCTGACGTTTATACTCGTGGTTGTGTACTTGTCTTTTCTTAAGCCGCCTTCCGTTCCCAGGATAACTTTGTTCCCGCATGCCGATAAGGTTGCGCACGCGGGAATGTATTTCGTCATGTCTGCTTTGTTGTGGTGGGAGTTCCGGCGCAACCATAAAGAGCAGGTCAATATCCGGCATGCCTGGGCGGGGGCTTTCCTGTTTCCTGTGCTTTTCAGTGGCGCTGTCGAGCTTCTTCAGGAATATTGCACGACTCACCGCGGCGGCGACTGGCTGGATTTTCTGGCTAATACTGTCGGTATTGCGTTAACTTCGCTGATTGCTCATCGTCTGTTATGTTCAAAGATCCGGAAAGGTACGGATTAGTCAGGGCTATTGTCTCTTTATCAAATAGATGAACATTATCCTTTATAAAAATCAAACTCATTAAAACCTAAAGTAAGGGGGAAATAAGAAAGATTTGCTCTCTTTTCCCTAATCTTATAAGCTGAGTCCGGTTTAGAAGATACTGCACTGCATGTTGAACAAGCGTTGCAGGCCTGTCGGGCAGGCGTGACACACTAATGCTTGTGTGGTATTGCAAACAACCTTGAGGTATTCAAACAACCTTGTTTGTGATGTTCAAACAACCTTGTTTGAGATATTCAAACAACCTTGTTTGAGGTGACACAACAAGTGTAGAGACGCAAGTATTGCGTCTTTATCGGACGATAATGGTCATAGTAGTTACTTTGAGGATCCGGGAGCTCGTTCGATGAAGTTTCTTTCTCTCTATAAAAAACCTTTTCCTTGCTTTCACCTTCCTTAAACGCCCTGTACATCGACGTTAAGAGGTGAAGATAGGGGTATAAATGCATCATAACCCGACATGGTATTTCCATAACCCGACGTAATAACCGGAGTTCGGGATAAACAATTGTACTCACAGTTGTTTTTTATGTGAAAACGTATATCTTTGCAAAACGCTATCGGCTAAAAGCCTTTGGATGAAATTTTGGTATCAAGAGTGTTATTGATATTATCTTCTAAACAGCAAATATAGCATGAATAGACATGAAGATGATTGCAATGGCGCCCAATTCAGGAGAATTCTATAAATCCGGTTTGTCTTTACCTTTTAAATACTAAGGTATGAAAGGTGGTTTTATAGAATCCTCCTTCCTAAAAACGTATACAATATGAAATCATATAAAGAGCTTTATTTTATTCCCGTTTTACTTTTCTGCTTGTCTTCCTGCCAATATTGGGAGGATGAGAAATTCGTAGCAACAGTACCCAGGGAATGTAACTATAACATTATCGGAATATCCGGGCCGCCATCGGCAGAACCTTACGTGGAGATTCAATATAACAAGGATGACGGCCATGGGAACAACGTCCTGGTGAGCAAAAGGGTATCTCCGCCTTTCAGGTTTGGCGGACAGAAAGTAAACATCTTATGCGATTCTATCCTCTTTATCTCCGGAATAGGTAGCCACCACAAGTATAGGATTGATGGGTATAAATTAGTTATACATCACTCTTACGAAGAAACCGATGGCGAATACTTACGCATTTTCAATCATTCTACGGACAAAACCCTCGAGTACTTCATTGCCGGCTCACGCGAGATGGAGACGGAATTCACAGGTTGTAGCGGCTTCCCGTTGATAAAGACAATGCCTGCCGTATATTATAAGCATGCTCCCATTTACTACTTGCTCTTTCCGGACAAAAAATATACACAGAACGTGCAAGGAGATGTTTCCGATTGCAACGACATATTTTATTTCGAGGGAAACAGATGTGGCGATTTAACAGTAGAACAGCCTTGGAGCGTGGATTCCGTGATGAAACTATATCGATCTGAGTACAGGAATTCTCCCGACATAAGATTGGATGTAGAATCCTATTGGAGCCATTTAGGGAGAATGACGAAAGTTGTTCACTCGGGTGATTCTTATGATATACCATTCCAATCCTTTTATGGAACAATCCTGCCGGGAGAAGAATTGAAAGGAAACATTTCTCTGCCATTACTGGCAACCCCGTCCATATTTGATGACAGGCTTGATTATCGCTAAGACTAATTATTATGATAAAGTATATACTATTGATAATCTTTGCCGGATGCTTCATCTTTCAAGGGTGTACGCCTTCAGAGCCTGGAATAACCGTTCCTCTCCACAAATCCACTTTGGTTTATATGGTTGCTGACAATGATCTGGACTATTACGCAGCAGTAAATATCAGAAACCTGGAAGAAACTTTCCGCAAGATTCAGACAATGACATCTACGTATATATAGACCGTAGCAAGCAGGGCGGTCATCAAGTGTTGTGAAGAAAACCATTCCGTGTTGCGTAATGTTGTATTATGGTCGCATGGTAGCGGATGGTTACCGGAGGAGGTGCAACAGGATGCGACCACCCGCACATTCGGATTGGATAATACCGGCGAAGAAGGCGGTGAGGTCGGAAACGAGATGGATATTCTGGAACTGTCGGAAGCTTTCAATGGTTATCACTTCGATTTGTTGCTTGCAGACGCTTGTTTCATGGGCTCTGTTGAGTTCGCCTATGAATTGAGGAATAGTTTTGATACGCTCATTCTGTCTTCTTGATTTTTGCAAGCAACTTTTTGATTTTTGCAAGCAACTTTTAGGGTAAATGCAAGCAACTTTTAGGAAAACGCAAGCAACTTTTGGGGTAAATGCAAGCAACTTTTCTAAAGACTGTACCTTGGAATAGTCCTACAGAAACTCCACCGCCAGATTCAGTTTAATCCCGTTCGATCCTTTGATCAGGATTGTCTTTCCGTGGGGTTTGCTTCGTTTGAGTTCTTCTATCAACTCCTGCACATTCCGGTGAGAAGTGTGGTTGTGCCGGGTAGCGGCAAACCGTTCGCCTACCAGTATGACCTTTTCGAACGTGCGGTTGCCGATAAGATCGATGATTCGTTGATGTTCCGCCGCACTGTCGGCTCCGAGTTCTTTCATGTCGCCCAGGATCAGCATCTTATGCTCGGCAGCCATATTCCTGAAATTCTCCAGAGCCGCCGTCATACTGGCGGGGTTGGCGTTGTATGCATCTATAACAAGAACATTGTCTTCCGTTCGTTTCAGTTGCGAACGATTATTTTGCGGGGTGTATCCGTTCAGCGCCCTGTCGATCTCACCGGCCGGTACGCCGAAATAATGACCGATGGTCACTGCCGCCAGAACATTGGAGAAATTATACGCTCCGATCAGCCGGGTCTGCACTTTATGTATTTCCCCGTCCTTTCCGGCTTTCCATGCGACGCCCAGATAAGGGGCGTTTTCCGTTACGCGTCCGTTGATATACAGATCGTCTGCGGCGCCATAAAGAATCCGGTTCATCCCTTTCGCCATTTCCATCAGGTAGGGGTTGTCATGGTGGATAAAAATCCTGCCGTTCTCTTTCCGGCGGACGAACTCATACAGTTCGCCCTTTGCTCTGATAACCCCTTCAAAAGACCCGAAGCCTTCCAGATGCGCCTTGCCTACGTTCGTGATGAGGCCGTAATCCGGTTCTGCTATTTCCGCCAGTGTTTTAATTTCACCCGGATGGTTGGCGCCCATTTCGATGACGGCTATATCGTGCTCCGCGGTGAGGCGAAGCAACATAAGCGGCACGCCGATATGATTGTTCAGGTTACCCAGCGTACAGAGCACGTTGTACGATTTCGAAAGAACCGATGCGATCAGCTCTTTTGTGGTCGTTTTCCCGTTCGTTCCCGTAATGCCGATAACCTTTATCCCGAACTGACGGCGATGATAGCTCGCTAACTGTTGCAAGGCTGTGAGTGCGTCATCCGCCACAATATATCTGCTATCGCCTTTAACGGCGTATGACGCTTCATCGATAACGGCGAAGGAACATCCTTTTTCCAGGGCTTGTCCGGCAAAGGCATTTCCATTGAACGTGTCGCCTTTCAGGGCGAAGAACATGGAACCCGGCGGACAGTCGCGGCTGTCGGTAGTGATTCCGGCGCCGGTCAGGAAAAGTTGATGAAGCGTAGAGGTATTCATGGCCTGTTTCATATTATTTTGCAAAATAATGTTTATTCTTTTGGAATACCAAATAAAGGTAACCATATTATTTATACTTTTGTCAGATTCAGATGAAGAGGTAATGGAAAAAATGTCGCTTAACGTAAATGGGCGTTTGATGGATCTATCCACTCCCCGTGTTATGGGTGTCCTGAATGTAACTCCCGATTCTTTTTATTCCGGATGTCGTGTACAGACGGAGCGCGATATTGCCGACCGCGCCCGCCGGATACTGGACGAAGGCGCTGCGATCATCGACATAGGGGCTTATTCGTCGCGTCCGGAGGCAGAGCATATCACTCCCGAAGAAGAGATGAATCGTCTGCGTACCGGATTGGAGATTATAAGCCGTAATCATCCGGATGCCGTTGTCTCGGTCGATACGTTCCGCGCCGACGTTGCCGCTATGTGTGTCGAAGAGTATGGAACGGCTATCATTAATGACATTTCCGCCGGTGAAATGGACGGCAGGATGTTTGAGACCGTTGCGCGGTTGAATGTGCCTTATATCATGATGCACATGCAGGGAACCCCTCAGAATATGCAAAAGAATCCCCACTATGACGATCTGATCAAAGAGGTTTTTCTTTATTTCGCTCAGAAAGTGCAGCAGTTACGCGATCTCGGCGTGAAGGATATCGTCCTTGATCCGGGCTTTGGTTTTGGGAAAACCGTAGAACATAACTATGAGTTGATGGCTCATCTCGAAGAATTTGCTATCTTTGACCTGCCTTTGTTGGCCGGCGTGTCCCGTAAATCCATGATAACCCGGTTGCTCGGCGTCACTCCGCAGGAGGCGTTGAACGGAACTACCGTGCTGAATACCGTCTGCCTGTTGAAAGGAGCGGACATTATCCGTGTGCACGACGTGAAAGAAGCTGTCGAGGCGGTACGGATTATAGATAAATTGAATGGTAAATAGTAAATCGTCTAATCGTAAATAAATTAACTTGTTTTGTTTTTTGAATTTGGCATAAAAGATTTTATAGACATCCTGCTGGTCGCCCTTCTCTTGTACTATAGCTACAAGTTGATGAAGGAGTCCGGTTCGTTGAATGTCTTCACGGGTATTCTGATTTTTATTCTGATCTGGTTGGTCGTTTCCCAGATATTGGAAATGCGGCTGCTCGGTTCCATTCTGGATAAGTTGGTCAGCGTGGGTGTATTGGCCATTATCATCATCTTCCAGGATGAGATACGCCGTTTCCTTTTGACGTTGGGAGCCCATCGGCAGGTGAGCGCCCTGATTCGCTTTTTCACAGGGAATAAAGGAGAGAAGAAAGTCAATGAGGATATTATGCCCATCGTTATGGCCTGTATCAGTATGGGGAAGCGGAAAACCGGAGCGCTGATCGTGATAGAGCATGGCGTGCCCCTGGATGAGGTGTTGCGGACGGGCGAACGGATCAATGCCGATGTTAACCAGCGGCTCATCGAGAATATTTTCTTTAAGAACAGCCCGTTGCACGATGGCGCTATGGTTATCCGTAAAAACAAGATCGTAGCCGTGGGTTGTATCCTGCCGGTATCCCACAATCTGGATATTCCCAAGGAACTGGGTCTCCGTCACCGTGCGGCAATGGGTGTTTCCCAGGAATCGGACGCACATGCCATTATTGTCTCCGAAGAAACCGGGCATATCGCTGTGGCCTGGCGCGGACAATTCTATCTCCGCCTGACTGCGGAAGAGCTGGAGAGCATGTTATCTAAAGATAAGTAACTTCAATCGTAAAACAGTAAATTGTTAAACAATAAATATTCTTATGGATAGACGGAATTTTTTAAGAACAGGCGGAATGGCTTTGTTGGGCTCGCTTGCAGTTCCATCGCTTGGCGAGACCCTGACCGGTTCGCCGGGTAGAAGCAATCGGAAAGCTGCTGTTTCCGCCGCACTTGCGCATTTTGGCGTGACGGAGCAGGAACTGAGAAAAGTACTTGCCGCAGCTTTAGAGAAAGGCGGCGATTATGCCGATTTGTTTTTTGAGCATACATTCAGCAACGGCATTTCGTTGCGGGATGGCGCCGTGAACCGTTCGAGCGCTAACATTGATTTCGGTATGGGTGTTCGCGTCCTTTCCGGAGATCAGACCGGTTACGCCTATGTGGAAGATGTCACGCCCGACGAAATGCTGAAAGCCGCCCGTACTGCCGCCCGGATAGCTTCGGGTAGCCGGAAAACGGAGCCGGTGAACCTCACGGAGAAACGGGTGACTAAAAACTACTATTCGGTGGCTACTCCGTGGGATGCGGTGGCGCTGAAAGATAAAATGCCCTATCTGCAGAAGCTGAACGATAAGATATTTGCTTTGGATAAGCGTGTACAGAAAGTCAACGCCTCGTTGAACGACAGTACGTCGCACATCCTTTTCTGTAATTCCGAAGGGGTGTCGTACTACGATTACCGTCCGATGGTAGTGCTGAGAAGCTCGTGCGTCATGGAAGAGAACGGTAAATTCGAAAACTTCGGAGCTTCACGCGCCCATCGTCAGGGATATGAATTTCTGACTGACGATATTATCGATACGCTTGCCCGTGAATCCGTGGAGAAAACCGCTATCCTGTTCCGGGCAATAAAGCCTAAGGGAGGCGAAATGCCGGTGGTAATGGGCTCCGGAGGTTCGGGTATTCTGCTGCATGAGGCGATTGGCCATGCTTTTGAAGCGGATTTCAATCGTAAGAACATCTCTATCTTCTCCGATCTGCTGAATAAAAAGGTATGCAACGAGCACATCAGTGTGGTAGACGACGGTACGATTCCATTCAATCGCGGATCAGTCAATATTGACGATGACGGCGTCGACGGACAAAAAACATACATTGTGAAAGAGGGCATGCTGACCAGCTTCCTGCACGACCGTGTCAGCGCCGGGCATTATGGTATCCCGTCCACGGGCAACGGCCGCCGTGAATCGTTCCGTTTCATGCCTATTCCCCGTATGCGCGCCACTTATATGGAGCCGGGCGACATGAAGGAAGAAGATATTATCTCTACCGTGAAGAAAGGCGTATTTGTGGATCAGTTCACCAACGGACAGGTACAGATCGGCGCCGGTGATTTTACGTTCTTCGTTAAGTCCGGTTACCTCATTGAAGAGGGTAAGCTGACCCAACCCATCAAGGATATCAATATCATAGGAAACGGTCCGAAAGCCCTGGCCGACATGACCATGGTGGCCAATAACGATAAGATCGACAATGGCTCGTGGACCTGCGGAAAGAACGGACAGTCTTGTCCTGTAACATGCGGCATGCCTTCGGCATTGGTCAGTAAGCTCACCGTGGGCGGTGAAAATTAGTGTAACTATAAACTAAAGAGTCAAATGATAACAGATAAGAATAAAAAGCTGGCGCAATGGGCCATGGACTTTGCCTTGAAAAACGGATGCCGGGCGGCAAGGGTAAATTTGTATTCCGGCTCCAACACTTCGTTCAATCTGCGCGACGGTAAGATAGACGAACTTCAGCAGGCTTCCCAGAACGGGCTGGCTTTGCACCTTTATGTCGACGGGCGCTATGGTAACTTTTCTACAAACCGTCTGAACAGGAAAGAATTGGAATCCTTCATTAAGAATGGAATAGATTCCACCCGGTATCTGGCGAAAGATGAGGCGCGCGCGCTTCCCGACCCTTCCCGCTATTATAAAGGCGGAATGCCCGACCTTCAACTTCTTGATCCGGAATTTGACGCTGTTCAGCCCGATGAGAAGGTTGCGTTGGCAAAGGCTGTAAGCGATGAAGTCCTGGGCAAAGATGCAAAGATCATATCCGTGGAATCGGGATATTCCGACGGGACCAGCTTCAGCTATCGCCTGGTCAGTAATGGCTTTGAAGGCGAATCAAAACGTTCATGGTTTTCCCTTTCGGCCAGCGTAAGCATCAGAGGCGAGGGCGAAGCCCGTCCTTCCGATTATTGGTACGATTCGGCTATATGCTATGATAAGCTGATCAAACAGGGTATCGGACAGAAAGCGTTGGAACGCGTTTTGCGCAAGCTGGGACAAAAAAAGGTCGCTTCCGGTAAATATACCATGGTTGTCAGCCAGGAGAATGTCGGACGCCTTGTCTCTCCATTGATGAATGCGATAGACGGCTCCTCATTGCAACAGAAAAACTCGTTCCTCCTGGATAAGCTGAACGGGAAAGTGGGTAGCGATAAACTGATCCTGACGGACGAGCCTCACTTGATTCAATCACCGGGTGCACGCTACTTTGACGGTGAAGGCGTAGCCACCGAGAGACGTTCCATATTCGATAAAGGCGTGTTGAAAACGTATTATATCGATACATACAACGCGAAGAAAATGGATGTGGAACCCACCATAAGCGGGGCTTCTCTGCTGGTGCTTCAACCGGGAAGCAAGAATCCGGACGAGCTGGTTGCAGGTGTAGACAAAGGCATCCTGGTTACCGGATTCAACGGCGGCAACAGTAACAGTTCGACCGGGGATTTCTCTTTCGGCATCGAAGGCTTCCTGATTGAAAAGGGTAAACTGTCCACACCGGTATCTGAAATGAATATCACAGGCAACATGATCACCTTATGGCAATCATTGGTCGAAGTGGGTAACGATCCCCGCTTGTCTTCTTCCTGGCGTATTCCATCGCTGGTATTTGACGATGTAGACTTCAGCGGACTTTAAGGTACATATTCAAAAAGAACTTCCCCCGCCACGCCTGGCTGATGAGGAAGTCAAATGCAACAAACTCGTTAAATTGAAAATTGAGAATTGAAAATTAGGATGGGTACACGGATGACACGGATTAAGCGGATGAATGCGGATGATAAAATAGTAGAGACGCAAAATTTTGCGTCTCTACATCATCACAATGGAACTACCTGCGGAACTAAAGGCGCATAAGTTAACCGGGAAGTATAAAGGCTGTATGGAGTGCCACATTGAGGGGGATTTTCTTTTGATATGGTTTGATGAAGACAGCAATTTCATTGATATTATTAGGATTGGAAGTCATTCCGAACTGTTTTAGGAAGCGGTATTTGTTTCGGTATTTTATGTTTCTACAAAAAAAGCAGATATTTTATCACGAGTACTGTACCCGCTAAAAAAGTTTTTCTATTTCCTCCTCTTTTATGGTAATCAGGACGATACGCCCGTCGGGGGTATAGTTCGGAGTGGCGCAGGCAAAAAGATGATCGACCAACGAACACATTTCCTTTCCGCTAAGTATCTGTCCATACGTTATAGCTGCGGCACGGGCAAGCGTTAGCGCCAGCATATCCTGAATTTTCCCCTTTACATCGCTTCCTTTCTCCATAGCGTTCGTTATCATGTTGCGAATGAGCGTAACCGGATCAAGTCCTTCCGTACCGGACGGTACTCCATGAATGGCATAACTGCCCCCTCCCAGATTACTCAACTCAAAGCCTGCGGAAAGCAGATCGTCCATAATTCCCTGCAATACGGCCGCTTCCGACACGGGTAATTGCAGTATTTCCGGGAAGAGCACTCCCTGCGAAACGCCTTGCTTCTGTTTTATTTGCTCGATATACCGGTCAAATAAGACACGGACATGCGCCCGGTGTTGGTCTATCAACATCAAACCCGACTTGACGGAGGTGAGAATAAAACGTCCTTTGTATTGTAAATGCAACGTTCCTTGCTCGATTGCCGGTTCTCCGCTACCGTCATACAGGTCTTTGGGCGGATGGCGCTTCTCGACTGCCGTATCTTCTTCAAAAGAAGGCAGGACCTCTTCCATATCAGGCTCCAATGCCGGACGGCGCATTTCCCGGAAAGGATTGAAGTCCGCGTTTATATGTACCTTCGGAGGCTCGACGGGCTGCTTGTCGTTATTGAAAGCCGGGATGTCGGGCATTCCTTCCGTATCGAAATCAATAGATGGAACGGCATTGAATTTCCCCAAGGCTTCTTTTACTGCCGCGGAAAGTATCTGCCAGACCGGCTGCTCATTCTCAAATTTGATTTCCGTCTTTGTCGGATGGATATTGACGTCGATATTGGCCGGGGCGACCTCAAAATAAAGGAAGTAGGATACGTGTTCGCCTGCAGGGATCAACTCCTCATAAGCGTCGACGACTGCTTTATGAAAATAAGGATGACGCATGTAACGCCCGTTCACAAAGAAATATTGATGCGCGCCTTTCTTGCGGGACGTTTCCGGCCTGCCCACAAATCCGGAGATTTTAACCATCGTGGTATCCACGTCGACAGGCAACAACTGTTGATTCAACTTTTTCCCGTAAACGGCGGTTATACGTTGACGCAGGCCCGATACCGGAAGATGGAACATCTCGCCGTCATTGTGATGCAACGTAAAAGCCACCTCAGGATGCACTAAAACTATCCGTTCAAATTCGGTCAGGATATTACTCAATTCCGTAGCGTTCGACTTCAGGAATTTACGGCGTACGGGAATATTATAAAACAGGTTCTTCACAGAGAAGTTGCTCCCTTCGGGACAGGATACGACTTCCTGGCTCTCCACTCTGGAACCGGCAATGACGATGTGCGTTCCCAGTTCTTCGGCGTGACGGCGGGTTTTAAGCTCAACCTGAGCCACGGCGGCTATAGAGGCCAATGCTTCGCCCCGGAATCCCATGGTGCGCAAAGCAAATAAATCCGCCGCCTCACGTATCTTGGATGTCGCATGTCTTTCAAAAGAAAGCCGTGCGTCGGTAGCGGACATTCCCATGCCGTCATCGATGACCTGGACGGTCGTCCGGCCGGCATCGGCAATCAATACCTGTATGTTTTCCGCTCCGGCGTCTAAAGCGTTTTCTACCAGCTCTTTGACAACAGAGGCCGGACGCTGGATGACTTCTCCTGCAGCAATCTGATTGGCTACCGAATCGGGTAATAGACGAATGATATCGCTCATAGTTTTAAGGGGTTAAAGGAGGGAAGGAGTTAGCGCTTCGCTCCTTAGCTCCTTAATAAATAGTTCCAGAGGAAGAGTAACAAGGCAATAATGATGAGGATCACTCCCGTACTCACCGGCTTACGGCTGCTTTGCTTACGCCGTTTAAGATGAGTGGTGCCTTCTATGAATCTTCCCCGGATATCTTCCGGATCAAATTCTTTTTCGGGCAACATTCCCAATTCGCGTTTAGCGTTTTCTTCCATTCGAGCTAACTTCTCTTTTCTTTCATCGTAATAAATATACGGATGATTGAAACGGCGCGGTTTTTTCATTTTAAAGAATCCCATACTATTTCGGGTGTTTAATTTCACGTATCGGCGCCGATACGGGCCTGCGCGTTGTTTTACGCAACGTATCGCCCGCCCGTTTAGGCCGCCAGTCAAAGATGTCGTCTTTGTTTAATGGCCGTATATAATCAAACCATTGGAAGCTCGGCAACCTCATTTTATCCGCCGGCAATTGATCCATGGGATAAAGCGCCCCGTTGGATTTAGGGCTCATGACCATCTTCTCCATTTTACGCTCACGCAGATACATATTCAACAGGCTTGTCTCGGAAGTATTCATCCCAATCATGGTACTGTCTTTATCTTCAGGATAATATACGACCAATACATTTCCGATCACATCTATCTTACGTATTTCTCCTTCTTCAAAAAAGGCTTTGATTTCTTTACCTGCAACCTGATTATAATGAAGAGAATCTTTCATTTCCACCGTTAACGCCTGATTGATGATATGCGCCCAATCTATCGTGCTATCGTTCATGTATATCCTGATTTCCTCGCCAAGCAACTGCTGGTTTCCATTCCAGAGGATCGGATCCGTATACATCGTGATGCAGGAATCTTTGGAGTTGAACGTCAATGAGTCACAAACGCCCTGTACATCCGTGCGATACATCCGTACTTTATGATATGCGCGAATCTCGCGGAATAATGAATCCGTATTGATATGGAATGTAAGCATTTTCAACGTATCGCCGTGCATATACAAACTATCCCCCTGTGAGTAGTCGATGGCTACCGCCCGCTTTGTGGCCATCGCATATCCGGCAGGCTCATCGTACAAACAATAATCGCCTGTGAGCATATTCTTATGGATGGTATCGTTCATGATCACATGATCAAAAGCCTCTCCAAAACCAATCCTGCGATCATAGAACAAGCTATCGCCTACCAGTTGCTTGCCTTCATTCGTTAAAACCGAGCGGTCCAGCAGTTCGGCGACGTCATTGGCCGTATCATAGAACCCCCGTTCCGAGTAGATATGGTTCCGGTCGCTCACAATCTCAGACGGCCCGAGAATCGTAGCGATCTTCGTTACCGTATGATATTTCAGCGTATCCGATGTTAACGTGAATTGAGGATTGACCAGCGTAACATCATGGTTGAACACGGATAGCTTTGTTGAAGGGCTATATTCGCCCCAGTCCGAGGTAAGCACATTCTCTTCGTCGGTCAACATTCCGCCTTCAAAATAATATCCCAGGTTGAAGATACGGTCAAAATTAAGACTGTCCGTCATCAGGGTCGTGTTGCGATTGATCATTTTCACATTCTCGCGCAACTGCGCCAACTGCGCCATACCGTCGTAAAACAGATAATCACCGTAGATGAACAGCGTATCTCCCTGTTCCATACGAACATTACTGAAAGCCTCGACCGAATTGGTGTTTTCATAAATCAAAGCGCTGTCGCACCACATGAACATACCTTCATGCTTCAACTGAACGGATCCGACAAGCACCTGTACGTCCGGACGAACGTTCCGGTTTGCATATCCCTCATCGGCATGCAGGAGATCCACGCGCGTCTTCTCTTTTCCGGTCTGCCGCCCTTCTACCCGGGTTTGCGCCGCAACATATACGCCGAACAGGCATAAAATCCCCATGAAGGAGATTCTATGCCTGTTCAGGGAGTCTGCTGTTCTTTTTTCTTTCAGCATACAAGGGATATGTGTATTACCGGTTATTCTTTAATCCACCCCGGATAGTTGAATTTACAGTTTTTCCAGTTCTCGTTGATACGGACGTACGTATGCTTTTGCTTTTCGACAATCCATTTTTCGAGCACTTGATTCCTGCGCTTATCCAATACGATTTCTTTCAGACGCTGATAGTCATCGCTGATTGTCGCCTTATGGCCGTTGATCCTGCTTTTCAGTTTTACGATGACACAAATATCTTTTCCGTCTTTCTCCCTGATCATAGAGAATGCCCCGGATATCTCGTTCACTTTCATCGTATCGACCACTTTCGCTATTTCCTGCGGCAGTTCCTGCATCTCAAACCGTGACGTACCGGTTTCGGGGTTAGCCAACAAGCCATGATTGTTGCGGGTATCCTTATCCTGGGAGATATGCAGGGCCGCATCCTCAAACGTGAACTTACCACTGCGGATGTCATCTGCGATAGAGTCCAGCCGCGCGATTGCATTGGTCACATCTTTGTCGGAAGCTTTGGGCTTCAACAGGATGTGCCGGGTATTCAAACGGTCGCCGCGCTTTTCGATCAGTTGAATAATATGAAAACCAAATTCCGACTCTACAATTTTAGATACCCTCTTGGGGTCTTGCAGGTTAAATGCAACATTCGCATATTCGGGCACCAACTGCCCGCGTCCCATAAATCCAAGCTCGCCTCCGCGCTTGGCCGATTCTTTATCTTCGGAATAGAGCAACGCCAGCGTGGAGAAGTCTATCTCGCCCGTATGTACACGTTCCGTAAATTCACGCAGCCTTCTCTTCACATCATCAATTTCATCGACAGGGATATGGGGTTGCAATACGATAATCTGCACCTCTACCTGTGTGGGTATGTACGGGATGCTATCCGGCGGAAGGTCTTTGAAAAAGCGGCGCACTTCGGAAGGGGTTACCTTGATCTCGCCGACCAGCTTTTGCTGCATTTTCTGCATCATCAGCCCATCGCGTATGTTTTCGCGCATAGATTCACGTATCTGGATGGATGTTTTATTAAAGTATTCCTCCATCTTTTCTTTAGATCCGATCATACGGATAAAATAGTCCGTCTGGGCTTCCACACGCTGGATCACTTCGGATTCGGAGACCTCGATGCTATCCAGCGCCGCCTGATGCAAATATAACTTCTGGATCGCCAGCTCTTCCGGTATGACACAATACGGATCGCCATCGAACCGTTTACCTTCATACAGAGCGCTCAGACGCGCTTCTTCCACGTCTGACTTCAATATGGCATCGTCGCCCACGATCCAGACGACTTCATCAATCACATTATCCTGTCCGTAAACGGCTCCGGTGGAAAGCATCAATGCTGCCGGAACAAGGAATTTAAAATATGCGCGTTTCTTCATCTTTATGCTTAATCAATGATATATAATCTTATCCTTTCGCGTAGCTTCCTTATACAAGCCGGCCTTAATTCCTTTTATGAAATCGATTTTACGCAAATTTATCAGCATATCCTTCGCCGTAGTACGTGCAAAATCGTAGGGCTCTTCATCTCCTTTTTTCCGGTAATCGGCCACATTCAGGAAATAATAAAATGCCGTGTCCTGCAATTCCACATGCCGGTTCGCATGGATGTATTCTTCCGGTTTTTCATTTTTGATCGGAATTTTGCCCAACACATCGGAAACCGTTACCCACTTGTCGTAAAAGTAATCATAGCTTATGGCATATTGCAAACTGTATTTCTCCAGATTCTCCACCGCTTCGTGCGTCTCGGTCTTGTACCACTTGCGTACTTCATTAAGCTGGGGAGCCCCCAGGGGTACTTTTACAAACAATCCTTTTATCAAAGGGCGCTCCAGCACAAACAGGCTTTTGTTTTTTTCATAAAAATCGGTGATATCCTGCTCCGGTAAGTTCGGCGAAAGTTTTTGGTTGATCAGTTCTTGCTGATAGGTATGTATAATCAGAGCTTTACGATAGTTCTCCACCAACGTTTCAATTTCGGCATTATTCGGGATGTTGGCTTTAGCCTTATCGTACAACAGCACCTCTTCAATCCAATTGCGGATGTAATTCTCAGCAAAAAGCAGGCTGTCATCTTTTGATAACCCCGCAGGAAGTACTTTCTGTAAATCCTCCTTATGCAAAAAATTACCGTCTACTTCGACCAGAAGGTTCTCTACCTCATGCTTATGCTTATCTTTTTTGCCGCCGCATGACGAACACATCAGAAGAAATAGCAGCAGAAAGCCTGTTGTTCGCATTGTAAATTGAATTATACTTTATTAAAGGTACGAAGATAGTGTAAATAATCAATTGCTTCAATGGTTGTTAACTGTTTTTAAAGCCTCTTCGTTAATTTCAACCTTGTACGTTTGACGCAAGTGCTTTATCCAACGCCTTTCCGGAAACTTTTCATAGCAGGGAAAAAGACTCCGGCGCTTCTATTCCGGACGGCTATAGTTGGGTGATTCACTCGTAATCGTCACATCATGCGGATGGCTTTCCATTACACCGGCATTTGTTATGCGCGTAAATTTAGCTTCATGCAACTTTTCAATATCAGTAGCGCCGCAATATCCCATACCGGCGCGCAGTCCGCCGGCCAATTGATAAATCACTTCATACAATGTTCCCTTGTAGGGTACGCGGGCGGCGATCCCTTCCGGCACCAACTTCTTCACGTCCTCTTCCCCGCTTTGGAAATAACGATCCTTGGAACCGTTTTCCATGGCTTCCAGGGATCCCATGCCGCGATAGGATTTGAATTTACGTCCGTTGAATATAATCGTTTCGCCGGGGCTTTCTTCCGTTCCGGCAACCAGCGATCCGATCATAACGGAGCATCCGCCTGCAGCCAACGCCTTAACCACATCGCCCGAATAACGCAATCCGCCGTCGGCAATCAAAGGAACTCCCGTACCGGCTATAGCCTTGGCAACATCATACACGGCAGAAAGTTGAGGCACTCCTACGCCGGCTACTACACGTGTCGTGCAGATAGACCCCGGGCCGATACCGACTTTCACTCCGTCAGCGCCTGCTTCGACCAACGTTCTGGCAGCTTCGCCCGTAGCGATATTACCGACAATGATGTCGATGTCCGTGAAAAGTATCTTAGCTTCCTTCAGCTTTTCAATGACAGACCTGGAATGTCCATGGGCGGTGTCGATGACAATCGCATCCACCCCTGCTTCAACGAGCGCATGCATACGCTCTATCGTGTCGTTTGTCACCCCGACCCCGGCGGCAACGCGCAAACGCCCTTTTGCGTCTTTGCAGGCCATAGGTTTATCCTTTGCCTTTGTAATATCTTTATATGTTACCAGTCCGATCAGTTTTCCCGTTTTATCTACCACCGGCAGTTTCTCTATTTTATACTTTTGCAGGATCTGTGCGGCGGCTTCCAGGTCGGTCGACTGGTTTGTTGTTACCAGGTTTTCACTTGTCATCACCTCGTCGATACGCTTATCTAAGTTCCTTTCAAAGCGTAAATCACGATTGGTCACAATCCCGACAAGCATTTTGTCATCATCTACCACAGGTATGCCGCCAATTTTATATTCTGTCATCAAAGACAGGGCGTCTGCCACGGTAGAACCTTTCTTGATGGTTACCGGATCATAGATCATGCCGTTTTCGGCGCGTTTCACTACAGCGACCTGTTTGGCCTGATCTTTGATCGACATGTTTTTGTGTATCACACCGATTCCTCCCTCACGGGCGATGGCGATAGCCATTTTAGCTTCGGTCACCGTATCCATTGCGGCGGTAACGAAAGGTATTTTTAATTCGATATGCTTGGAAAACTTCGTCGAGAGATCAACAGTGCGGGGCAAAACTTCAGAATAAGCGGGGATTAACAAGACATCATCGTAGGTTAATCCGTCCATTACAATTTTATCTGCAATAAATGACATAGGGCTATGCGTTTAGAAATTATTGCGTGCAAATATACATTTTTTATTCAATCCCTGCATTGTCTTCCGTCTTTTTATGCACTTCCGGAGATAAAAAGAACGGCAGTGGATTTGCAAAGCTGCCGGGAATTGGTATTTTTGTGGAAAATAACAGGAGTTATACTATGAAACAGGTCATTCAAAACCGGATACAAGCCTTACGTGAAACGTTGAGAAGGAAGCGGCTGGATGCATTTGTCATCCCGGGCGCCGACCCTCATCTGAGCGAATATGTAGCGCCTC
>JAIRNG010000096.1 GCA_031258135.1 Mediterranea sp. (in: CFB group bacteria)
TATAAAATATGGTAATAACAGCCTCACCCCGGCCCTCTCCAAAGGAGAGGGGGAAAGACGCCGAAGAAGCCTCACCCAAGGAGAGGGAGGAAGAGAATAATAAAGACGAAATGAAAAAGAATAAATACATACAGCCTCACCCCACGCACCTGCAGCCTCACCCCAGCCCTCTCCCAAGGAGAGGGAGGAAAACCATGCGGCGTCGTCCTTCTCCCTCTCCTTTGGAGAGGGCCGGGGTGAGGCTGTTTGGGGTGAGGCTGTTGTTTTTATTCCTCTTTTTTTCCTGCACCCGCGCCGATGTGGAGTTTCCGGGTGAGATTGTGGCGTGCGCTTCGGTCAGGGGTATGAACACTGTGCGTGGCGCTTACGAAGGTACGCTTTCTGCGAATCCGTTGGAGGCTTTGGTGGTTGCTTCGTTGAGCGAGGGTGATTATGGTGAGCCGTACTGTTCGGGGGTGATGACCTTTACCGGTGACGCCAAGCCGGTGGGGTTGGGTGACTACCGGTATCCGGGGGTAGCTACGCTGGTTTACCTGAGCGGGCTTTATCCGGCGGATGGATGGACGGGGAGCGGGGGAGAGCGGACGTTTACCCTGACCGGTAAGGATGATGTGATGTTCGCTCCGCAAGTGGAGACGCGTATGTTGGAGGTGTGGAACGAGCGGTACGCCACGCTGGAGTTTGCCCACCGGCTTACGTTGATGAAGATCTGGTTGTATGGTGATGCGGAGATGGTTGGCAGGATACGGGTCAGGGCTATCCGGTTGGTCAGGGCGATGGATGCCGCTCTGCAGACGGAGCTGACCGTTACGCTTGGTGGTGAGCAGGCTGTCACCTTTGCTGCGCCCGAAGCGGAAGCCTCACCCCAAGCCTCTCCAACCAACGGTCGACGCAAGTCAAAGGAGAGGGAGAAGGAGCTGCCCTGTTATGTTATCGGGACGGATGAGGAATATGCCGGTCAGGAATATGCGGTGACGACCGCGCTTTCCGGGCAGGCTTACGTGCTGGCTCCTCCTGTGACGGCTGGCGTAGCGGAGACTAAGGAGTATACCTTTGTTGTGGACTATTTAGATGGGGCGACCGAAAAGACGCAGCAAGTGGACGTCGACCTGATGCGGGATGGATCCGCTTCGTTCGACGGTTCGACTGAAGGGCATGCTTTCAACGTCACCGTCAGGTTCGCGGCCGGCGGGCAGGTCGTAATCTACTCGGTTCTGACGGGATGGATACCGGGAGGGGAATATGAGGTAAGACCTTCTTAAATTGAAAATTGAGAATTGAAAATTACGCTAAACACAGAGACATGGAGTTACGGAGATATACGGAGATGTTACATGGAGATAAAAGGAGAAAAAGAGAAAGTAGACACGGATTTCACGGATTACACGGATTTTAAACACGGATAATAAATTAAAGGATAAACACGGATAATAAATAAATCCGCGTAAATCTGCGGTTAAAAATAGGTATTAAAAGAAAGGTAAAAAGAATTATGATATATGAAATAGAAGAGATAGAAGATGATGATATCAGGTATGAAATAGAAGAAGTCGATATGCGACGTGAGATAGAAGAAATCGGCTTTGAGTTGGAAGATATCGGCTATATAGATGATTTGATATAGATGATAATTGATATAGAAAATTGAAAATTAGGATGGGTACACGGATGACACGGATTATGCGGATGAACGCGGATTCTGAACACAGATACACGGAGATAAAAAGAGGAAAAGATAAAAGCGAAGCCTCTGTGCATCTCTCGTCTTCTTCCTTAAAATTAAAACCCTGTGTCTCTGTGTTTAAAAAGAAAATCTGCGTAAATCCGCGTTAATCTGCGTTTCAAAAAGGATGCGGCATCGTAATTTTCAATTTTCAATTTAGTAATAACCCTTTAAAAATTAAAAGCATTATGTGTAAGAGAATTTATTTAAGTTTATGTGTTCTGGCATTGCTTGCTTCTTGCCAGAAGGATGTTGATGGGGTCGATCCCGTTGAGTGGAGCGATGAGCCTATCCGGTTTAATTTTTCTATTGCCGGCGCCGGCACCGGCGCCACTGTTACCCGCGCTTACGATAACAAGTGGGAGGCTAACGATAAGGTAGGGGTCTATATGGTTCCGTATGCTGCTTCCAGCGGTTCGGCTGACTTTACGACTTATCTCTCCTCGCAGAACAAGTTGTATAAAGCGGCTAACCTCGACAAGGAGAATACGGAGGCCGATTTGGAAGCTGATAGCGAATACCTTCGTTATCCTGCTAACGGGGATGGGGTAAGTTTCGTGGCCTACTATCCGTACCTGTCCGATTTACACTCGGCTTGCGAGAATGTCTACCCGGTGAATGTGGCAGTCCAGACTTCCCCGCAGGCTATCGACTTGTTGTATAGCGATACGAAGGGAAAGGGTACGAGTGGTACCGGTGGTCAGGGGTACACTATCGCCGATAATCCGATATACTTGGAGTTCAAGCATCGGTTGACTAAGTTGGTTATCGTGCTGGAAGACGAAAACCGGATAGCCAATTATTCCAACGCGGGTTTGAAGATTAACGGTATACCTACGCGGGCTAATTTTAACCTTTCTACCGCTGCGTTGAGCAATCTGAGTGGTGCGGATGTTGTTATCGAGCCTGTAAAGAACACTATAAATGCAAATTATAAAGTGGCCTGGACGGCGATCGTCGTTCCTCATGCAGTCGGTTCCGCTTATCTCGACCGGGAATTGATACTCTCTTTGGGCGGTAAGGAATATTCCATTCTCCTGCCTAACGACGTAAACTTTGAGGGAGGAAAGGTATATACCTTTCAGTGTAAGTTCGTCTCTTTCGATGCCATATTAAAGGAGCACACCATTGGTAATTGGAGTGCATGGACACCGAGTGAGAACCAGGATAAACTGGAAGCGGAAGATATCGGCCCGTTAACCCCCGGTACGCTTGCTTCCACCACTGTTGTAGACGGGATGACCAATAGTTACGTTGTTGCCCCCGGTAGCGGGTTTGCGTTTCCTGTTTCCCGTGCGTTTGTGTACGAAAGCGACGACTTTACCGACGCGTTGCACGTGGATGACCAAGGCACCTATACCGGTGAGTTCGGCGTTACGACTATCTGGCAGACGGAGAAGGTGATCCGTACGATTTCTGTCGACGGTTCCGGTAAGGATGCTGTCGTCTCTTTGTATACTCATAATACCGAGGGTAATGCTGTGGTGAAAATCTACAAGGCGAATGATCCGGAGAAGAAAGCGGTTTGGTCCTGGCATATCTGGGTGACCGGTTATGACCCAACTTCTGATAATGGTTGGGACCCCAATGACAATCAGGGTACAACTACGCGTGAGGTATTATTTATGGATCGTAACCTCGGGGCGTTGGCGGCCGCTAATTCCGTTAAGGGTCGTGGTTTGCATTATCAGTGGGGTAGGAAAGATCCTTTCCCGTTAAGGAATAATGTAGCTGGTTTCGGTGTTGCCAATGGAGGAAATGGAGTTACTCTCGTGCAGGCTATTCAGAATCCGGGTACTTTCTATTATATAGCTAATGTGAATGATAACGACTGGTTGGCTTCCGCACGGGATAATACTTTGTGGGGTGGTGATGATGAAGCTAAGCCGAAAACCATTTACGACCCATGTCCGGCAGGTTGGCGGGTTCCGTTAAGTGGTACGGATACGAATTCACCCTGGAGTGGTTATGCGGCGCAGACGTATGAGGAGACCATTCCTATTAATGAGCGTGGTTATGTATTCCCGGTTGATGATAACGATGGTACTTATACTCAGTCTTATTGGCCTGCGGCGGGCCATCGCAATCGCATTACGAGTACACTTTCCGGTCAGGGTTCGAATGGCTACTACTGGAGTGCTACGTTTTCGGGTACTAACGCCTACTACCTGGCCTTCAGCAATAAAAATATTAACTCAAGCGGCACCTACTATCACACCTACGGCTTTTCGGTGCGGTGTGTGAAAGAATAAGGAGGGAAGGAGTCATTAAATTGAAAATTGAAAGTTATGATGCCGCATGGAAATCCGTGTTCATCCGTGAAATCCGTGTCATCCGTGTACCCATCCTGACTTTCAATTACTGAAGTTCCATGATGTGAATCACGAACATAACCCTCTACTAAGTAATTGAAAATTGAAAATTAGGATGGTACACGGATGACACGGATTACGCGGATGTTGAACACAGATTTCCATGCGGCATCGTAATTTTCAATTTTCAATTCTCAATTTTCAATTTAAACGCCATTACTCCATGATGTGAATCACGGGTATGGCTCTACTAAGTTGTTTTGTTGCTATTCCCCTGTTCGGCCAGGCGTGGCCGCGGGGGAATTTTCTTTGAAAACTTATTAAATTGAAAATTGAGAATTGAAAATTAGGATGGGTACACGGATAACACGGATTACGCGGATGAGCACGGATTTCCATGCGGCATCGTAATTTTCAATTCTCAATTTTCAATTTAAGAAATCCGTGTCATCCGTGTACCCATCCTGACTTCGCTTTGCTTTCCGATTTGCAGGCAGCTTTTTAGATTCCGCAGTAGAGGCGCAAAATTTTGCGCCTCTACTCGACGGGAGAACACAGGGGAGGATACCGGTGAGCCCGGGTTATACGACGAATGACGTCTGAAAGGACAGATATAAAACAAATTATTCATATCTTTGCAGGATAAGTTTTTATATTAATATCATAAAAAAGAATGGAATCAAACAAGTACATTACCGTAGCATACAAGCTGTACACGATAGAAGACGGGGAGAGAGAATTAATTGAAGAAGCAAAAGCCGACCGCCCATTCCAATTCATTTCCGGATTGGGAACTACACTTGAATCTTTTGAGAACCAAATAGTAAACCTGAAGAAAGAAGATACGTTTAACTTCACCATCGCAAGCGAAGATGCGTATGGCGAATTTGACAACGATCACGTGATCGACCTGCCTAAACACATCTTTGAGATTGAAGGCAAATTCGACGTTGAAAAGGTCAGAGAAGGGAATGTAGTTCCTTTGATGGACACCGAAGGCAGACGCCTGAACGGAATGGTCGTCGAAGTAAAAAATGACGTCGTGGTTGTGGATATGAATCATCCGTTAGCCGGAGCCGACCTGAACTTCATCGGTAAAGTCGTTGAAAACCGTCCGGCAACCGCCGAAGAAATTCAAGGCATGATCAACCTGATGGCAAGCGAAGGTTGTAACTGCGGATGTGACAGTTGCGGGGACAATTGCGACGATCACGATTGCGGCGGATATTGTCATTAAACGACAGACTACCTCTTGTTACCCCGTTTCTTCATATAGGCCTCTACTATATGAAGAATCTCATCGCCATACTTATCCAGTACTTTCCTCCCGAAGAAAGGGATACGCTCCAATTCGCCATTCGTAGCAGGTAATGTATTGACGATACCCAGAATGGCTTTCTGGCGAAGCACAGTATAAACAGGCAGCCCTGTCTTAACCGCCATACGGTTTCGCCACCCGACTAATGCCTGATACAATTCCGGATGGTCTATATCGGAGGAGACTTCTATCTTTTCGACCTTCTCCGTTTTTGCCGGCCTTGCAGATTTAGGCGCTTTCGCTGATTTAGCCTTCTCCTTATTCTTCGAGATTCCAAGGATAAACTTTAGCTCTTCAGCTTTCAAGGGTTCACCGGCATCATATTTACGGGCTATCTCGCGTATTTCTCTGGCTTTCGGATTAAATCCCGTCTCTTTCTTCTTTGCCCCCTGGGAATTGGACAAAGCAACAATGAGATGAGCCTTATGCTTCAGATAACCGGAAACGGTAAAGCCGTTTTCAGTCGTATACGCCAGCGTACCCAGCTTGATATACACCTGTTCTTTCAGCGCGGAAAACGTTTCGTCAAAACGTCTTTTCAACTCTTTATTATCCGATTCTATTTTGGTTTTAAGAATTAATGTCTGTAAGATTTCAGCCGTCTTTTCATGAAAATAATGCGCGCCCGAAGTCACCCGTTCGCTCAACACAGGGTCTTCGGCATAATCCGGATTCGACATTAATCCGGCATAATGCCCCCGGAAAGTGACCGAGACCTTATCAATCTCTTCCTGAAAGCGTGAGAAATGGACTTTATATCCCTCCAGCGTTTTGGGATAAAGATCGTAAAGGAACTCATCGAGCAAACGAAGCGATTGCGAGAAAAGCCTTTTTATATTAGCGAAACCAAACAGTTCGCACAACAACTCATAGTAATATTGGCGCTGTAATTCATTTAAACGGTTCTTATCCGGAAAACGGTTCTCGATAGCGTGGGTAAAATCACTGATCGACTTGTCATTAATTACAGATTCACGGGTTAGCGGCGAGCTCAGCACCATACCTTCCAGTGTTTTGCACCGGCTCAGGGCAACATACACCTGTCCGTGCGCAAAAGACGTATGGGCATCGATAATAGCTCTGTCAAAAGTTAATCCCTGGCTTTTATGAATGGTGATCGCCCAGGCCAGACGAATCGGATATTGACGGAATGTTCCTTCAATCTCCTCTGTTATTTCTTTTGTCCCGGGATCGAGCGTGTATTTACTGTTTGCCCATTCTTCCTGTTCCAGAACAAAGTCGCGCTCATCGCCTTGCCCCCAAACAGATATGCTCTTCTGACCGACAGCCGTTACAATGCCTATTTTACCATTGTAGAAACGCTTCCCGCCCGACGAGTCATTTTTAAGGAACATGATCTGGGCGCCTTTTTTCAGGCACAGATCCACATCAGCAGGATAAGAAGCTTCCGGAAAGTTTCCTTCAATGGTAGCTTTAAAGCTATATGCCTTGCCGGACAAAGCGCCCAACTGCTGCTCATTGATGCGTTGCGCCTGATAATTGTGAGTGGTCAGCCGGATGTAGCCTTCATCCTCATCGGGTTGAAAACCGGGTATATAACGTTTGTTCAGTTCAGCCAACACCTCATGATCAAGATCATTCGTACGTATCCTGTTGAGTAAGGAAATAAAGAAATTATCACTTTGACGGTAAACCTTCTGTAATTGAATAGTGATGTAATCGGTCTCCTTGAGTGCGTGGCTGCCAAAGAAAAACGACGTATCATAATAGGGACTCAATAAAGCCCAATCGTTCTCCTTCACAACAGGAGCAAGTTGCTGCAAATCGCCGATCATCAGTAACTGAACCCCGCCGAAAGGTTTATGCCTGTCCCGGTAACGGCGCAAAACAGCATCGATAGCATCCAATAGATCGGCGCGTACCATACTGATTTCATCAATGACCAGTAAGTCCATACTACGGATGATGCTTGTCTTTTCTTTGCCAAACTGATAAGGAGACTGCGCGGAAGTAAATTTACTTTCGGGTATATAAGGAGCAAAGGGTAGCTGAAAAAAGGAATGAATGGTTACTCCCCCTGCATTGATTGCCGCAATTCCCGTAGGAGCGACAACAATCATCCTCTTAGGGGATTTTTCTTTGAGCTTATGTAAAAAAGTGGTTTTACCGGTTCCCGCCTTACCCGTCAGAAAAAGGTGTGAGCCGGTATTCTCTATACACTGCCAGGCAAGTTCTATCTCCGCGTTAAAATCCATCAGATATGCTTTTCCGACTCAGACTAATTTATGGATAACCAATCCCGAACGCAACTTAGGTTCGAACCAGGTTGTTTTCGGAGGCATTATGTTACCTGCATCGGCAATATCCATCAGTTGTTTCATGGAAACCGGATAAAGCGCCAAAGCGACCTTCATCTCGCCGCTATCCACACGTTTGCTCAGTTCGCCAAGCCCGCGGATGCCACCGACGAAATCAATACGTTTATCGGAACGCAAATCTTTAATTCCCAGGATATCATCTAAAATTAAATTCGATGAAACAGTTACATCGAGTACGCCGATCGGATCATTATCATCATAAGTACCGGGTTTAGCCGTTAAGCTATACCACTTACCCTCTAAATAAAGAGCAAAGTTATGCAGTGCAACGGGCTTATAGATATCGGAACCTTTCTCTTCTACTACAAAATTCTTCTCCAAAGCAGCTAAAAACTGAGCTGGAGTAAGGCCGTTGAGGTCCCTCACCACACGGTTATAATCAATAATGGTCAATTGGCTGGCAGGGAAACAAACGGCCATAAAGTAGTTATACTCTTCGTTTCCTGTATGATCCGGATTCAGTCTGGCTTTCTCAGCCCCGACCAAAGCGGCGGCAGCCGACCGGTGATGGCCGTCTGCTATATATAAAGAAGGCATAACAGAAAACGCTTTCGTTATAGCCTCGATATCCGCCGGATCATCCACAATCCAGAACGTATGTCCAAAGCCGTCGCCCGGAGCAATAAAATCATAAACCGGCGTACCGGCGGCATATTTCATCACGATGGCATCCAGAGCGGCGTTATCAGGATAAGCAAAGAATACCGGCTCAATATTGGCATTGTTAACACGAACATGCTTCATCCGGTCTTCTTCTTTATCACGGCGGGTCAGTTCATGCTTCTTAATGGAGCCATTCATGTAATCGGGCACATAAGCGCCGACAACAAGACCATATTGAGTCTTTCCGTTCATTGTTTGAGCATAGATATAGTACAATTCTTTATCGTCTTGTACCAACCAGCCTTTATCCTGGAACAATTGGAAATTCCCGGCGGCTTTCGCATAGACCTTTTCGTCATGCTCATCCGTTCCCACCGGAAAATCTATTTCAGGTTTTATAATACGATAAAGGGACTTCTCATTTCCTGTAGCCTCTTCACGCGCCTCTTCCGAGTTCAGCACATCATAAGGACGGGATGCTACCTGTTCTACCAGATCCTTTGGAGGACGAATACCTTTAAACGGTTTAATCGTTGCCATGAAATTAGAATGTTGAATACTATTTTTTCTGAACGCAGATTTTCGCAGATTATGTATGTTCAGGGAAAATATTAATCTGCGAAAATCTGCGTTAATCTGCGTTTCAATTCACGCGGAATTTGTCTATACCCTCTTTCAAATAACCCACAATTTGCTTTGCTGCTGCAATTCCTGCATTAATGTTAGCTTCGGCGGTTTGCGCACCCATTTTCTTAGGTGTAGAGAAATAGCGTCCCGCAAAGAGTTCTTCAAAGTTTGCATGGGCTGCCGGCATAATGTCGGAAATGTATCTGAAGTCACTGCGCTCATTCATCAGCCTGATCAGTTCATCTTCGTTGATCACTTCCTTACGGGCCGTATTCACCAAGAGAACTCCTTCAGGCGTTTCTTTCAGCAAAGCATAATTAATGGAGTTCTTCGTTTCCGGAGTAGCCGGAATGTGTAAAGACACCACATCGCATGTTTTGTAAAGCTCCTCAACGGAAGCTACGGCTTTCACGCCGTCTTTCTCAATCACTTCTTCCGGACAGAAAGCGTCATAAGCATAGATCTCCATACCGAATCCTTTGGCAATACGGGCTACATTGCGGCCAACATTGCCATAAGCATGAATACCCAGCTTTTTACCCATCAGTTCCGTCCCTGACGTACCATTATAGAAGTTACGAACCGCATAAACCATTAAGCCTAAAGCCAATTCCGCAACAGCGTTCGCATTCTGTCCCGGTGTATTCATGACACACACATGATGGGCTGTGGCCGCGTTCAAGTCGACATTATCGTATCCGGCGCCTGCACGAACCACAATCTTCAGCTCTTTGGCGGCTTCAAACACTTCCGCATCTATACTGTCACTACGAATAATAATGGCGTTTACATCTTTCACCGCGTCCAATAGCCGGGCTTTTTCCGTATATTTTTCCAGTAACGCCAATTCATAACCGGCCGCTTCAATTTCTTTACGAATACCATCTACGGCAACTTTCGCAAATGGCTTGTCGGTAGCAATAAGTACTTTCATTTGAAATTCAGGATTAATGTAATTTTTCGAACTCCTGCATACAGTCAATCAACGCCTGTACACTCTCTTTCGTGATCGCATTATAGGTCGATGCACGGAAACCGCCTACAGAACGGTGACCTTTAATACCAACCATACCTTTTTCGGTAGCCAGTTTCATGAAGTCTGCTTCCAGCTCTTTGTATTCGGGAGTCATAACGAAGCAGATGTTCATACGTGAGCGATCTTCCCTGGTGGCCGTACCTGTAAACATCTTGTTGCGGTCAATCTCCGCATAAAGCATATCCGCTTTCTCAATGGCGCGGCGTTCCATTTCTTTCACTCCGCCCAACGACTTGATCCAACGCAAAGTCAGCATAGCCGAATAGACAGGCAATACAGGAGGCGTATTGAACATCGATCCGTTATCCACGTGAGTCTGATAGTTCAACATGGTAGGAATATGACGGGACACCTTACCCAAGGCATCGTTCTTCACAATAACAAAAGTAAGTCCGGCAGGTGCGAGGTTCTTCTGCGCTCCGCCATAGATGCAAATATATTTGGATATGTCGACCGGACGGGAGAAGATATCGGAAGACATGTCGGCGACCATTGGCGCCGGAACGTCCGGATCTTCTTTCAGTTCCGTTCCGTAGATGGTATTGTTTGTCGTGATATGGAAATAGTCCGCATCGGCAGGAATGGCATAGTCTTTAGGGATAAAAGTGTAATTGGCATCTGCAGAAGACGCTACTTCAACGACTTCACCGAAACCTTTTGCTTCCTTCATGGCTTTCCTGGCCCATACCCCCGTGTTCAGGTATGCCGCTTTCTTCTCCAGGAAGTTATAGGGAACCATACAAAACTCCAAACTGGCCCCGCCACCCAAGAACAATACCGAGTACCCCTCAGGGATATTTAGTAATTCTTTGAATAAGGCCTCAGCTTCATCAACTACGGCTTGAAAATCCTTGGAACGGTGACTGATTTCCAGGATAGAGAGTCCCGAACCATTGAAATCTAAAATAGCCTTCGCCGTTTCCTCTATTACTTCACGGGGAAGAATGGAAGGTCCGGCATTAAAATTATGCTTTTTCATTTGAAGTTTGTTTTGGTTAGATAATACGTTTATATTCTACGTCTTACGACATGGCGAAATTACAAATATTTTTCTTTCCGGCAAACTTTTATTTTATAAACGGCATTTGTCAACCCACAGATTTGAAAACGGCGCTCTTCAACCGCACATAGCAATCAAAATGTCACATCGGCATAAATGCCTGATTTTATTATTGCGCTTCTTCGATCACTGTTTTCATACCTTTTATCTTTTCACCCCGAATCAAGGTAAGGAGCTGTTTCAGCTTGCTTCGGCGTATGGCTACAAAGGCATAATGTTCTTTGACGTCGACACGCCCTACATCTTCTTTGGACAGATTCCCTTTTTTATATAGGAAACCAACCACATCTACCTTGTTTACGTTGTCCTTCTTCCCTTTTCCAATATATAGAGTCACCCACAGGGTTTTGGCCGGTTGCGGAATCTTATCAGGGAATATATAATCGGATATGTCTTCTCCCTGATATCCGGGAAGGCTTTCCGTTTCATTCACGATTAAATACGAAGTCCCTTTGGCGTCCCAACGAGCTGTACGTCCGTTCCGGTGAGTGAAAGCCTCTTCATTGACAGGCAAATGGTAATGAATAATATGTTCGACTTCCGGTATGTCCAATCCACGGGAGGCCAGGTCCGTAGATATCAACGCATAACAACTGCCATTCCGAAACTTATAAAGCGCCCGTTCCCTGTCAGGCTGCTCCATTCCCCCATGAAATGTTTCGGTATACAGCCCTTTCTCTTTCAACAGTTTATTTACCCGGTCTACGGCATCCCGGTGATTACAGAATACGATACTGGATCTATTACCCAAAACACAAAGTAGCTTATAGAGTGTTTCTATCTTATCTTTTGAAGGAGAAACCACTTTCAGTAATTCCAACCGGGATTCCTCCGGTGCGCTATCCTGGAGGAAGTTCAGTGTTACAGGAGAGTTCAATCCCGTAAATTCCGGTATTTCCTCCATATCCGTAGCCGACAGAAGCATTCGCCTGGTCACTCCGGACAACTGGGAGATAATTTCGATCATCTCGTCCCGGAAACCCAGTTCAAGCGATTTGTCGAACTCATCGACAATCAGCGTATGTATGGTTTCGGGAGAGAAGTTTCCTTTTCGGAGATGATCGGCTATACGGCCCGGAGTACCGATAATTACCGCCGGATGATTTCCTGAGATGCTTTTCTTCTCTTCTGCAATGGGGTGGCCTCCATAACAACAACAGGTTTTCCATGTCGTGCCCATGGCTTTAAAAACAGAGTCAATCTGTAAAGCCAACTCACGCGAAGGGACAAGGATCAAAGCCCGGATCATATCTCCATCGCCTTTTAAAAGCTGCAACAAAGGCAACAGAAAGGCTAAGGTCTTACCCGTTCCCGTAGGAGACAACAATACAATATCATTTTTGCCCGCTATTGCTTGCAGTGACGCTTCTTGCATGGCGTTCAACGATTCAATGCCAAGGTTATAGAGAGCGGACCGTACAATTTCATTTTTCTGTTTCATGCTGCAAAGATAGGAATTAGCAAATCGCTGCATCGGCACATAGCAATTTTATTCCCGAAACATTTGCATTCATCAGATAAAACCTTATATTTGCGCAATTGAACGTTAAATGTGCAAAACAAATGGAACAGCAATTTAATGCTTTTATAGAAAATAGCATCAGAAAGAATTGGGACTTAAACGCTTTAACGGATTATAACGGCGCTACTCTCCAATATAAGGACGTAGCACGGAAAATAGAAAAGATACACATTATCTTTGAAGAAAGCGGAATCGGAAAGGGCGATAAAATCGCGATATGCGGGCGCAACAGTTCACATTGGGGGGTTGCTTTCCTTGCCACCCTTACCTATGGAGCGGTAGCCGTACCGATCTTACACGAATTTAAAGCCGATAATGTTCACCATATCGTGAATCACTCCGAAGCCAAACTTCTTTTCGTAGGAGACGTTGTATGGGAGAATCTCAACGAAGCCGCCATGCCGTTACTGGAAGGCGTTGTGTCCATTCAGGATTTTTCTATCCTGATCTCCAGGAGTAAAAAGCTAACGCATGCCAGAGAACATCTGAACGAGATGTTCGGCAGAAAATATCCAAAGAACTTCCGCACCGAACACATCGACTATCACAAAGATCAGCCGGAAGAGCTGGCCGTCATCAACTATACTTCAGGAACCACAAGTTTTTCAAAAGGAGTGATGCTTCCCTACCGCAGTCTGTGGTCGAACGTGAAATTCGCGATTGAAGTCCTCCCCATGAACCCCGGCGATAAAGTTGTATCCATGCTTCCTATGGCGCACATGTACGGACTTGCATTTGAATTTTTATTTGAATTTTCCATCGGTTGCCAGATATTCTTCCTCACCCGGACGCCCAGTCCGAAAATCATTTTCCAAGCTTTCGCAGAAGTGAGGCCGAATCTGGTTATAGCCGTTCCCCTCATCATAGAGAAGATCATCAAGAAGAATGTACTGCCTAAGCTGCAGACTCCGACGATGAAAGTACTGCTGAAAGTACCGGTCATCAACGATAAGATCAAAGAATCGATACGCGAAAAGGTCATCAGCGCTTTCGGAGGCAACTTTTCCATGGTCGTTGTCGGAGGGGCCGCATTCAACCAGGAGGTGGAACAGTTCCTGAAAATGATCGAATTTCCCTATACGGTAGGCTACGGTATGACTGAATGTGGGCCGATCGTCTGTTATGAAAACTGGAAACGCTTTAAACCGGGATCCTGCGGTAAGGCGGTGCAACGCATGGACGTTAAGATATTATCTCCTGATCCGGCTACTATTGTAGGCGAAATTGCATGCAAAGGGCCTAACGTGATGTTGGGATATTACAAGAACGAGGAAGCTACCGCGGAAGCCTTTGATAAAGACGGGTGGCTACACACCGGCGACCTTGCGGTTATGGATAAAGAAGGAAACGTTACGATCAAAGGACGCAACAAAAACATGCTGCTGGGAGCAAACGGACAGAATATTTATCCTGAAGAGATCGAAGATAAACTGAACAACATGCCTTACGTAGCCGAGAGTATCGTTGTACAACAACATGATAAACTGGTGGGACTGGTATATCCGGACTTTGACGAAGCCTTTGCGCATGGCCTGAAAACGGAAGATATGGAGCGCATTATGGAAGAGAACAGGGTAGCGCTCAACAGTATGCTTCCTGTCTACAGCCAGCTATCCAAAATGAAAATATATCCCGAAGAATTTGAGAAAACGCCAAAGAAAAGCATCAAACGTTTCCTGTACCAGGAAGCCAAAGGATAGTTGAACATTGAATTTTCATAAAGACTGCTGCTTTAAAAACTCTCCGGCGCGTTCCAAGTCTTCCGGAGTATCGATGCCTATCGTCTCCGTTCCGGTTATTCCGACCTTAATGGTATAGCCGTTTTCCAGCCAGCGCAGTTGCTCAAGAGATTCCGACAACTCCAACGGGGATTGGGGCAATGCGGTAATTTCTTTGAGCACATCCGTACGATAAGCATACAGTCCGATATGTTTATAGTAGATATGGTTCTTCAACCAATCTTTCTTTTCCACATTCCGTTGGTATGGAATGATCGAGCGACTGAAATAAAGCGCGTTCATGTTTTTATCAACCACAACCTTAGGGGAATTTACGTTCTCCAACGCGGCAAAAAGATCATCCGCCGTAAAAGGTTTCACAAGGGTAGCGATATGTGTAGCGACATCCTCAAAACAGGCCTTTACAGCCAAAAGCTGGGACGGCCGGATAAAAGGTTCATCACCCTGTATGTTGACCACCACATCGTAATCCCCACCCACTTTGGCATATGCCTCAAAGCACCGGTCGGTACCACTGTTATGAGCCGCGGAAGTCATCACGGCCTTACCGCCAAAAGCCTTGACAGCCTCTTCGATACGCACATCATCAGTGGCCACATACGCCTCATCAAAGACACCGGAAACCTGCTCATATACCCGTTGAATCACAGGTTTACCCCCCAACACAGCCAAAGGCTTGCCCGGGAAACGCGTTGACGCATAACGGGCAGGGATGATGGCTATAAACTTCCTATCCATTGTATGGTGGTTATCCGTATGGTTAGTTGAACAGGTCATCGAGCTTCTGAGGGGCGACTAAACGATCTTCCTCTTCTTTATCTCCGCAGGGACGGAAATCTTCCGGTATCTGGAATGTTTCGGTCTGTTCATAACCCAGTGTTTTATCGGCAAACACTTTCTTCATGTACAATCCCCAGATCGGAAGGGCCATAGAAGCCCCCTGCCCTTCCGCCATTGTATCAAAGTGGATATCCGGATCTTCGCCACCCACCCAAACACCGGAAACCAATGAAGGGGTAAAGCCCATGAACCACCCGTCGGCATTGTAATTCGTTGTACCGGTCTTACCGCCCATATCAACGGTGATGCCATAATTACGCCTTACACGTCCGCCGGAACCTTCATTGATCACGGCACGGAGCATCGTCAACATTTTATAAGTACTCAACGCACTGATCACTTCTTCCATCTGCGGAGCGAAGGCGGCCAACACATTCCCTTCATTATCTTCGATCCGCGTAACAAACAACGGAGCGACACGGATACCTTTATTAGCAAAAGCCGTATAAGAGCTCACCATCTCCCCGACTGAAATCTCACAAGGCCCAAGACAAAGAGAGAGCACCGGATCGATCTGTTGGTTCAGTATCCCAAAGTTATGTATCAACCGCACCAGGCTGTAAGGGTTCAACCTGCTCATCAGGTTGGCTGTGATCCAGTTATCCGAATTTGCCAATCCCCATTTCAGTGTAACCATTTCACCATAACATTTCTTCGGGTCAGCGGTTCGCGGGCTCCATGGTTCGCCTGTTTCCGTGATGAACGTCTGTTCTACTTTGCGTATCTCATCACAAGGCGTATAGCCATTCTCCATAGCTAACGCATAGACAAACGGTTTCACCGTGGAGCCGATCTGGCGACGGCCAACCATAGCCATATCATACTGGAAATACGTATAGTCAGGGCCGCCTACGTAGGCTTTCACATGTCCCGTTACAGGGTCCATAGACATAAATCCGGTACGCAGGAAATGCTTATAGTATTTTATTGAATCCAGCGGCGTCATGATCGTGTCCTTGTTTCCTTTCCAGGTATACACAGACATGGGTTCCGGGGTATGGAACGCTTTCTTAATGGCGGCTTCGGATGCTTCGGATGCTTTCATGGAACGGTACCTGTCGCTCTGTCTGATTGAACGGTCCAATATTTCGTCCACTTTCGCCTGCGGTAAGTTCCAGGAGTACGGAGCTGTTTTTCTCTTCGCCTTTTCCGCGAAGAACCGGTCTTGCAGGTAGCCTCCCAGATGTTCGGTTACAGCCTCTTCGGCATACTGTTGCATGTGCGAGTTGAGGGTCGTATAGATCTTCAACCCATCCGTATAGATATTATAGTTCGATCCGTCCCTCTTCTTATTCTTGGCGCACCAGCCATAAAGCGGATTGGCAGCCCACGCAAGGGAATCTTCATAAAATTTCTGCTGTTGCCAGCCGCGGTAGTTTTTCTTTTCCGGTTCCTGCGCAGTCATTACTCCGCGCAGATATTCACGGAAGTAAGCGGCCAGGCCTTCCTTATGGTCAACCCGGTTGTATTTTAGCGTAAGCGGAAGATGCTTCAACGAATCATACGCTTGCTGTGTGATATACTTCGCTTTCAACATTTGATGAAGCACTACATTCCTTCTGCCCCTTGACCGTTCATTGAAACGCAAAGGATTGTAGAGCGCAGGGTTCTTGCACATTCCGATCAGCGTGGCCGCCTCTTCTATTTTCAAGTCTTTGGGTTCGGCGCCAAAGTATGTAAATGAAGCGGTTTTGATCCCTACGGAATTATTCAGGAAGTCAAACTTGTTGAGGTATAAAGAAAGTATCTCTTCTTTGGTGTAGTAGCGCTCCAGCTTAACGGCAATGACCCACTCGATCGGCTTTTGCAAGACACGTTCGACAACACTTCCCGCCCGTGGCGAGAAAAGCAGCTTCGAAAGTTGTTGCGTAATGGTACTCCCCCCACCCGCTTTCGTCTGCATCAGGAGTCCGCGTTTGATCACAGCGCGCGCCAGCGCTTTTGTGTCAATACCGGAATGTCCGGCAAAGCGAATATCTTCGGTGGCGATCAACGCATTAACGATGTAAGGAGACAGTTCGTCATATCCGGTGTATACGCGATTCTCCTTTTCAAACGACCATGTACCTAATACTTTCCCGTCTTCGGAGTAGATTTCCGTTGCAAATTTGTAGGATGGGTTTTCAAGTTCTTCCACGAGGGGCATATAGCCGATCCATCCTTTCGAGATGGCCATAAAGACACCTGCGATAGCGAATACGATGATCGCAAAGAATATCCACAGCCCTATTACTGTTTTTCTAATCATCCGTTCTAAAGTAAGTCTTATCTCGCAAAAATAGCACAAAAGTTTATCTTATGCCTTATTATCGCACTTTTTTCTTCCGGTAGTATGGATAGGAGACTGTGATAAAAAACACGACAGCCAGTACGGAAGCCGCCAGAGCCATGCGAAAAGCCGCTGTTGAGGATTCGTTCACCGTCAAATAACAGGACGCTGCTATTCCCGTGAAAATCCCGATTTTCCATGATAACAGATGTGTTGTGTTCGCGGTACTTCGTTGACAGTGGCTGGAGAGATTAATGAAAAAGAATAAAAATGCCGGAGTAATAACGCTCAGGCCAATCCCTAATAAAATAGCAGATAATAGCTGTCCGGATATGGAATCGAACAGGATCAGGCTACAGATTGCGCATACCATAGCCGTCATACCGAATAAGGCCTGTACCCAAAGAGTATATTTCTTCAGGAACTTGACCGGCAATGCGGATAACAGGAAAGCCCCTCCGGCAAAAGCAAAATAGGGTGCCGTCCACTCATCCAGCAAGAATATATCCCTCATTTTAAAATGAATAAGAGGAAGTAATGCGCCCGGAACAAAAGCGATCATAATCATATTCAGCACAAAAGGGAAGGTATGCGGCAGAAAGAAACGGTCGAGAGAGCATAAAGGCATGCCTATGGGAGCACGGAACGGAATATGCATTGCAGCTATAAACAATACGCCGGCACAACCTGTAATTACAGAGGCCGCAACCAGGGTTTCAAAACCGAAATTCAGATATACCGCGCTTCCCGACCCTACGCCAAGAATCATTCCCAGCCGCGTAAACCAACCAAATATGACATTCCCTTTGCTACGGTTATCCGAAACATTCACATCGATCCCCAATGTTATGATGGAAGAGTTGGCCACGCCAAACGCTAAACCTTGTACAAGGGAAAGCGCCAACAGTTCCAACGGACTATGAATAAGGGTATAGCCTATTGTTGCTGCAAATACAACGATAAAAGAAAAAATACAAAGCGACTTTCGCCTGTAAACATCCATCAGATGGCTATAGAAAGGGCCCATGAGAATCATCCCCGACACCATAACCAGAAACATTCCACCGGTAGTCGCTATAGATATATCCAGTTTTTCGCCCATGACAACAGGAAGCATGGGAAAAAGCATATACTGAGAAATAAAGATCAGCAGATTACCCAGACACACCTTTATCAGTTGGTTGTTGACAGTTGAGAGTTGAGAGTTCACTTCAGTTCAGTTCAGTTCAGTTAACTGTTGATCGGCATTAACTGTTAATATTGTTCTTTCTCGTTGGGAAAGTCGTTGGTTTTCACATCAGTGACATATTGCCCGATGGCATTCGTCATAATGGTATGCAGGTCGGCATAACGACGCAGGAAACGGGGACTGAATCCCTGGCTCATACCAAGCATATCCTGAATAACAAGCACCTGTCCGTCTACCTGACCGCCGGCGCCGATGCCAATGATCGGAATAGTCAGTTCACTTGCTATGCGGGCTGCCAGCTTCGCCGGAATCTTTTCCAGTACAATGGCAAAGCATCCGGCTTCTTCCAACAGGTGCGCGTCTCTGATGAGTTTCTTTGCTTCTTCGTCATCTTTGGCGCGAACGGCGTAAGTACCATATTTATTGATGGATTGCGGCATCAATCCAAGGTGTCCCATGATAGGGATTCCGGCGGTAAGAATACGCTTGACCGTCTCGATGACCTCTTCTCCGCCTTCCAGTTTCAGCGCGTCGGAATGGCTCTCCTTCATGATACGGATGGCTGACGCCAACCCTTCTTTGGAGTTTCCCTGATAAGTGCCAAAAGGCATATCAACTACGACCATTGCCCTGTTTACGGCGCGAACTACGGATTTCCCATGATAGATCATCTGGTCGAGTGTCATCGGGAGAGTTGTCACGTTTCCCGCCATCACATTCGATGCCGAGTCGCCCACAAGAATAACGTCTATTCCTGCGCCATCCACTATCTTAGCCATTGTATAATCGTATGCTGTAAGCATAGATATTTTCTCGCCTCTTTGCTTCATCTCAATTAATCGATGAGTCGTCACCTTTCTGGTGTCATTCGAGATATAACCGGTCATACGTTTCTATTTAGAATATTGTAATCCGGCGCAAAGTTATAACATAAAACGGATACAAGGCAAGGAAAAATAGAAATATGTCAAGCCGTTACATTAGCTACCACGCTACCGTCAAACAAATGTATTACCCGGTGTGCATAGCCGGCATCGCGTTGTGAGTGGGTAACCATGATTATGGTCGTTCCTTCATTGTTCAACCCGGTCAGCAACTTCATCACTTCCGTGCCGTTTTTAGAATCCAGGTTACCTGTAGGCTCATCGGCGAGGATAAGTTTCGGATGAGTTACCACTGCACGGGCTATCGCCACACGTTGCTGCTGTCCTCCCGACAGTTGCTGCGGGAAATGTTTCGCACGATGGCTGAGATTCATTTGTTTAAGAATGTCTTCCACCATTTTCCTGCGTTCGGAAACTTTATACCCCAAATAGGTCAGAGGCAATTCCACATTCTCATACACATTCAACTCATCGATCAGATTAAAACTCTGGAACACAAAGCCCAGTCTGCCTTTGCGCTTATGCGTACGTTCTTTCTCTTTCAGAGTAGCCACTTCTTCGCCAATCAGGCGGTAAGAGCCTTCGGTAGGATTGTCCAATAGCCCCAATATATTCAGCAGGGTAGATTTACCGCAACCGGAAGGGCCCATTACAGCCACAAATTCTCCTTCTTTCACTTCAATATTAATGCGATTCAACGCTACTGTTTCTATTTCAGAAGTACGGAACACTTTGCTAAGATTTTCAATTTGTATCATAATAGTTAATTGTTTAATTATTCATGCTAATCAGCAGTTAAAGGAATTATCACTCGCTTTGACCTTTCCAAGGGCTTGTAAAGCTCCAAATGGGTCGGTTTTGACCTTTCCAAGGGCTTGTAAAGCTTCAAACGGGTCGGTTTTGACCTTCCCAAGGGCTTGTAAAGCTCCAAACGGGTCGGTTTTGACCTTTCCAAGGGCTTGTAAAGCTCCAAACGGACTCCTATGGCGGCTTCCAATGTTTTTTCATCAGCGTATTTATTCATGCGGTCAAGTAGTTAAGCGCTAACTCCTTCCCTCCTGATTCCCATTATTCGTTTTTAATACTGTTTACCGGATCGTCATTAGCGATATGCCAGGATTTGAGGATCACCGTTCCGAAAATGAGGAATAAGATGGCAATGGCAACCAATAGAAAAAGCGGTATACTCAATTCCATCCGGAAACGTTCGAACTGTAAGAGCCACTCTTTACCTATAAAGTAAGAACAGATCACGCCGATAATCACAGCAGGTACGGCAATCCGGGCCATCCCTTTCGACAGTAACGACAAAATATCATAAGCTTCGGCGCCATTTACTTTGCGGATGGCGATTTCTTTGCTCCGGCGCCGTACTTCATCGTTTATATAACCAAACAATCCCATGAGTGTGATCAACAGAATGGAGGCAAAAGTCAGCAATACCATATCCCGGAAACGGCGGGTAGAATCGTATTTCTTTAACATGCGATCGGGCATATACGTAAATTCAATGTTGCGGGTGGGGAAGGCCTCTTTTACAGCTTCATTCAGAGCCTTCACACTCTCTCTGTAAGGCGCTTTCAAGCGCACGGTTATGCAGCCTTGCGCCCCTGTTCTACCAATAAATATGACCGGCTGGACTCCTATAAAAAGATTATTATCGACAAAATCCTCCATAACCCCTACTATGATCGCTTCACCGGCGGTGGAAGACTGAGACCTCTTACCGATCGGGCTATCCGTCCAGTGCATCAGGCGAACATACTCTTCATTGACCAGTACCTGATCCGGCCCATCTATATTTTTACCTTCCTTTATTTTAATTCCAAGTATAGGTACATAGTTATAATCGCATAAATTGAATCGGGAGGAAAACAGCATTTTACTACCGCGCTCCCCGACAAAATCGCCCGACAGGCCATAACCGATATCTACCCAGGAGAAGGCGATGTCCTCAACCATCGGGAGGTTGACAATGGTTGCACGCGCCACTTCACGGTTATCAAAATACTGGTACGCGGTGGCCAAACCTTCGGTCTGATAACCCAGGTCGTACGTGGTGACCTGCCTGTATTGTACGATAACCACACACAACAAACCAAAGATAAAGCTAACCCCGGTAAACTGCACGAACAATAACGGCCGCTTCCATCCTTGCCTACCTTCAGTGTAGCGACGGAATACCTGTGACACAGGGATTTTTGAGAACATACGCCCAGGCAATACACCCGATACCATAAACAGGAAAAGAACAACCAATGCCGGCGCCCACATCACTTTCCACACAAACAATCCCGTTAGAGATGTTTCCAGGACATCTTCAATCACCCCTCTGAAAGTGAAAATCAATATAGCTACAAATATCAGAGACACTCCGATAATAATTCCGGTCTCGTACATAAACAAGCCGAAAATATCACCTGTTGTGGCCCCGTTGCATTTGTGCACTCCGATTCCTTTAGCCCGGGCAGTCAATGAAGAAACAGAGATCAACACATAATTCAGCGCCGCGATCAGCAGCAAAGATAATCCCAGTACAGAGACAATCATCAGCCTCATTCTCAGGCCCGGATCATTCAGATAAGCATCATTCGCCTTTTCCAATCTGTATTGTACCCCCCAACCGTTCTTTTCGGGATTAAATTCCATGTGCGATTCAATAACCGCATCCATGCGTGCATTCATTTTCTCAAGATCGGCGCCGGAACGTAAACGTACAACTCCCATAAAGCTGTCTCCTCCATTCCATCCAAAATACATCTTCATGTATTTGAATACATTCGCAAAGGAAATCACTACATGCGGACGCAGGCTGTTATTTTCCGAGACATGTTTAAACACTCCCCTGACGGTACATTCACGGGTTTTATCTTTCATTACCGTTTTGCCTATCGGATTCTCATTACCGAATGCCTTTTTCGCAAACTCCTCGGAGATGAATATCATATCCGGATTAGCTAATTCCTTGACATTTCCTTCCAGTACGGTTATGCCTGTTGTCTGAAAAAACAAGGTGTCACCATATACCGTTTCGTAAGTAAACGGATTTTCTCCGATATAATAGGAGGCCTGTCCTTCATACCGGACGGTCGTAGCATACTCTACCTCTTCCGGAAAAGCTTCCGCTATTGTCTGGGATACGGGACCCATTACAATATTGACAGGTCCATTTTTCACGCCCTGAATCGTATAATACGACATAATGGTGCAGAGGTTTTCCGGTTCTTTGTAGTCCCTGTTATAATTAAGTTCAAATGCTATTTTAGCAAATAACAGGATACCGACGAACAGGCCCAATGTGAGGGAGATCGTCTTGATCACGTTAGATTTCCGTCCCCGGATCAGCGTTTGTAAAGTGTAGTACAGTTGTCTCATTGTATATTACAAAATTAATTATTTATGTTTCATTCCATAATCTATCGAGATATGATCTTACCGTTCAATAATCCGTATGCCAAAAGCGTGCCAAAACAACAGTATCTTTGATTATCAGGCGGATACACAACCGGCAATCGTCTATCAATGTCTATTTTTTAGACGCAGGTGTCTAATTATTAGACAGGCCACAGGTCTTCTTTGCATTTTCTTGTAAGGTACCGGCATGAATCCATTTTGAAATAGAAATTCTTTTCGTTCGTTATGCAAATGTCTGTGTTTTGCCCGAAGGCTACTTTCGGTCCTGATAGTTTACGCCTGTTTACGACAAAATGGAATAAGAAATGAAAAGAACGGTTTATTGTTTGGAAAAGTTGGCATACCCTGATGTAATCCCGACATAACCCAACGGGTTATGCAAATATTACGTTGAGTTATGGGATTATTACGTCGAGTTATTCTGCCCCTTTTGGTTAATCCTTCGCGCACACACGCATACGCGCCTTCGCGCGCGCAAGTATGCATATTATTCTTTTTATTCTTCATTTGTGTGTGATTCATAGAGGTGGTGGTACCACCACCTCTATGAATCACACACAAAATGGTCTATAAAAGATAATACTTGCGCGCGCGTAACGCATGCGCATACTCTAATATATGCAAATGGAAATTCCGTGTAAGGAAAAAGGATAAAAGATGGGGATTTTCATGAAACATTCGTTAAATGAGCGCCTTTTAGGGGTAGGTCAAGCCCTCTGTTTTAACCTCGAAAAAGTCAAAGCCAAATTCCCGGAAATATTTTAGCCAACTTCATGAATATAAAACAGCCAATTTGGTGAATAAATTCACGTAAGCCCTTAGAATACAAGAAAAAAACACATTATCTTTACACCTGAAATATCTTTTAGGGTTAAATAAGAAAAACATGAAAACATCGGTAGTTTATAAACCAAGAATAGCCGTCGGGAAGACGGCGTTTATGTGGTACCGATAGGTTGTTTAAAAGATTGAAACCCTGTCAGGGAATCGAAACAGGATTTTGCAAGATACTCCAATAATTAAAAAAATGTTTTGTAATTTTGATCAATTAATAAAACAATAATTATGCGTGTACGACATGTTACTATATTGCTTATATTTCTTCTGACGCGCTCAGAGGCATACTCACAATATGTGTTCCGCCATATTGATATAATAGACGGATTGTCGGACAATCAGATACGCAATTTCACTGAAATGCCGGACGGGCGTCTGGCTATAAGAACAGTTTCTATCCTGAACAATTACAACGGCGCCACATTTGAACATTTTTATCATGACAGGAAAAAAGATTATAAGTGGAGCTTCAACCGGTATCAGATATTCAAGGATTATGATGACGAAAAAGGGCGGCTTTGGATGAAAGCGCCGGGTTATCTCACGTTGTTCGACTGGAATACCAATCAATTCATTTATGACATCGGAGATATACTCCGTGGAATGGGAATCAATCAGAAACTGAAAAACCTGTTCATCGACGAAAGCAAAAATTACTGGTTCCTGACCGAAGACAATACATTCTCGTATTATGATGTATCCGGAAAGAAGTTGAACACGATTGATACGGGAAGCGCCGGTCGTATGGAGTTCCCCCTTGAGATGGCGCAATATAAAAACCTGTACTGGATTGTCTATTCGAGCGGGGTAATCCGCTGCTGGGATATTTCATCCGGGGAATTTATTGTGCAGGACACACAGTTCACAGGCAAGATCTCTATGGGCACCGACCGTTTGTTCATCCATCCTACCGCCTCCGGCGACTTATGGTTGATGTACAATCATGCCGTAGCGTTTTACAACCGGATTGAAAAGGTATGGAAAGAAGTAGCAACCATCAAAGGGCCTTCCAACTTCTTCACTTCCATGGACCTGGACATGGACGGAAATGTGTGGGTAGGTTCTTCCTGGTCGGGATTACGGAGGATCAATGGCAAAACTCACGAAGTAGAGACCATCCCCAGCCTGAATCTGACCAACGGAGTCAGTTTAAACAATGACATACAATGCGTATTTGTGGATCACAATAACGGATTATGGATAGGTACCTTGTGGCAAGGCATCTGTTACTATCATCCAAGCATGAACAAATTCAGGTTGATCCAAACGGCGCATAACGATACCCGTGTGGCGAATGAATCAGTACGTTGCCTGTTGGAAGACAGTGACGGAAGCATATTGATCGGCACCACTTACAAAGGGCTATGGCGATATAAACCGGCAACGGGAAAGATGGAACAGGCATTCAACGGCCTCCTTGCCAACAACCTGTGCCTGTCGTTATACCGGGACAGGAGAAACAGGTTATGGGTGGGAACTTATTTGAACGGCTTTTATTGCATCGACAAAGGAAGCGTGAAGGTGTTCAACAAATCGGCAGACAACCTGGAACGTTACCCCAACCAGAATATTTCCAGGGCGGTTTATGAAGACGTGAACGGGCGTTTCTGGGTAAGCGTGGACAATGAAGGCGTAGGGGAACTGGACGTAAACACCGGACGGATCACCCTGTTGCGCGATAAACATCCTGAGATAGCTTTTCACAAAGTGGATTTCAATTTTTATCCTGTCGACGACCATGTTTTTGCCGTATTCGGCGAAAGCGGCATTTATTATTATGATACGCAAAAAGATAACATCTATATTCCGGAAATAAACGACCCTAACAATGTGAAATTCATGGGGCCTAATGTCAAATACTATTGCATATTCAAAGATAACCGCCACCTGGAATGGTTCGGTACGGAATTAGGCATTCATATCTGGGACAACCGGCGCCGGAGGTCATACACCATCAATACGGAAAACGGTTTGCCCAGCAATTCCGTTTCCGCCATCGAAGAAGACAACAACGGTTTTTATTGGGTATCCACCTTAAACGGAATAACTAAGATTGAAGCGAAAGAAACCACAGACGGATATATATTCTCTTTGGTCAATTTCGATACGCATGATGGCTTGCAGTCCGGCAAGTTCTACGACAGGTCTTCACTGAAAACGCAGTCCGGAGACCTGTATTTCGGAGGCCATCATGGGATCAACATGTTCAGCCCTGATAAAGTGCGTTACAATTCCAGCTTAAACACACCTGTATTCACGGCCTTCAAGCTATTCAACTCCGTGATAAAAGAAAATACCGTCTATAACGGACACATTATACTGAAAAACCCGGTTAACAACACAAAGAATATCCGCCTGAACTACAAAGAGAATTTTCTTACGTTTGAATTTTCCGGCCTGAATTATGTCAAACCGTCACATACGTATTATAAATATAAACTGGAAAACTACGATCAGGGTTGGAATGAGATATTAACCTCAGGATTAGGCTCCGCCTCCTATACGGGCCTGGCCCCGGGAGAATACAGACTGATTATTTATACGGCAAACAATGACAAGGTGTGGGGCGACAAAGCGGCAGAGATAGCTATCATCATCACTCCCCCGTTTTGGGCCACAGTGTATGCTTACATTCTATATGCGCTGCTGATAACCGCCATCCTTTCCATATTGTTCTTCTATCTGAACAAAAAACACAAAAGACGTGTGGAAGAACGGAAAACGGAAGAGCGCCGCAAGCAAAAGGAACAACTGGACCAGATGAAATTACAGTTCTTCACCAATATCAGTCACGAGTTCCGCACACCTTTGACTTTAATCATGACGCCGTTGAGCATACTTATCCGTCAGATAACAGATGAACAACTCAAGCAGAAATTATCTTCTATCTACCGGAAGGCCGAAGACATGCTGGGATTGATTAACCAATTGCTGGATTTTCGTAAAGTGGAAATGGGCGGCGAAAAGCTGAAGCTATCATTCGATGATCTTATCTGTTTCTCCAAATACGTACATAACTCTTTTCAGGAAATGGCTTCCGGCAAATCGGTCGATTTAGTCTTCGACAGTCAATCCATGCAGTTATTTATATGGTTCGACAAGGAAAAGATCCGCAAGATTCTCAATAATCTATATTCCAATGCGCTGAAGTTTACGCCACAGGGAGGGTGCATTGCCACCGACATTCATTTGGTCAAAGAACACGAACGGGATTTCGTGATGATTACGGTAACAGATACCGGATGCGGCATCCCGGAACATGAACAGTTAACCATATTTGAACGTTTCTACCAAAGCGAAAATAATCGCATGGCAGGCAAAACCGGTTCCGGAATAGGGCTTCATCTGGTAAAGCAATACATCGGATTGCACGGAGGACGGATCACCGTCAACAGCCAAGTGGGACAGGGCAGCCGGTTCTCGGTCTTTATACCGACAGATTTAAAAGGTACCGGAACCGTAGAACCGGGCCCGCATCCCCTTGAAAGTGGACATACGCCGAAATCAGACAGGAAAACCCTGCTGATTGTTGAAGACAACGCCGAATTCCGCCATTTCCTGTCGGAGCAATTGAATCACCAATTCAATACTTTGGAAGCATCCGACGGAGAAGAAGGAGAAGATACGGCACGGAAAAGACACCCCGACTTAATCGTTTCCGATTTAATGATGCCCAAATTAGATGGCGTAGAATTGTGCAGGCGATTAAAAAACGACATTCACACCTCCCATATCCCCGTCATTCTGTTAACCGCGAAGCTCTCCGATGAAGCAAAAATAGAAAGTTACAAAGCCGGAGCCGATTCCTACATCGCCAAACCCTTCAACTTTGAAGTTCTTCAGACCCGTATTGAAATGCTGATACAACAACAGGAAAAACGGAAAAGCATCTTCAGAAAAACGATTGATATACAACCGGGCGACATTACTACCACCTCGCTGGATGAAGAGTTCATCAAAAAGGCCCTTCAACTCATCGAAAAAAATCTCACCAACTCCGAGTATTCCAACGACCATCTCAGCAAAGACTTGGGCATGAGCCGCAGCAGCATGTATCCCAAGTTCCAATCCATTACCGGACAAACGCCCAATCACTTCATCCGTTCCATCCGGCTGAAACGCGCCGCGCAATTACTCCAAACCAGCCAATATACCATTTCCGAAATCTCATGGATGGTAGGCATTGGCGATATCAAATACTTCAATAAATATTTCAAGGAAGACTTCGGAAAGACACCCACACAATACAGGGCCGATAATAAGGCAACTAATACAACCATATAAACTCACTCTTGGTGGAATAACCACGTTTTGCTACTGATAAACGAGGCAATATCTCCATACAAATTGTATCTTTGCTAAGTGTCCGGTACACGGGAAGCTATACTATCAGATACTAACGTTATTATTATTCCATCTTACATGACCGACTTCGACGAATACATCCGACAATCCGAGCCGCATAAACGAGAGAAAGGTTATGCGTGGCAGACCGCAATTGGGTTACAAACTGTGGATGGCTTAAAGCCTTCAGACTATCTGATTGAAACGGCTCGACAACACATCGAGGGTGATATTACGATTGATGAAGTACAAGAGCGGATTAAGAGTTATTATCAGTCAAAGACTATTCGTGTAAATGATAAGACAGAAGAAGAAGCGGATAAAGCCTCTGTAAATATAACTAAACTACTTGGCGAACGCTCCCTGGCTTTTACCGTAGCCGGATTTACGGCAGTGCATCGACGCATATTTGAGGGTGTATTTAAGTTTGCCGGAAAGATCCGTGATTACAATATTACTAAAAAGGAATGGGTGCTTGATGGTGATACCGTTCTTTATGTTTCTGCTCCCGATATCCGCAAAGCTATTGAACACGATATTGAGCAGGAAAAAGCGTTCGACTATACAGGGTTAAGCATGGAACAAGTCGTAAGCCATATCACTAAGTTTGTGTCGGGTTTATGGCAAATCCATCCGTTTGGCGAGGGTAATACCCGGACAACTGCTGTATTTGTGATTCAATACCTCCGTTCCATAGGTTTTGATGTAGAGAATGACCTTTTCGCAAAACATTCATGGTATTTCCGAAATGCTTTGGTCCGTGCGAACTATCAGAATGTTCAAAAAGGTGTCAAGCGAAATCCTGAATACCTGGAACGCTTTTTCCGCAATCTATTGATGGACGAGAAGAACGAATTAAGAAACCGGACGATGCTTACACAAACGCCTGATGAGTTGTCAATACGGAACAAAGAAACCGGCAACCGAACAAGTACCGGACAAGCTACCGTACAACTTACCGAACAAGAACGTATTCTTATCTCAACGATTGGGCATGAACAATTTTCAATGAAGCAGCTGATGGAGCAGGTTGGATTAAAACATCGCCCTACATTCCTGGAGAATTATATCAATCCCGCTATGAAAAGCGGTCTTGTACGTGTTCTTTATCCGGAAAGACCGAATCATCCCCGCCAGAAATATCTGTTGACTGCCAAAGGAGCATCTTTGTATAATGCTATAAATCAATGATTGACTTCGGAAAGACACCCACACAATACAGGGCCGATAATAAGGCAAATCCAACTTCAACACATGACGGGGGAAAGGCAAGCGGAAAACATCCACTTTTTTTGTGGAAACAAAAAAAATACTCTTATCTTTGCCCTTGTTAAGAGGCGAACATGGAAATAAAGTTTGAAATAGAATATCATGGCACAGATGAATTTCGGGTTTACCCCCACACACACCGGCGAAGTGTTGAAAGACGAAATAGAATACCGGGGCATTTCACAAACCCGTTTGGCAAAACAAATGGGAATGTCGTACAAGGTTTTGAACGACATACTGAATGAACGCCGACCGATTACAACGTCAACGGCAATGATGTTTGAAGCCGCCTTGAACGTTCCCGCATATTCGCTTATAAATATTCAAACCGAATATAATATACAGGTAGCACAAAAAGACAGCAAGTTAAATAAACGCCTTGCCCAGATACGCAAGATGGTCGCTGTGCTCTAAATATATGACTCTTACGAGCATCGAGTAATAGTTGACTGATATAAAACGCGTATGCTTCTTCATCAAGACCGGTGCGCTCCGGTGTGCCATGTTTGCCATATTCTTTTTCAATAACTGCACTATAATCAACGATCTGATGATTGTTTGTCTTCATAATAAGCCTCTTTAATCTTTAGCGCTTTCTCTAAAACAGTTCTAATTCCGTCTCAGCCCTTAAATAAGGTTAAAGAAACGTTAAACTGGATTCATCAGCGTTCATCAGCGTTCATCTGGCGCAATTCCCGGTTTTCCCCTGTATTATCTTTGTAGAGCGTTAACGCAACGAACAATTTTTAATTCAACAACCCGAAGCGGGCGAATGGATGTTTCCGGAGACACGGCCGGTTGACGGAACGACCGTTCGTAACGCTTCACAAAAAAAGAAAAAATGAGTATAAAGTACAAAGTGGTAAAACAAGTGTTCGGTTTCGATAAGACAGGAGAAACGAAGTATGTAGTGAAACCGGTAGCGGGCGAAACGCTCACCTTCGACAAAGTGCGTACACAGGTGGTACAAATCTGCGGCGCCCACAGGGGTGTGGTCAATCAGGTGATCGACGGCTTGATCGATGTGATGGTGAACAACCTGGATATGGGACATGGCGTGCAGTTGGGTGAATTCGGCACATTGCGTCCCGGCATTCGCGCAAAGGCGCAGGATGACGAAAAGGCGGCCGATGTGGGCACGGTGTACCGGCGCAGGATCAATTTTGTTCCCGGCAAGATGCTGAAGAACCTCCTCAGAGATGTAGGGATTACCCGTATGGCAGCGATTGACGTTGACTATACGGATGGTAGCGGCACAGGCGGAAAAACCGGTGGGAGCAATGGCGGCACTTATATAGACCCGAACGCATAACCGGAAGTTCTCCGGAGGACGGTCTCCGACAGGAATGAAACGGGTGGGAATCAGATTTCCCACCCGTTTTTTTTGAATCTTGCCAAAATCCGTGTTAAACAGCGCAACTTTCCTGTTAAACACGCCAACT
>JAIRNG010000125.1 GCA_031258135.1 Mediterranea sp. (in: CFB group bacteria)
CCCAAAACTACATCACCGGACGCTTCGGATAGGCGGCAGAGCGCCTTCGCCGTCAGCCGTCACGCTACACCCATTCCTTTCGGGATTTAACGGATTGAAATTGTATGATTTGAGAATTCCGGCCGGACAATGTGTTTAATTGTCAGACAACCAATTCAACCGGCTCTTTTTTCTAAAGAATAAGGGATAAACTTTAATGTTTTTTTAAAGAAATACGCGCGGACATACAGATGGTCCCATAATATATATATAACGAAAACTTTTTGTCATTCTTTTTTCATCCGTATATCCGGTGCGGCATGTCCGGCATACCGCATATACAGGCCTGTTCCCTGCCGGGAGCGAACGCAGGACAAGTCCGGTTTCCGCCCGCGTTTTTTTATGTGTTAAAAAGCCCCCGCAGGGGCATACCCGTATATGCGGTACGCTAAGCGTACCGCCTATCAAAAAACGTTGGATGTTTACCGGAGATTAAAACATATAAGCGCATGATACGCTAAACACTCTGTTTTTGAAATCAACAGGATTCTTGGATGTCTTGAGATTCCTCATTCCCCAATCATAACCTAAAGCTACCTGAAAATGCCCGGCAAATTCAACGCCTGCTTTTCCTCCAATACCCCAATCAAATCTTTCCGATTGCCTGTCGCTGAAAACATTGTCAGCCTGGGTCGTTGTTGTCTTCTTCCCGTTTGCCGTTTCAGTTACCAACTTATTTTTCCCGAACAAGCCTATACCAATGTATGGCCCGATATGGGCAAACAAATTCGTATTGCTTCCGACAGGCAGTTTATATCCGACATGGACAGGAATATTCAGAAAATAAGGATTGCCTTTCCATTGCATACCCTGTTTCTTCCGGGCATCATAATACTTAGAGCTTTCCCAGCCCTGTGACGAGAGTAATACGCCAAAATCCAGATATAGTCCTTCGGATACATTGGGAAGCCCCAATTCGCCTTTAACACCCACATTAAATCCCATTCTGGAATCATAATCACTTGGGGAGCTGACGTTCAGCCCAGCTGTAACACCTGCCTTAAAATTCCGGGCATAGCTGCTTATGCCCACAGAAACTAATAATAAAGAAATAAATAATACCTTTTTCATACTTGTTCAACATTTAAATTAGGAAAAATGATTGCTATTATTAATGTACATTTTTTAGCCATTCTGTTTCTGCGACCCGGCAGCTTCCCATAACTCCAATGCCGCCGGACACGTTGGTGTAATGGCGGATCATCGAAGAAAAACCATGGTTGCCTAAATCGTTGTTATTTATATCATTCAGTGCTTTAAAATAGTTGTAAAACTCCGGCGAGAGCTTATAGAGATAAATTTTGTATTGCACGCTATAACTAAAGCGGGCCCAGTCAACATCAAAGTCCTTCTGATAATCCATATTCAAACGGAGCGTATATTCTTTCCCCTGAATCTTCGCGTCGTCCCATATATATAAATCTTGGAAGAAATGATCAGAAAACATAAATATCTCGTCCAGGTCAGACAGGCTGTTTAACAAGGGTTCGTCTTTCAAATCGAACTCTACAGAATTAAATGAAACATTTTCGTCGCCGTCGCTCCTTGTTATTTCCTTTTTTACCAGCCTGATTCCATAATAATCGCTGGTTGTTGCATTATCTTTAAATGTGATCCGGACTTGCAAGAGCTTCTCACTTCCTCCTTTAGGCAGCAGTTCTATTTCTCCTAAAGGAAAACTTGCAGGCATAAGTGTCTTCGCTGCGATTACAGGCATATCTTTCACATTTGCCTGAAGTTGCAGGCAATCATCCTGCTTCCACTTCCCTAACGTATAATAGCATTGCGCCGGGAGCAATGAAGTGGAGTCTTCGTTCCAATAAATGGCCTGTTCCTCTCCATTTACCGTAAAATGGATATCTGCATTGCGCATGTTTTTATCCAACGGTTCTTTTTTATTGACCGGGACGCTCCTGGAAAGTTGTATGACTGTTGTATCATTGTTTGATGGGAAACAGTAGAGTACCAACTTTTCACCGGCATCTACTCCGTCTAACTCAAAATAATAGTTACAGGACGACAAAACAACTGTTAGTAGCAGGTAGATTATCTTCTTCATTTTCATTTTAAAACTTTATGGTGTAACTGAATGAGGGAATGATGGGAAAGACGCCGGTTGCTTTCCCTCTGAACTTTCCTTCCGGCAATTTCTCTACCTTAGCATACAATGCGTTCATACGGCAATAGGCATTATATATGCTTACGTTCCAGATACGTTCGTATCCTCGTGTGGTTGTTTTGCGGAAGTTAACTCCCACATCCATCCTGTGATAAGAAGGCAGTGTTACATTATTGAGTTTTTCATAAATCCATTGTGCCGGCTCTTTTTCTTTTATTCCGGGAATTTCCGGCGCATTTACGTATTGCGAGGGGATTGTCATTTTATTTCCCGAATGGAAAGTCCATGCCGCATAAGCATCTATCCGCCCGGTGAACTTATGTCTGACTGCTATATTCAGCTTATGCCGGTTGTCGAATTTGCCGGCATACCATCCCTGATAAATTTCATTGAACTTCCGCTTACTCCATGATAATGTATAAGCGATGTTAACAGATGTCCCGGCAGTGAGATACGCGAGTTCACATTCAGCTCCATAGGCTTTTCCCTTTCCTTGCTTTACATTCATCTCCCAGTCCCCTGCAGAAGGCGCCAGGCGGCCCCCTCCGTCATATTCTATGGTGCGGCTCATGGTCTTATAGAAACCTTCCAGGCTGAGCCGCACATGATGTGGCAATCGCATGTATACCCCTGCTGCATATTGCCGCGAACGCATGGGACGGATGTCTTTTGTTGAAGGCACCCAATAGTCCGTGGGCAGATTAAGGTAGGTGCTTGACAGCAAATGTATAAACTGGTTCATTTCAGTATAGGATAATTTTATGGCTGTATGTTCGCTCCATTGATATCTGACTGCGACTCTTGGCTCTACCGAATGATAAGTCTTATCCGAAATTTTAAACAACGTGTAATGAACTCCTATATTGGTTCGCCATTTTTTCCCCAGCGTGATGTCATCTTCTGCATATACCGTAAACTCATGCCCCCTGTAGCAAAATGAATTGCTGTGCTGAATAGTATCCTTTTTGTCATTGTTTCCGAAAATGTTTTTCACAGCCTGCGACTGAGGGCGGAAAGTATGGAAAAGGTAATTCGAACCCATACGTACATGTTGGCGCAGTCCCGGTTTGTAATCAAACTCCATGCGGTAACCGATGTCATCAATAACCGAATGGTTACGACGCTTGATATGGGTAACTTCGGTCACTTGTCCTGTGTTCAGGAATTTATCTTCTTCTTCATAATCATACAACGAACGGTTGTGGGCGTATACACCGGTAAAATTGGCAAATAATCGGGGAGTGAACCGGTAGCTCCAGTTTATGGTCGTTGTCAGATTTCCCCATTGCAGATTGAACTTCGTCCGGTACAGCTCCTCGTCAGATCCACTGGTATATTCATGAAAGTTTTGTTTATTATCAACTTTCAGAATGTCATTACCCGAATAAAAGCTTATGTATGCCTTGCTTCTGTCGGAAAATGCATGGGTGGTTTTAGCATTGATATCATGAAAGGCATATCTCGCTGTGAATTGATCTTCTTTTTTAGATTTGTTGCGAAAAAAAAAGACCGGCGTAGAAAACACATCCAGCCAGCTTCTACGCATAGCTACATTAAAAGAAGTCCTGTTCTTGATTATGGGGCCTTCACATTGAATTCTTCCGTCCAGCAGTCCCATAGTAACGTTGCCATGATACTCTTTCATATCTCCGTCATTGGTTCTTACATCAACGACAGAAGATAGCCGTCCGCCATAACGGGCAGGAAAGCCGCTTTTGTAAAATTCTATATTCTTGATAATATCCGTATTGAATGCCGAGAACAAGCCTCCCAGATGATTGACCTGATATAGAGGAGTCCCATCCAGTAAAAACAGATTTTCGTCATGATTTCCTCCATGTACGTATAATCCGGATACAAGTTCGGTACCCGAAGCTACCCCCGGCAGGTTCTGGAGCGTCTTGACCACATCCGGAGAACTCAACAGGGAGTATTCCGTATGTAACTCACGTGCGGTTAAAGAAACTTTCCCGGTTTGGGTTGTATATATGGAAGAATTAAGGTCGCCGGTGACCACCACTTCATTCAATGAACAGTCTTCTTTCAAATAAACTTTCCGTGTGATGTTTTTATCCAACAGAATCTCTTCTTTTTTTTGCCCGAAACCGATGAAAGAGAAACTTAGCACATGCTTGCCCTCGGGCAGGGTTATGCTGAAAAATCCATAGTCATTGCTTAGTGTTCCAGTTCTTGAAGCCTCATCTTTAACTGTTGCATTGATCAATGGTTCTCCGTTTTCCTGATAGACATATCCGCTGACGGTATATTTTTTCTTTTTATTCAAGAGGACATACTTATCTCGTATTTCCCATTTAAAATCCGTTGTTCCGAACAGTTCCTGCAAGTTTTGCCGGAGGTCAAGTCCTTGCAATGGCTTTCCTTGATAAGGTATATCTACATTCAGGGAAGAATCATAAATAAAGTTTATCTGATGCAGCTTGCGGACGAGTTCCATCTGCTCCCTGATTGTACCCGCGTGTCGGGTCCGGGCTTTCACCGCAAAACAGATGCAGGCCATAGAAATGAGAATGATAATCCGGCTCATTGTTTATTTCTTTTCTATTTTGATTTGCAAGACATTCTCAATCAAATCAATGATTTCGTCCAAACTGTTTGTTGCAAACTCACCATTAAGGTTCTTGCCGGTATCATCTGTGGTTAACTGTACGTGATAGAAATCAGACAATCCGGACAGGACTTCGGAAATCGGGGTGTTGTCAAAGATGAATGTTTGGGTAGCCCATGCGGTTTGGTTAACGCTTCCTGGAGTAACCACCTCCGGCTTCAGTTCACCGTGAGTCAATGTAGCTTCCATTCCTTTAGTCAAGATTACACCTTCCGCTTGTTCTTTCGCTGCAAAGAGTACTTTACCCGATAAAACATATATATTGGATTCCTGAGAGGATTCATTTACTTGAAAACGGGTTCCTAAAACTGTTACCCGAGATAGCCGCCCATAAACTTCAAAGGGATGCTTTTTATCTTTTGTAACTTCAAAGAATACTTTTCCGGTTATGTTGATCCGGCGTTTATTCCTGAAATCTGAAAACCGATAGCTAACGGTTGATCGCGGAGATAGCGTTACAGCAGTGCTGTCCGGTAAAAGAAAGGTTTCAATTGAATTACCGGAGGCGAGTTTTGTCCAATCATCCTTAGACCCCGTATTGTAGAAATAAAAACCGAACGCAACACATAACAGAATAGTAGCGGCAATGCCCGAATGCCAATAAGGACGATAGTTGGTGTCAGTACATACAAACGTATTCTTCTCTTCAAAACGGTGGATAGCTTTATTTGTATCGAACCGTCCGAGTTTGTAATGTCTCAATACAAAGTCAAGGCACTTTTTTTCTATTTCTTTCATGCTTTAGCTTTTTGTTTTGAGCTAAGACTGAAACGTATAAAAAATCCCCTACGTAAAAACAAAAAGAAATTATCCGAAAAAGAAATTATATATTTTAATGGCTCCTTCTTTTAGAATCTTCATGGCTTTAGCTACTTGATTTTCGACCGTTTTTGCAGATATATTCAATTTGTCTGCTATTTCTTTATATTTCAGGCCATCACGCTTGCTAAGGAGAAAAACCTCCCGGCACTTTTCCGGTAGAGAGTCGATAGCTGTCCATAACCTTGCTTCAATCAGCGAGCGTTCTTCTGCTTCCTCATCCGGAATGATGTCTGCCAGATCGGAAGGTGATAAGTTAAAATCAATTTGATTGTCTTTTTTCAACGTATCCAGACAACTGTTTCTCACCATCATGTAGAGATATGACTTTACGCTGGAAACTGTTTTTTCAGCATTCATCCTTCCCCACAACTCCGCAAAACAATCCTGCACAACATCTTCTACCAAGTCTATATCATGGAGGTAATGCATGGCATACAAGCATAGGGGTTTATAATAGCATCTGAAAGCTTCGTCTATCTCTTTTTTTAGTTTGTTCATGATTTGCGCATTTAGTACTTCAGGCTGTTTTTCGCCGCAAAGATAGCCCAATTAATCGTTAAACTTTAAATTAACACCTAAAAGGCAGGTAAAGCCACTTTTGATTCGGAGAAGTCCCGCCATTGACCCTTAAAAAGTTTGTACTTTCTATAATAATCGTAAAGTAATGCGGTTGTGTGGATGGAATTTCTAACTTTGTAGCAAAAGTTTGGAGCGAGGGAGAGAGACCATGTATAAACATCTTTTTGGTTGGTTAGCGGCGTTGATGCTTTGTCCATCCTGCTCGGACAGTTCGCCCAATATATCTGTTGTCTGCGAAGAAAATCCAAAAGTGGGACGGGGAAATTGTATCATCAAATGGGAAACGACCCCCGTGATCGAAGGCAAGGTGAAAATCTACGCTTCGACCAATCCGGACAACATCCCCGAAAAAGACCCCATACTGACCGCCGACATCTCCGATCAACTGGCCACGATCGTGATCAGCGACCCCACACAACGCTACTACTATAAGATGGTATTCAACAATCGTTACCGTGTAGTCACAGCCAGTTGTAACTCCGTTATCCCCGGCATACAGAACTTCCGCGATATAGGCGGTTATGCCGCCGCGAAAGGCAAGCAGGTACGTTGGGGCATGTTGTATCGTTCGGCCCAGATTGAAAGTTTGTCACACTCTACGTTCAGGGAACTGGAGAATATCGGCATAAAAACGATCATTGACCTGCGTACCGCCGAAGAGGTTGCAAAAACGCCCCCCCTGCAGGAACAGGGATTCAATGTTGTCCGTATTCCAATCGGAACGGTCAATACGGACCATGTCATGCAGAAACTCCGGGACGGACAGATCGGGAACGACAGTATTTACCGGCTGATGCTACGTATAAACCGTGAGATGGTAATTCATTGCAAGGCTGAATACAAGGAGATGTTCGATGTGCTTGAAACAGAGGACAATTATCCGGTTTTAATTCTCTGTACCACGGGAATAGACCGGACGGCCATCATATCGGCCCTGGTTCTGTCGGCTTTGGAAGTCAATGAAGAAACCATTATGTCCGATTATCTCCGCAGCAATAATTTCTTCGATATCCCCCAGGCGTCGGGCTACGGATACCGGCTTCCGGTCGGGGTGCAGGAAGCCATTACCACACTCCTTTCCGCCAGGGAAGGATTTCTGAATGCAGCAAAAAACCAGATAGAGAAAAGCTACGGTAACATTCCTATCTATCTGGACAAAGGGCTCGGCCTGACGGACGAAAACATACGGAAGTTACGCAGCATACTCCTCCACTGAGCGGATATAAGCAAATAATAGAACAGAACTTCTTGAGATTCAATAATTATCCATACCTTTGCGCCCTGATTTTATACAAGATAATTAATGAAGAATTTTGAAGAGTTGGGCGTTTCTCCGGAAATACGTAAAGCAATCGAAGAAATGGGATACGCATTCCCGATGCCCGTACAGGAAGAGGTGATACCGTATTTGCTGGGAGAAAATAACGACGTTGTCGCCCTCGCACAGACGGGAACAGGAAAAACCGCCGCTTTTGGCCTGCCTGTCATACAGAAAATCCGGATAGAAGACCGTGCGCCACAATCACTCGTACTTTGCCCCACCCGCGAATTGTGTCTGCAAATCGCAGGCGACCTGAATGAATACTCCAAATATGTGGAAGGATTGAAAGTGCTTCCGGTATATGGCGGCTCATCCATCGACAGTCAGATACGCAGCCTGAAGAAAGGAGTACACATCATTGTAGCCACTCCGGGACGGCTGCTGGACCTGATGGAACGGAAAACCGTATCATTGGCCACTGTCCGCAACGTGATTATGGATGAAGCCGACGAAATGCTGAACATGGGTTTCACCGAAAGCATCAACGCCATCCTGGCCGATGTTCCCGAGGAACGGAATACGTTACTCTTCTCGGCAACGATGAGCCCTGAAATCTCACGTATAGCGAAAAAGTATCTCCGCGATGCCAAAGAAATCACGATTGGCCGCAAGAACGAAGGCTCCAACAGTGTAAAACACGTGGTCTACCTGGTACATGCCAAAGACAAATATGCAGCGCTGAAACGCATTGTGGACTATTACCCGCAAATATACGGCATCATCTTCTGCCGTACCCGCAAAGAAACACAGGAAATTGCAGATAAACTGATGCAGGAAGGCTACAACGCCGATTCGCTGCACGGCGAGTTATCCCAGGCGCAACGGGATGCGGTGATGCAAAAGTTCCGCATACGGAATCTTCAGATATTGGTTGCAACGGATGTCGCCGCACGCGGACTTGACGTAGACGACCTGACCCACATCATTAACTACGGTTTGCCCGACGATACGGAAAGCTACACCCACCGAAGCGGACGTACGGGACGGGCAGGGAAAACCGGAACCTCAATCGCCATCATCAACCTTCGTGAAAAAGGGAAAATGCGTGAGATCGAGCGCATCATCGGCAAGAAATTCTCTTCGGGAGAGATGCCGACCAACAAGCAAATCTGCGAGAAGCAACTCCTGAAAGTGATCGACGATATTGAAAAGGTAAAGGTGAACGAAGAAGAGATCGCCGACCACATGCCGTCTATCTATCGTAAACTGGAATGGCTGGATAAGGAAGATATCATCAAGCGTATGGTATCTTTGGAGTTCAATCGCTTTCTTGAGTATTACCGTGACCGGGAAGAGATTGAAATCCCGAAAGAAAACCGGGGCGGCGAACGCAACACTGCCGGTTATGAACGTCGCGAACGCGGTTCATCCAACGATAAAACCGGGCGGAAAGCAGAACAGGGATTCACACGCATATTCATTAGTCTGGGTAAGGCCGACGACTTCTATCCCGCACAACTGATTGACCTGATCAACAAGAACACACAACGCCGCATACGCCTTGGACGGATTGACCTGATGAGAAGTTTTTCTTTCTTTGAAGTGGAAGAAAAGCAAACCCAGACTGTGCTGAAAGGATTGAATAACGTCACATTCAACGGAAGGAAAGTAACCGTGGAAGTGGCGGGAGAGGAAAGCCCGGCCAAAGGGAAGAACATAAAAAGAAAGTATGAATCTCCCCGGCCGTCATCGTTTACCGGCAACAGGAAGGAAACCCATAAAAAGGATAAACCCGGCAGGGAAGAAAGAGGATACACCAATGCCAGGGGGCCTAAAAAGAAAGAAGACTGGCAGCAGTTCTTCAAAGGTGAAGAGCCGGACTTCACCGAAGAAGGATGGGCCAAAAGAAAATCCAGGAAATAGAGTTACGAACGGGTTTCCCCATAGGTATGATGACCCCTCCCCTGCCCCTTATCGGGCACATACCCATTTTCTAATACAGGCGCCCCCC
>JAIRNG010000140.1 GCA_031258135.1 Mediterranea sp. (in: CFB group bacteria)
GCGGCCAAAACGCCCAATGAAGCCATTGCCGGCCTGACGGAACGCTTTGAATTGAGTGAACTCCAGGCCAGGGCCATTGTTGAAATGCGTCTGCGCCAACTGACGGGACTGATGCAGGAACAGCTTCATGCGGAATATGACGATATCATGAAACAGATCGCAAACTATGAAGAGATACTGTCCAATGACGAACGCTGCCGGCAAGTCATAAAAGACGAACTGACCGAAATCAAAGCCAGATACGGCGACAAACGCCGTTCCGAAATAGTCTATTCATCGGAAGAGTTCAACCCCGAAGATTTCTATGCCGACGACGAAATGATCATTACCATTTCGCACATGGGATACATCAAGCGTACCCCGCTCATTGACTTCCGCGCGCAGAACCGCGGCGGCGTAGGTTCAAAAGGCACGGAAACAAGGGACGAAGACTTTGTGGAACATATATATCCTGCAACGATGCACAACACGTTGTTGTTCTTCACACAGAAGGGTAAGTGTTATTGGTTGAAAGTATATGAAATCCCCGAAGGAAGCAAAAACTCCAAGGGACGCGCTATCCAGAACCTGCTGAATATAGATTCCGACGACACGGTCACCGCCTATCTCCGCGTCAAGAACCTGGCGGATACGGAATTTATCAATAACAACTACGTGCTGTTCTGCACGAAGAACGGGGTGATCAAGAAGACATTGCTGGAACAATACTCCCGTCCCCGCCAGAACGGAGTCAATGCAATCACGATCCGTGAAGATGACAGCGTGATCGAAGTGCGCATGACGAACGGAAACAATGAAATAATCATTGCCAACCGGAACGGACGCGCCATCCGCTTCCATGAAAACGTTGTCCGCGTAATGGGACGCACCGCCACAGGAGTCCGGGGGATTACCCTTGACGAAGACGGTCAGGATGAAGTGGTAGGAATGATCTGCATCAAAGACCCCGAAACGGAATCGATCATGGTTGTTTCCGAACAAGGTTATGGAAAACGTTCCGAACTGGAAGATTATCGTAAGACGAATCGTGGCGGTAAAGGCGTTAAAACCATGAACATAACCGATAAAACAGGAAAACTGGTTGCTATAAAATCGGTTACAGACGAAAACGACCTGATGATCATCAATAAATCAGGCATAACCATCCGCCTGAAAGTAGAAGATGTCCGTATTATGGGACGCGCCACCCAGGGCGTTCGCCTGATCAACCTGGAAAAACGGAACGATCAGATCGGGTCTGTATGCAAAGTATCTTCCGAGGATGAAAATAATGAAAATGAAGAATAGGGATTATAGTATTAATTATTAAATTAACAGGAATCATGAAAAAAGTATTACTTTCAATTGTTTTGCTGATGGCCGCAACCTTCTCTTTCGCCCAGGTGAAAGCCGTAAAGGAAGCAAAAAGCATCGCAAGTGAAACTAATCCGGATTTTGGTAAGGCAGAGCAATTAATCAACGCCGCTCTACAGGATGCCGGAACTAAAGATGACGCAGCTACATGGGATGTGGCCGGATTTATTCAGAAAAGAATAAATGAAAAGCAAATGGAAAGCGCCTACCTGAGAAAACCTTATGACACCGTAAGGGTATTCAACAGCGTGCTGAACATGTACAAGTACTATTTTAAGTGCGACGAACTGGCGCAGATACCGGATGAAAAGGGTAAGGTTAAAAACCGCTACAGGAAACCGAATGCGGCGACATTGCTTGCAGAACGCCCGAACCTGATCAACGGAGGTATCCACTACTTTAACCAGGATAAGAATGAAGAAGCGCTGACATTCTTTGCCATGTACATAGACGCCTCTTCCAATCCGATGTTTGAGAAAGAAAACCTCCTGGAAACAGATACGCTTTTGTCGCAGGTTGCATATTATGCCGCATTGGCTGCAGCTAAAAAGGAAAATTATCCTGCCGTATTGAAGTATGCGCCCTATGCTGAGGATGATAAGGAAGTGGGTAAGTATGCCATGGAATTTGTCTCTACCGCATATAAAACCGAAGGCGACACGGTCAAGTGGGTCGCTTCCTTAAAGAACGGCATTCAGAAGCATCCGGAGCATGCCTTCTTCTTCGGGCACCTGATTGACTATTACAGCAATACGAACAAGTATGACGAAGCAATGACCTTTGCCGGCGAAATGCTGGATAAATATCCCGATAACACATTCTATCTCTACGTGAAAGGATATCTTTATCATAATATGAAGGAATATGATAATGCTATTGACTATTACAAAAAGACAATAGCTCTCGATCCCAATTATGCCGAAGCCTACTCCAATCTGGGATTGGTTTATGTTCAGAAGGCTCAGGAATTTGCAAATAATGCTACCGTGGATATGAATAGTCCCGAATACGCCAGGGAACAGGAAACCATTAAAGGGCTTTATGAAGCAGCCAAACCGAACTATGAGAAAGCCAGGGAACTCAAACCGGAGCAACAGGACCTCTGGATTCAGGGTCTTTACAGAATATACTATAATTTGAATATGGGCCCGGAATTTGAAGAGATTGAAAAACTTATGGGATTCTGACCGGTTCTGTAATTGTATGAATGAAAAACTGCAGGTAATCAAACCTGCAGTTTTTTTTATTCATGCAATCTCCTCTCAAGATACACCTGTTTCTCCGGTAAATTGACCGTAAAGTTATAACGCTTGAAAAAGAGAATGCCGATTGAACCGTCCGGAGCATATTCGTCCCCGCTTTCCGTTCCACCCGCAGAAGCCTGCAGCGTCACCGGCATGGCTTCAAGGAAGATATCTCTGTCGATAGCAAAACGATTCGCCGTTCCGTGATACACGGGGGTGGCATGCCCCATGCTGACCGTACTCCCCATCCCTTCGGGCTTGAAGCCGCTCAGCAACAGCCTGTTTTTACGCACAAAACGCGAGAAAGCGATCAGGTAGTAATTGGCTCCCGTATCGAGCAGGAAGTTGCCCTTAACGGCGCCTTTTCCCGTCAGGTCCAGTTCGCCCTCTATAAAGATCAGGTTGCGGCGCATGCTGACGGAAACAGTGGCCAGCACCTCCGGCGGAAGCGAAAAACACCCGGGCCGGAAAAGCTGTATCTCCTGTTTGTCAAAGTCAAACCGTGTAATGTAATCCTTCAGCAAATTCAACCCGATGATACCGTCCACGCCACTGATATCGTCGAAAACAGCGATGTTCTGTCCGGCAAGCGACAGTGAACCGCACAAATGAACCCTGTTGCCGGTAGAGATATTTATCTTTTTCTTTCCGCCTACAATATAGGCATCCTGCGAATAATCCGCTTTCAACCCGAGGGAATCCGCCGGACTCTTGCGGATAGCCATGCCATCGGCGCCGGTGTCGAGTAAAAACACAAGGGGTAGGGGATTGTCGTTCAATCTTATTGTCAGGGTTATTCCCTTATCCTTCAGATCGAAAGGCAAAACAGCCAACGGAGACCACCCATCCCCATCTCCGGCATTGAGCAGGCAAGGGAATGTGAATACAAATGACAGTAACAGGAGGTATCTGGCCGGAATCATGACTACAAATGGAAATTCAGAGCCTGATCCAGCATCGGACGTATTTCCTTCGACGATGGCCGCGGAGCATCCCCCGAAACAAGTTTTCCGTCCTTTCCTATAAGGATAAACCGTGGAATACCGGATATTTTATACGGTTTCCTCAGCATGTCGGTCGCCTTGGGTTCGGCAAACAGCTGGATTCCCGGTAAGTTATTCGTTTCCAGGAACTTCTTCCACTTCCCGATGTCTGCCGCCTTGTCCACGCTGATCCCGATAAAGACCATATCGCTGCGGTCTTTGTACTCCTCTTCCAGTTTTTTCAGGTCGGGTATCTCCTTGATACACCAACCGCACCAGGTAGCCCAGATATCCACGTACACCACTTTTCCCCCGAATGAAGACAACCTGTACTCCTTCCCGTTTACATCCGGGAAAATGAAGTCGGGCGCCTTTTCTCCCGCTACGTTCTTACGCAACGTAAGTTCAAGGTCATTCAACCGTTCCCGCTGGCTTTCGGTCACTATACACTTCCCGTATTTCTGCCGGAACTCATCCAGATTATCCAGGGACTTGACGTTTTTCGACAACATCACGGCAAGTTCGCCGCGGATCGTGTCATTCGCAATTAAACCGGCATCCGCACCAATAAGCAACCTGTCAATCCATGATGAATATTGGATTTGTTTATCCGCCAGCTCGTTCAACGCTCTTTTCTTTGTCATGTAAGCGCTTAGCACCAGAGGCGCTCCACCCGGATAATTAAGCAGAGACGTATTCCCCGTTAATGAAGGAAGGTCGATTTCACGGTAATATTCGCCGAAATCCTCGCCAACCGGATGCGCACTGCGTGGCGTCTGGATGAAATTAACCGCTACGAAGAGCAGGTCGTTCCGTTTGAAGTCTTCAAAAACGGCATTGAACACCCTGTTCGGAGTATCCGCTTGGGGATAATCCTTCAGCGCTTCCAACTTTTCGTCCAGCAAAGGAAAGAAGTCCACATAGGTGCTGTTCTGTTTCTGGAAATATACCGCTTTATCCTCCAACGGGAATATGAACTCGCGCCATTTGCACATCTCTTTATTTTCCGGTGTATTCTCGCCCGTCAGTTCGTAACTGTCCGGGGTAATCCTCAGATTCAGCTGATCACCGGGTTTCAGGTAAAACACATAACGGTGCTGGACGGAAGTCGGACTCAATGCAACGGCGTAAAAGCCTTCTTTCTCAGGATTGAATGCAAAGGAAAACCGGTTGCTGCCGTCCGGCTTCGACGAAGCTATCTCGCTTAACGCGCTTTCGGCGATGCCGTACAGCTTCACCGCGTCTATCGATCCCCCTCGTTCCCACACTCCGTTCACAATGGACAAACTCTGCGCTGAAAGGTTTCCGATGCATACCAGCATCCATACGACTGTAAATAGACTCTTCCTCATACTTTATATTATTAGTTTTGAATGTAAACATAAAACTGAGTCCAGATAAAATACCGGGTTCCGGAAGTCTGCGTCGGCGTCACATTGCGGAGAATGATATATCGCGCACTAACAGAGGGGCTGATCCCGGCGTAGACATACTGTTTACAATCCTCAAGGGCGCCGACAGCTATTTCCTTACCTTGCCGGAACTGGGCTTCGGTTGCATAGCTCACTTCATACGACTTGGGAGAATAGGTTGGACCATAGCAATTGAGTTCAAAGCCTGAAATGTTATTCACCTCTTTCCCCAAGTCGATAACGACATTCAGGGTATTTGCGTTTGTAGAAGTGAAATAAGCATAACCGGTACCGTTCGTTACCATATTTATAGCGGGATAAGCAGTCCCTGCCGGAGATTTTATAAGATACGTAACCGCATCCCGAACCTCTACCGAATATCCGCTACGGTTAGTTTGTTTCGTACCTAACGCGGCCTCCGCCGCCGTACTTACGGCAGCGCCGGTATAGTTGACGGATACGCTCTCACTACCGGTTTCCTTATCATACACTCTAATTCTGTAATAACATACTTTGGCTGCATTATCGGCCGCAGCGCCATCCGTACCTGTCACCGATTTGATTTCCAGGGGAACCAGATAATTCCCGGCAGTGAGCGACGGAGCGTCAGCTAAACTCAACGTACCGTTGACGGAAGAGGCCGTTTTAGCCATTGTCAGATTAACCGGTTTAAAATCACCGGATACCGGCAGATAAGTAGTCTTATTTTGGGTATTGTAGTCGGTTATCAGACTGTTATTGACTTCCAGCGTCACGTCAATATCGTTATCTATCGCCGGTTTGGCAAGTGCGAAAGGCATATTCCAATTCCAGGTATTGACACGTGGTATTTCAGCTATGTAATTAAACGTGGCGCTGCTGAACTTAACGCCGACTTGCTGAATCACGCGGATTACAACGTAGCATACGCGTTCATCGTACCTGATCTTAGTATCTGTTCCTGCAG
>JAIRNG010000058.1 GCA_031258135.1 Mediterranea sp. (in: CFB group bacteria)
TAATATCTCGCCCTCGCAATAATGGTCGTATAATTTCGGCTGATTTTGGATCTTGTTCTATCAATTCTTTCCGTTTCTCTCCTGAAATGATAAACGCATCATTGAACCCGGTTTTAATACCATAGTTAATTTGGATATCCCAATCTTTCAGAGGCGTGCCAATCGCCTCTATTTTAGCCTTTATACTTTGCTCGATGGGTGAAAGCACCACCCAACTATCCATCCCGAAATTGCAAAAGGTGGATGATTGTCGAATAAAAACGCTGACTTGCTGTATATAATAATAGTCTGTATTAACTTAGGCAGTATCCGTTTTATTTTATACGATTATTCACTTAAAAACAGATAGTATTATGATTTATGGTTACATTCGGGTTAGTACAGACAGACAAACAGTAGAGAATCAGCGATTTGAAATTAATCAGTTTTGTGAGAAAAATGTAATGGTAGTGGACAGATGGATTGAAGAAACCATTTCCGGAACAAAAACGGTTCAGGAGCGAAAACTTGGTAAACTTCTCAAAAAAATGAAGAAAGGGGATATTTTAATTTGCTCGGAATTATCTCGGCTCGGCAGAAATCTGCTGATGATTATGGGAATCCTTAACGAATGTATGAATCGTGACATTCAGGTTTGGACTATTAAAGACAATTATCGCTTGGGTAGCGACATCAATTCTAAAGTTCTCGCTTTCGCGTTTGGTCTTTCCGCCGAAATTGAGCGCAACCTAATTTCTCAGCGAACGAAAGAAGCACTTGCCCGCAAACGTGCAGAAGGTGTTGTATTAGGGCGTCCGAAAGGAAGTAAATCGAAAGTCAAAAAACTTACAGGCAAAGAAGCAGAAATCAAAACCCTGTTAGACAAAAAAGTATCCAAATCTGCCATTGCCCGAATTTTGGGTGTACATCGGCTAACAGTGGCAGAATTTGCGAAAGAGATTTTGTTATATCAACAATAAGTATTGAAAAAAATATTAAATACAATCCCCCATGTTGTTTACTATGATCCATGTTGTGTGCAAATTGTGTGTACATATAAAAGAAAAAAGACTTGCGATTCCTCGTAAGTCTTTGATTTTCAAGTGGGCGTTGACGGATTCGAACCGCCGACCCTCTGCTTGTAAGGCAGATGCTCTGAACCAGCTGAGCTAAACGCCCTTTGGATAACGAAAGTGTTGGATTTTCAGTGTGGGCGTTGACGGATTCGAACCGCCGACCCTCTGCTTGTAAGGCAGATGCTCTGAACCAGCTGAGCTAAACGCCCATACACTTCCGTTTCAAAAGCGATGCAAAGATACAGGTTTTCGTGTAACAACCAAACTTTTGCCGTATGTTTTTTAAGGCCCGGTTTAAATTTTAAATAAAAATATAAAAGTGTTTCCTTCTTCAGGGGAAAGAGATTACGTATCCGGAAAAGGGAACAGAAAAACAGAACTGCAGGGTATGGAAAGGAGAAATGAGGCGGACATTTTGTTAACTTTTGGGTATACTGAATTCCTTGTCGGCAAAAAGCGCCGCCAAGCCTGAAAGTTGTTTGAAGCGAAGCAATTCGTCCTGGTCCATTCCGATGTTCTTTATAATCCAATTATCGCTCATTCCCGACTTCTTGAGTTCCGACACAATGTTGGTCATCAGTTCAATGTTGTGAGTTCCACGGGCGCGGTTGTGCCTGATAGTCGAGGCCATCCGGTTCGAGAGGTCCTTTTCTATGACGGTTACGGGTAAAAGACCTCTCTCCCTTTCATAAATGCGTTTTGATGTTTTCATGACCAGATAGCGGTGATATCCGTCAACCAACTCATAACTGTCGCTCTCGGAAAGATAGTAACATACGCACGGCATCGTGTAGCCATCTTCCCAGATGGATAGTTCAAGAAGCTCCATTTCGGGGGGGGCGACAACGTTGGGGTTGTAGGCGTTTGCCTGTATCTTTTCCACCGGTACGGCTTTTACGGCATATACCGGACTTGTATATTTTTGTTCGTTATTCATTTAATGATACTGCGATAAAAGTCCATAATTTTTTTACGATTCTCAATCTCCTTTCTGGTCTTCGCGAACCCCATGTATTGACAAAGATGGTCGTTGCGCAGGATGCACATACACATTCGTTTAAAGGTCGGCAGGTCTTTAAACTTGGCAATGTCAAAGTCATCCAGATACTCCATTCTGACCGGGTGTTTATCCGTCTTGTAGTTCGTATGTTCCACCACTTCTATCTCTATTCCGTTATCTTGCAGCTTCTTTATTGTTTCTTCGGGCAGGCAGCCACCCTGTCTGCGCCAGAAGTTGATGCTTACGGCGAGTTTTTGAAGATAATTCAGACGTGTCTCTTCCGGCAAAGTGGAAAGGAGAAAATACATATAACTCTCCCATGTATACCCCGGAGGGAGGACGATTTTTCCCTGTTGTGCCACAGCGCTTGTATGGCCGTAATAAGCCGTGAAATTGATACCGTTCACGCGGCATATCATTTTGCCCCACGTATCGGGATCAATAGCCCTGTAAAGTTGCAGGGAGTCTTGCGCCGCCAGGAGAAAAGGGCTGGCCACACGCTGTCTTTCCAACGATACGCCCGCCAGATAAAACAAATCATACAAATGGTTATAGTCCCACGAAAAACGACCGTTTGCGGTCCATATATCCGTCGTTAGCCAATCGTGGATTATATAGGCATTACAGATTTCCGTCGACAGTTGTCTTGTCCATCTCAGGTTGCGGTACATATTGTATCTCCTTTTACTGTAGATCGTCCTCCAGCGGTGGGTACTCTCCTGGGTGCGTATACCGACTAGACAACAGGTTTTCCTCGCTTTTTTCAACGAGTGATACCATTGACCGAAAAGTAGATAGAAATCCGAATCCCACATTTCCGGGGTATAGAATGGAAAATCAGTTTTCCGGTAACAATCCTTAGGCATATCTCTCACCCAGAAGTCTTTGCAGCCGTCATCCCACGGACGCCAATAGGTCTGATACATCGACGTACAAGTGGTGACCTTAAAAGGCACACATACGCGGTATATTTCAAGGATATCGGCGTTTTTCCGCAAAGTCCTTTCGACGTATTTAATCGTTTCATCATATTGTACCTCATAATCCATGTGAAAGACTCCGATCTTCCTCTTCAAGTTATTTTGCCTTATATATTGTATGCAAAGATTCAGCATGACGCCACTATCCTTGCCGCCTGAAAAAGAGACATAGATATTGTCAAATTCGTTAAACAAGGTTTCCAACCTTCGCATAGCCTTTTCATACACATTCTTTTTCATTCCTGAAAATTTTCATTTTAGCATATTTTTTCCAATAAAGTGCAACCTCGAAACCATTCTTCTCAAATTCAGGCACATGCCGCAATTGCGTTACCGATTCCAGTTCATAATCGGCCAGAAGTGTCACAACTATCTCTTTGAGGAGTGCGGAGAAGACCGTATTATCGTCATCCGCCACATAATAGTTGTTTATCTTCGCCTTGCCCGTCCCCAATTTTACAGGCATAAAACCAAGTATATGGCCTTTGTCTATAGCAACAAACCATACGTAACGGGAAGATGTTCGATAAGGGTAATTCAGGTTGTAGCTCAGTACGTTTTCATTCATAACGAGATGAGCTATCAAATAATAAAGCCGTCGATCTTCCCCTTTCAGTCTAATAATATCCACCATAATATAAAACCAAATATACATGTATGACCTCGTGAAGCATGCAAATATATTAAAAATCAATGAATAGAGAACTATTTTTACGTCAATTTCTGATAACAGACGTTACCTTTGTAACATGGGAACAGGACAACAGATGCAATCCGTCAAAGTCAGGGAGCGCATAAATTTAATATGGATAATTGATGCCACCCTAATATTTTTCTTACCTTTGCGCTTATTCACAAAGCTTAGGATCAGATGAGTCTAGTAAACTTTACTCACATTTTGACACAGGCAGTCGATGAGCTTTCGGACAGCGAATCATACAAAGGACTGTTTCACCGGCATAAAGATGGTGATCCGTTACTTTCGGCATCAGCCTTATGCGAAATTATCAATCTTATACGCTCTATTGTTTTCCCGGGTTATTTTGATCATTCGACGGTCAACAGCCGCACGATAAAATATCATATCGGCATGAACGTCGAGAAACTTTTCGGGCTGCTCGTCGAGCAGATCGTAGCCGGATTGTGTTTCTGTGGAGATGAAGACCATATGGAGCGTACGGACTCCGGACAGGATACCGCGACACAACTGGCGGCCGGTTTTATCGGCAGGTTGCCAAACATGCGCCGCATTCTGGCTACAGACGTTGAGGCCGCATACAACGGCGATCCCGCCGCAGAAAGCTATGGCGAGGTGATCAGTTGCTATCCGGCGATCCGCGCCATCAGCAACTATCGCATCGCCCACGAGTTACGGGTGCTGGGTGTACCCCTGATTCCCCGCATCATCACCGAGATGGCGCACAGTGAAACGGGTATCGACATCCATCCCGGCGCACAAATCGGTTCACATTTCACGATTGACCATGGTACGGGAGTCGTTATTGGAGCTACTACCATCATTGGCAATAACGTGAAGCTGTACCAGGGGGTTACGTTGGGCGCTAGAAGTTTCCCGTTGGATGAAGAAGGCAGGCCGATCAAAGGCATCGTCCGCCACCCCATTATTGAAGATGATGTGATTATTTATTCAAACGCAACCATCCTGGGACATATCGTTATCGGCAAGGGAGCGACGATTGGAGGCAACATCTGGGTAACGGAAAATGTGCCTGCCGGTGGGCGAATCGCGCAACGGCCTCACCCCGGTCCTCTCCACATAGGAGAGGGAGCGGGGAAGGATAAAGAAAAAATAAAACGTAGATAGGAATAGATTAAACGTTCATTAATGATTAAAGAAACGAATGACTTGCGTCGACCGTTGGTTAGGGAGGGCAGGAGAGAGGCTGCCTTTGAAATGGTTGCCAAAACTTTCCAGGGACTGGAAGAGACGCTGGCGGCGGAGCTGATTAACCTGGGAGCCGACGATGTCCAGATAGGACGGCGAATGGTATCTTTCAGCGGGAACAAAGCCATGATGTATAAAGCGAACTTCTGCCTGCGCACAGCCATCCGCATCCTGAAACCCATCAGACATTTCAAGGCCGGCAATGCCGATGAGGTTTACGGGCAAATCAAGAGCATCAGGTGGGAAGAGATACTCGACGCCGACAAGACGTTTGCCGTGGATGCCACCGTATTCAGCGATGAGTTCCGCCACTCCAAATTTGTTTCCTATAAAGTAAAAGACGCCATTGTCGATTATTTCCGTGAACTTAACGGCAAACGTCCGTCGATTCGTATCAACAAACCCGATGTGTTGTTGAATATCCACATCGCGCAAACCTCCTGTACCCTCTCTCTGGATTCTTCGGGCGAGTCGCTCCACCGCCGCGGCTATCGCAGGGAAGCGGTAGAGGCTCCATTAAACGAAGTGCTGGCTGCCGGCATGATCCTGATGACAGGCTGGAAAGGCGAATGTGACCTGATTGACCCTTTGTGCGGCTCGGGCACGATTCCCATCGAAGCGGCGCTCATTGCCCGCAATATCGCACCCGGGGTGTTCCGGCAGGAATTTGCCTTTGAGAAATGGGTTGACTTCGACCGGGATTTGTTCGGCTCTATCTACGACGACGATACGCAGGAGCGCAAGTTCAGTCATAAAATATATGGTTACGACATTAACCCTAAAGCCAATGAAATTGCCGTCCGCAATGCGAAAGCCGCGGGAGTCTCAAGGGATGTGGTACTGAAAATACAACCCCTGCAACAATTCGTGAAGCCGGAAAAGAAGTCGATCATGATCACCAATCCGCCGTATGGTGAACGTCTTTCGACCCGCGACCTGCTTGGACTGTACCAGCTGATCGGCGAACGCCTGAAACATGCTTTCAGCGGAAACGAAGCCTGGATATTGAGTTACCGCGAAGAATGTTTCGATCAGATCGGACTGAAGCCCGGCGAAAAGATACCTCTGTTCAACGGCGCACTCGAGTGCGAATTCCGCAAATACGAGATCTTCGACGGCAAATACAAGGCCTTCAGGAAAGAGGAGGTCGAAAAGAAAGGCTATCACAAGGATAACGATACGCCGGCCGGCAAAGATACCGGCCGCACAAAAAACGCAAAGCCATACGACAAGGAGGAATCTGGTAAAACGAAATATCCCAGAAGAGAGCCTGTGAAGAAGGAGGTCAGGAAGCGGGGAGAGTTTGTAGAGACCTACAAGGCGGAAAAGCCCGGAACAGTATTCAGAAAAAGAAACAAAGCAGAATAGCATAATGAAAACATTCGTAATGATTTTATGTACGGCGCTTCTGACGGGCGGCAACGCTGTGGCGCAGAAACCGGTACCCGTGTTGGACGACCTCGTTCCCGGCGGGGCGACCTATCGCTCTGTCGAAAACCTGTATGGCCTGCAATGGTGGGGAGATGTCTGCGTGAAGCCGGGCGTCGACAGCCTGTTCGTTGTGAACGTACGGACGGGAAAGGAGAGCCTTTTGGTCACCCGCGGGCAGGTCAACGCTGTGCTGGAAGCCCGGAAGTTGCCCAAGCTGCCGCACTTCTATGCCGTAAAGTTCCCTTGGGCGGAGACGAACGAGATGCTTTGGACGTCCGGCAATATGTATATAGCCTATGATTTCGGGAAGGAAGAGGCGAACGTCCTGTTTACGCTCCCCGGAAAAGCGGCCGACGTGGACTTCTGCAACGGGAATCGCCGGATTGCCTATACTGTCGGCAACAACCTGTACGTCGACAACGATCAGCTCACCCGCGAGCCCGAAGGCGTCGTGTGCGGAAAGTCCGTACACCGCAATGAATTCGGCATCCGGAAAGGAACCTTCTGGAGTCCGGAAGGAAACCGGCTGGCTTTCTACCGCATGGATGAGCGCATGGTGACGGCGTATCCCCTGGTGGACACCGGCGCGCGGGTAGCCCGGGTCAACGACGTCCGCTACCCGATGGCGGGAATGACGAGCCACAAGGTAAGTATCGGGGTGTACGATACCCGCTCCAAAGAAACAGTCTATCTGGAAACGGGCGACCCGGCCGATCGTTATTTCACGAATATATCCTGGTCGCCGGACGGGAAAGCGATCTACCTGATCGAACTCAACCGGGATCAGAACCACTCCAGGCTCTGCCGGTACGATGCGGAAAGCGGAAAGCTTCTGGCAACCCTGATCGAGGAGAAACATCCCAGATATGTGGAGCCGCAGAACCCTATCGTCTTCCTGCCCTGGGATGCAACGACGTTCATCTACCGGAGTCAGCGTGACGGATACAACCATTTGTACTTATATAATATAGACGGAAGGCCGGTGAAGCAGTTGACGTCCGGCGATTGGCTCGTACAGGACGTCATCGGGTTCGGGGTAAAGAACAGGTGCCTGTTTATCCAGAGCACCGAACGTTCGCCGTTGCAAAGCAACATCTACCGCGTAGATATTCCGGGTGGGAAACGGACGTTGCTTGATGGGGGCGACGGCGTGCACAAAGGAAGGCTAAACGCCGCGGGAACCTATCTGCTCGACACCTATACGGCTCCCGGCGTTCCGCGGAACATCCGTATCATAGATACGAAGAAAGGCGCGGGCGTCAACCTGCTCACCGCAGGGAACCCGTTCAGGGACTTTAACATGCCGGCCATCGAAACCGGAACGATCAAAGCGGCCGACGGAGTAACAGACCTGTACTACCGGTTGATTAAACCTGTTGATTTCGATCCGGACAGGAAGTATCCGGCCGTTGTTTATGTATATGGCGGCCCCCACGCACAAATGATAACGAACGGTTTCCAACACGACGCACGCGGATGGGACATCTACATGGCCACGAAAGGATACGTCATGTTTACGCTGGATAACAGGGGGAGCAGTAACCGCGGGCTGGAATTTGAGAACTGCACCTTCCGCCGGTTGGGTATCGAAGAGTGTAAAGACCAGGCCAAAGGGATTGAATACCTCAAAAGCCTTCCCTGCGTAGACGGCAACCGGATAGGGGTGCATGGCTGGAGCTACGGCGGCCACATGGCGACCGCCCTGATGTTGCGTTATCCCGATAGCTATAAAGCCGGTGTAGCCGGCGGCCCGGTCATTGACTGGAAATATTATGAGGTCATGTATGGCGAGCGCTATATGGATACCCCGGAAAGCAATCCCGAAGGGTATGAACAGGGAAACCTGAACCGCCTGGCAGGCAACCTCAAAGGCCATCTGCTGCTGATTCATGACGACCAGGATGATACGTGCGTACCGCAACACACGTTCTCTTTCATGAAAGCCTGTGTGGATGCGGGAACCTATCCGGATCTATTTATCTATCCGGGACATAAGCACAATGTGCGCGGCCGCGACCGCATACATTTGTATGAGAAGATCACGCGGTATTTTGAAGAGAAATTAAACATCAGATAAGTATGAACGTATTACTGTTAGGTTCGGGAGGCCGTGAGCATGCGCTGGCCTGGAAGATAGCGCAAAGCCCCAAGGTGGAGAAACTGTATATCGCTCCCGGTAATGCCGGAACGGCGTCGTTGGGTGAAAACCTGAACATCGGCGCAACGGACTTTGAAGCATTGAAAACGTTCGCCCTCGAAAGGGCCGTCGACATGATTGTGGTTGGCCCGGAAGACCCGCTGGTAAAAGGGATATACGATTTCTTCGCCGGGGACATCGCCACCCGTCATATCGCAATCATCGGGCCGTCCGCACAGGGCGCGCAGTTGGAAGGCAGCAAAGCGTTCGCCAAGGAATTTATGCAGCGCCACAATATCCCCACCGCCCGTTACCTGAGTGTTACGAAAGAGAACAGGGAAGAGGGCATGACCTTCCTGAAGACGCTCGAAGCGCCTTATGTGCTGAAAGCCGACGGGTTATGCGCCGGAAAAGGGGTATTGATCCTCCCGACCCTGGAAGATGCCGGATATGAACTCGATGCCATGCTAAGCGGTATGTTCGGGCAGGCAAGCGATACGGTGGTGATAGAGGAGTTCCTGGACGGCATCGAATGTTCCGTATTTGTGCTGACCGACGGCGACAACTATAAGATATTACCCGTGGCCAAAGACTACAAACGTATCGGCGAAGGAGATACCGGCCTCAATACCGGAGGTATGGGAAGCGTAACCCCTGTGCCGTTTGCCGGCGAAGAGTTCATGAAAAAAGTGTGCGAACGCATCGTTGAGCCGACCATCGGCGGATTGAAGGAGGAGGGCATCACGTATAAGGGCTTCATCTTCCTCGGATTGATCAACGTGAAAGGCGATCCTGTGGTCATTGAATACAACGTGCGTATGGGAGACCCCGAAACGGAAAGCGTTATGCTGCGCATTGAAAGCGATCTCATTGAACTGCTCGAAGGCGTAAATGCAGGCAATCTGGACGGGAAGGAACTGGTCATTGACCCGCGCGCGGCAGCCTGCGTGATTCTGGTAAGCGGCGGCTATCCGGAAAGTTACGCAAAAGGCTATCCGGTTACGGGGCTGAGCCTTGCCGAAGCGTCGGACAGCATCATCTTCCATGCCGGGACCCGGATGAAGGACGGTCATGTAGTGACCGCCGGCGGACGTGTGATTGCCGTCTCCTCGTATGGCGAAACGAAAGAGGAAGCATTGAAGCAATGCTACAAAGCGGCCGGCATGATCGGGTTTGAAGACAAATACTACCGCAAAGACATCGGGTTCGACCTGTAAGTGAATACCCCATGAGAGGAAAATACCTGCAATCGATCCTGACGACAGGCAGGTTCATCTTACCTGTCGCCGTATTCATCACCGTCATTTACTGGGTAACGCTCTGTTTCCTCGCCCCTGATTCTCCCGGGAAAGGAACGGCAAATACGTTCTGGAACCTGCAGGACGCCGGGTTTATTCCCTGGTGGGTAAATAAGCCGGCCGGCCTGTTCATCTATTTCGTCATAGGATACCTGTTGGTTCAGATAAACAATACTTTCGGGCTGATCCGCGCAAGGGCCTCCATACAGACCTCTATCTTTCTGTTGCTCGTTGCCGCTTGTCCGCCGGTACACTTCCTGGGCCCGGAAGACATCGCCGTCCTGCTGTTTGTCATCGCTCTCTATTTGCTTTTCTGCGCCTATCAGCGTCCGCGATCCTCCGGCTATCTGTTCCACGCCTTTCTTTTTGTCGGGTCGGGTAGCCTGATCTTCCCGCAGATCACGTTGCTGGCCCCTGTCCTGTTGGTCGGCGCATTCAATTTTCAGGCGCTTAACCTGCGGAGCCTGTCGGCCGCGCTGATCGGTTGGCTTCTTCCTTATTGGTTTCTGTTCGGGTATGCGTTCTATTGCGATAACATGGAGTTGTTCCGTCAACCGTTCATTGAGCTGGCGGCCTTTTCCCCCATTGACTTCAGCGTTATCACGACGGGAGAGCTCGCCGTATGGGGATACTCTTTCGTTCTGTTCGTGGCAGGCTCGATCCATTGCCTCATCCAGAGCCACAGAGACAAGATACGCACACGCGTATTCCTGCAGTTCTTCATCTTGCTGAATGTTTGCATCTATCTATTCATCGCGTTGCAACCCATTCATTGCGTGAAGCTGCTTCCGTTGTCGCTGGTAGGGGTAAGTATTCTGATAAGCCATTTGTTTGTACTGACATGCAATATGTTATCGAATATCTTCTTCATCTGTTCGGTCATGGGCCTGATATTTTTATTCTTCTTCAATGTATGGATGCTTTTATAGATTTTCTCATCGAATGGGGATATGTGGGCATGTTCCTTTCCGCGCTGCTGGCGGGAAGCGCCGTACCGTTCAGTTCGGAGGTCGTATTGGCTGCGCTGCTTCATCCCTCGGCCGGACTGAATCCCGTGATCTGCATCCTGTCGGCGTCAGCCGGTAATCTGTTGGGAAGCCTGACCTGCTACTGGTTGGGACATCTGGGAAAAATGGAATGGCTGGTGAGGTATTTCCACATGAAGGAAGAGAAGATCGTCCGCATGCAGGCTTACCTGAACGGCCGGAGCGCATTCATGGCTTTCTTTGCCTTCCTGCCGGTCATAGGCACGCTGATTGCGGTTGCCCTGGGCTTCCTGCGGAGCAATATATACGTAGTGAGCGCCAGCATGTTCCTCGGAAAAGCGTTGCGTTACGTCATGGTAGCCCTTGCCGCCATGGAAACATACAACACCATCGGATAAGCGTCATGCAACGGATCATCGAATATACGGACGACGGAAGCTCTACTCTCTTTGTTCCGGAGCTGAACGAACATTACCATAGCGTAAAAGGTGCGCGCGCCGAATCGCAGCATGTCTTTATCGACATGGGGCTGAAGTATGTTCAAACCGCATGTCCCCGTGTACTCGAGATCGGGTTCGGAACGGGGCTGAATGCTTTCCTGAGTCTGACGGCAGCCAGTGAAACCGGAAAGAAGGTACACTATACGGGGTTGGAAATCTATCCGTTGGAATGGGATATCCTGACGAAACTGACGTATAGCGGCGATCCGACATTCCGGCAGATCCATGCCGCCGCATGGGAGGTGGAAACGGAGATCGGCCCCTGCTTTACGTTACTGAAAAAGAAGGCCGACTTTACGGAAATCCATAAAGGGAACGGCAATGGCCGTTACGACGTTGTTTACTTCGATGCGTTCGCACCAGGGAAGCAACCGGAGATGTGGGAACGGCAACGTTTTGACTATCTGTACGCCGTCATGAACGATGGGGGAGCGCTAACGACCTATTGCGCCAAAGGCGTGATACGCCGCATCCTGCAGGAAGCCGGATTTGTTGTTGAGCGCCTGCCCGGCCCGCCGGGAGGAAAACGGGAAATATTAAGAGCAGTCAAATATCCGATTTAACCCTACACAAAGATGAAAACAGGAATCAGAGCAGGCGTCATCCTGTCTGTTATGGCGCTGTCGGCCTGCACCGGACAGGGCCGGAAAGAGGCCGGGGAACGTATCATCACCGTTACCATAGAGCCGCAACGCTATTTCACCGAAGCGATTGCCGGAGATCGTTTCAGGGTCGTCAGCATGGTGCCCAAAGGCAGCAGTCCGGAAACGTACGACCCTACGCCTGAACAGTTGGTGTCGCTGGGCCGGAGCGAGGCGTACTTCCGTATCGGACACATCGGATTTGAGCGGGCGTGGATGGAAAGGCTCATGAAAAACGCGCCGCGCACTCAGGTGTTCGACCTCTCGAAAGGGGTAGCGTTCATTCATGAAGAGGGAACGATGCACGAAGGCCACTACCACGCGGGAGGAGTGGACCCCCATATCTGGAACTCGGCGGTCAATGCCGGAATCATGGCGGGTAACATCTTCCGGGCGTTGTGTGTGCTCGACAAGGACAATGAGGCATACTATTCGGCGCGGCGCGACTCGCTGATCCGCCGCATAGAAGAGACCGACCGTATCGTATTCAATCTGCTGAAGCAAGACGGGGCCGGTCATGCGTTCATGATCTATCACCCTGCACTCTCTTACTTTGCCCGTGACTACGGCCTGCACCAGATATGTATAGAAGAGAGCGGCAGAGAGCCGTCGCCGGCGCACCTGAAAGAACTGATCGAGATCAGTACGTTTGAAGACGTGCGCGTAATCTTCGTACAGCCGGAGTTCGACCGGCGAAACGCCGAGGTCGTCGCCAAAGAAACAGGAACCCGGATCGTTCCGGTCAACCCGCTGTCTTACGACTGGAATGAAGAAATGATCCATATCGCAAAGAGCCTGGGACATTAGACCGGCCTCCCTCCCCCCTCCTCCCTAACGCTTACGATTAACCGTCGATCGCCTGATCGATTAATCGTCGATCACCTGATCGATTAACCGTCGATCACCTGATCGATTAATCGTCGATCACCTGATCGATTAATCGTCGATCACCTGATCGATTAACCGTCGATCACCTGATCGATTAACCGTCGATCACCTGATCGATTAATCGTCGATCGCCTGATCGACTGATGCACTCAGGCTTTACTGTAAAGTTTTCGCTTTATCAATAATATCCCCTATCGTTTCCATGAGTCGCTCCACTTCGAGACGGAAATCGTCAGGGAATGTCCTGTCCCACTGACTTTCGATCCGGATGAACAGGGACACGACTTCATGGGCGTGGAGAAGGGTGAACACCGGTATTAATTTGTGAGCTATGGCAATCATACGATCCGCATCTTCGGACTTGTATGCCGACCGGAACGCATCGAGGTCCTTTGTCGTTTCAGTTATAAAGCTTTCAAGAATGTCCCGGGCGGCGTCCTCGTCACCTTCCGGGAAAGCCGTCAACGCCGAAAAGTCCGGCGCGGTTGCCGTTACAGGTTCATCGGCGCCGATGACCGACAACAGTTCCGAAACGGTGAACGGTTTATTCAGGTAACCGGCGAACCCGCGCCTGAGAAACTCCTCTCCTTTGATTTCACTGCGTGCGGTTATGGCGATGACGGGTATGCTGCGCGCCTGTCCGGTATCCGAGGCGCGTAACGAAGCCAGCAGGTCAAAGCCATTGATGGCGGGCATCTGCACGTCTGTCAGCAGGAAGTCGAACTTCTCCCTGCGGAGATGTCCGGTCAGTTCCTCCGGTTGTTCACAACACACGGCGGTGATGCCTTTGCGCTCCAGCATGGCCGATGTCAGGCCGAGCTGTAGCTTATCGTCGTCAATCAGGAGGATGCGTAGGGGTCGCTTCCGCTCTCCGCCGGCAGGGAAAAGGGGAAGGGAGACAAAGAAAGCGCTTCCCTTGCCTTCCGTACTCTCCACCCGTATCGTACCTTCCAGCAGGTGTACCAGCTTGGCTACGATGGATAGCCCCAGGCCGGAGCCCTCTTTCCCCTGCGCGCCGGGCAGACGGGTGAATGCCTGGAATATCCGCTCCCTGTCTTCGGGAGCGATACCTTTACCCGTATCGGACACGGTGAGTTGCAGATGCGGGCGCTCGTACGCCGCTTTCAGGGTAATGCCGCCCGAAGCGGTAAACTTCACCGCGTTGGACAGCAGGTTCGTCGCAATCTGGCGTATGCGTAACGGGTCGCCGATATAACGGGCGTTCAGCCCGTCAGAGAGATGGTAATGCAAAGACAGGTTTCCGGCATCCGCCAATGGCTGAAAGCCGGCATGTATCTCGTCGAAAAGCTGAGCCGGATTGAAGACCGTACGGTTGACCTCGGCCTTATTCCGGTCTAAGCGGTGGAAGTCGAGCAGGTCGTTCACTAACTTCAGCAGATGGGAGGAAGCGCTCTTCATGCTATCCAGATAAAACCGCTGCCTGTTATCGACGGGGAGCTGCGACATCAGGCCGATATATCCGGTGATGGAACTTAAAGGCGCCTTGAAGTCATGGGTGATGGCCAGCATGAGTTTCTCCCGGGCCTGCAGCAACGCTTCCGCATGGCGGTTGGCCTCTTCCAGCTCCTTCCGGTAGCGGTTGCTGCGCGTAATGTCGCGCCAGATCAGGATCAGGAAAAAGGCGGCGAGCCATACGGCTCCAATGGCTATCCCGCCGATGATGCGGGTGGAGCGGCGGCGGATGCGCTGCTGGTTCTCCGCTTCCTTGCGGGCATAGGAAAGGACTTCCTCTTCATACGCTTTGATCAGCGTGTCGATGCGCGCGGTCAGCGCCTCATCCTGCCGGCGGATACGATACGTGTTCCGCCGGATGGCGGTTCTGTTTATCTCCCGCTTCTGTTCGGTGGCCGCCCTGATCTGCTGATGCAGGGAGTCGAAGGGATTGATCTCCTGCAGAAGCGTATCTGTTGTCAGTTCCCGGGTGGTATTCACAATGACGGCCGTATCCCTGGCGGGAACGAACACTTCTCCCAACCGCCGGAAAAAACCTTTCTTCCGGACGGGAGCGGCCACCGAGTCTGTCGTGACCACGGCTTTATGCTGAACACGTTGCAGGGTGATCACGGTATCCTGCTTTGATATGATCTCCTCCAGTTCATCCACGGAAAGCCATTTCCCGCCGGTCTCATTCAGAGAGCGGAGAAGGTCTGAGGTGTTCCGGTCTTTCTCCTTCAGCAGGATTTGCAGGCTATCGGCTTTCAGAATCTGTTCCGTATCCAGCGCCGACAGGTTCCCAACCTCCCGGTGGATGAGCCGGAGAGCCGCGAACAGGATGAACAGTAGCATCAAATAGCCGGTTGCGATTTTGATCCGGGTAAACCGGGAAGGTGTAGCCATTGGGGTAGAGGGATTAATTGACCGCAAAATTACGATTTTAAATAAAACCTTTTATCTTTGTATGTGTAAATGAATTAAAAAAGCTGCATGATGGAATCCATTCTTATCGTTGAAGACGACATTACATACGGATTGATACTGAAAGCCTGGCTGCGGAAAAAGGGGTTCGACGTATCCACGGAAAGTAACGTCGCCCGGGCTAAAAAGCGTATGGAGGCGCAACCGGCAGACCTGGTTCTTTCCGATCTCCGTTTACCGGACAGTGACGGCGTCAGCCTGTTGGGATGGATGAAACGGAAAGGGATGAACGCGCCTTTTATCATCATGACCAGCTATGCGGACATACAGTCGGCCATACAGGCCATCAGGATGGGCGCCAAAGAGTACATAACCAAACCGGTCAATCCGGATGAGCTTCTGATGATAATCAGGAAAACGCTGCAAAGCGCTCGCGGAACGGCCGCACCCACAGCTGAGGCCGAACACAGGCCGGGAAAAGATTTTCTGGAAGGCGAGAGTGATGCGGCTAAGCAACTCTACGGCTATGTGAGCTTAGTGGCGCCTACCAACATGGCCGTTCTTATTCACGGAGCGAGCGGGACGGGAAAAGAATATGTGGCGCAGCGCATTCACCAACTCAGCGGCCGGAAGGACAAACCCTTCGTGCCGGTCGATTGCGGTTCCGTTCCCAAAGAGCTGGCCGCTTCCGAATTTTTCGGGCATGTAAAAGGAGCGTTCACCGGAGCGCTTACGGATAAGACCGGAACGTTTGCCGCCGCCAACGGAGGAACCGTCTTTCTGGATGAGATCGGCAACCTGGGATATGAAGTGCAGGTGCAGCTCCTCCGCGCATTGCAGGAACGGAAGATACGCCCGGTAGGCTCAGGCAAGGAGATCGACGTGGACATCCGCCTGATCTCGGCGACCAATGAGAACCTGGAAGAGGCGATTGGGAGGGGCACATTCCGCGAAGACCTCTTTCACCGGATCAACGAGTTTACGCTCCACATACCCAGGCTGAAAGACCGCCATGAGGACATCCTGCTCTTTGCGAACTTCTTCCTGGATCAGGCAAACAAAGAACTGAACAAACGGATCGCCGGATTTGACGCCGGGGCAAGCGCAGCCATACGGGAATATCACTGGCCGGGCAACCTGCGCCAGATGAAGAATATGATCCGCAGGGCAACCTTACTGGCGGCGGGCGGGTTCATCACTCCGGCCGAGTTGGGGAACGAACTGTCGGAACCGGCCGGCGCGCCGGCCCATAACATATCCCTGCGCAACGGGGAAGCGGAGAAAGAGCAGATTCTTGAAGCGCTGCGGCAAACAGGGAATAATAAAAGCAAAGCGGCCGGATTGCTGGATATTGACCGCAAAACGCTGTATAATAAACTCAAACGGTATGGCCTCGACCGGTAACCGCAAGAGCGGCATTGTGGAAAGTTTCCACACTTCAATGCCTCACTTTCCACACTTTCCACACTTCCCCATGGACGGACATGAATCATAACTCCGCTAATAATCAGCCTGTTAACGTTCCCGCGTCTTTCCGGCACAGGGTTTGAACGGATATAAGTGTAGCGACATGGGATTTACCCGTAGAAGCTGCGGAAATATTTTTTTAACCACTTAAAACCCAAATGATTATGAAAAAGTTAATGTTGTTAGTTGCAGTTTTCATGCTTGGCACTACAGGCGTTGTGTTCGCTCAGGAACCGGTTAAGAAGGATAAACCTGCTACCGAACAGATGGAGAAGAAAGAGGAAAAAGCGAAGGAAGAAGCCAAAGCCGGACCTCAGGCCGAACCGAAGAAAGAAGAAGCCAAAGCCGGACCGGAAGCTAAAGCCGAACCGAAGAAAGAAGAATGTAAAGCTGAAAAACCTGAAAAATAAAGAAAATGCAACCGGGCCCCAGGCTCAGCCTGCCGGGTAACAGTTAAGCACACGCTATCAGGTTGAGAAGCCGCCCTTCCTTGTCTATTCAAAGGGCGGCTTTTTCTTGTGTTTTTAAACACAGAGACACAGGTTTAAATTTTAAGGAAGAAGACGAGAGATACACAGAGGCTTCGCTTTTATCAGTGCGCAGAGCGCTAACTCCTTTTCCTCTTTTTATCTCCGTGTAACTCCGTAACTCCATGTCTCTGTGTTTAGCGTAATTTTCAATTCTCAATTTAAGAAATCCGTGTTCATCCGCTTAATCCGTGTCATCCGTGTACCCATCCTAATTTTCAATTCTCAATTTTCAATTTTCAATTTAATAAAAAAACTCCCCCACGCCACGCTTGGCATGGGGAAGTCCAATGCAACAACTTAATAGAGCCATACCTGTGATTCACATCATGGGGTGATGGTCTTTTCCACAACCTGCCGGCCGTGAATATGGATTTCATTAAATTGAAAACTCATTAAATTG
>JAIRNG010000092.1 GCA_031258135.1 Mediterranea sp. (in: CFB group bacteria)
TTAGTGATGTCACTTTTTCGATTAGTGATGTCACTTTTTCATTTAGTGATGTCACTTTTTTGATTGAGCAGCTAACCTTTTCGATTGGGGAATATATTCGAAGTACAGGTTGGCGTCACGGATTTGCAGGGATGGGAAAATTGCGGAAAAGGACTGAGGCGGATTACTCCCGTTGCGGAAAAATACAATGTCGTGCTGACTATGGAACTGCTAAGGTCGCATCGCCGGAAAAATGTATTCGTGTCTGCGATGTATAGCCGGATGTGAATAATCTCCGGATGGCTAAATTCAAAAAAGGAAGAGGGCGTCCTAAACTTTTGAGACGCCCCCCTCCCTGTTAATAAATCTTCATGAAATCAGTTCCACATCAACTTCACAGCGGATTTTGATCGGCCTCTGTGATGTTCGGATTGTAGTTTATCTCCGTTTCCAGAGGTATTTGAAGCGTAAACTTGCCGGCTTCCAGCTGCACTTTCTCGATGTGATTCGGGGAACCGGTGCGGTCTACGCCAATGTGCCAGCGTTTGTTGTCATAAAACTCATGTCCCGCTTCGCCCCACAGTTCGATCCGGCGGTGGAGCCGGATTTCCTGAAACAGGGCATCGCCCGTTTGTGTCGACTTGACATATTCCGGATCACGTTTGGACACCAGTTGATAAAGCGTATTTTGCGCGGCGGCATCATTGCCCGAACGCGCTTCGGCTTCGGCCTTGGCTAAATACATTTCCGAGGCACGCATGTATATCTCGTCCTGATTGTAGGCCGTTTGGTCGCGAATGGCTGTGGTGGCGAACTTTATCTGGACGTATTTGTCGACCGTGACAGGCTGCTCGGAAACAGGGTAAATGTATTCGAACGGTTCGTCGACGAAGTTCTTCTTCCGGTAGTCCGTTTCGGATATCCGGTCGTACAGTCGCTGATCGATCGCCATCCAGGAAGTTTGCTGCGAACCGCCGTAACCTCCCTCTCCATAGATATTCATCCAGGCCGGAAAAGAGGATTGCGCCTTGGACGTATTGGACGAATATTCATGTCCGAAAATCGTCTCCTTGTCCAGCAGGCTAAACCCTGTAGAGGTGTATTCGGCTTCATTAAACAGGTCGGGATAAGCGGCGATCACGTCCGACGCAGCCGATATCGCCGTTTGCCAGTCGCCCAGCGTCAACGCGGCGCGCGCCAGTACGACGGAGGCTACGCTCCCGTCAATGTCGGTACGGCTTTCCGTCATGTAATTATCGGACGCCTTAAAGAGCCTTACGGCTTCCGTGGCGTCGCTCTTTATCAAATCCCATACTTCTGCCGACGATGCGCGTCCCCGGGCTACATTGGTGGTCGTAGTGTACAGCGGTACGCCGGCCTTATCCTTGCCGCCGTGGAGATAGTCGTCCTGATACAGCCACATCAGGCCGGTATAGGAAAAGGCTCGCAACGTCAACGCCGTCGCCTTGTATTTCATAATGGCTTTGTTGTCGTCGGTGGCGACGGTCAAATCCATGTCTTCGGGAATGGTGACCAATATCTGGTTGGAATAGAAAATATACGCATAATAGTTCCTCCAGAAGAGGGGCACGATGGGGGAAATCTGGGTTCGCCAGTCTCTCATCCGGTAATCTTCATCGAGCCATCCGGTTTTGACTTTGACGATGTCATTCCCCATGTAGTTCAGGCGCATGTGCAGGATGGAAAGATTCCGGTCATTGACTGACCCCGTCCCGTAATTATGAACCTGCGAAACGAGCGAAGTAACCATGGGCGCCAATACCGCTTCAGGATTTTTCTTTACCATTTCCTGAATATTGGCCTGCGTCATACGGTCGGCAGGATCTATGTTTAAAAGATCATTGCAGGAAACGAACAATAGTCCGGCAATGATTCCTGTTATCAAAATGCTTGTTCTCATATCTTATCAATTTATAATTCATGAATCGGTTAAAAAGTAATATTCAATCCGGCGGAAAGCGCTCTTGCCTGCGGGAAGCCGTAGGCGTTGACGGCCTGTCCCCCCAGCGAGACACGAGGATCCAGCCCTTTCATGGCCGAGAACAGATGCAGATTTTCTGCGGATAAATAGACGCGCAGATTTTCAATGTGCACCCGATTCAGTATCGTTTTGGGGATCGTATAACCTGCCGACACGGATTTTATGTTCAGGTAGCTTGCGTTGAAGAGGTTGAAGTCGGAGTACTGTCCTGCTGCGCCGCCGGCAGGCGTACTGCCATAGTTAGTTCCGCCCAACATGCGCATCGGGAGGTTGGAACTCTTGTTTTCGGGCGTCCAGGCGTTCAGCAGATCGGCGTGGACGGCGCGTCCGATTCCCATACCGGTTAATCCCTGATAGGAGAGGTCGACGATCTTGCCTCCCAGTTGCCAGCTGGTAATCAAACCGGCATCAAAATTCTTGTAGCGGAAGTTCGTATGAAATCCGCCGTTCAGGAGGGGCGCCGCCGAACCGAGTTCAAACTTGGTAGCCTTGCCGGGAACGGCCGTCGTCACGATATCGCCGACTTTCCTTCCGGGATATTCGGGGTTTTCGCCCGACACGTCCGCCTCTCTCAGTTCCTTGTACAGCAGTCCCATTCCTGTTTCCTGATCTACGCCTGCATACCTGTACATATACAGGTTGTAATAGTCTTTCCCTTCGCCACGGAGGTAATTGCCGTCCACATAGCCCCATGTTCCCGGATAGATTTCAGAGCCGACATTGGGCGGCATTTTCGCCAGTTCGTTGTGGTAATGCGAGGCGTTGATCCCTACATTCCACAGGACGTCTTTTGTCCGCACCGCATCGTATCCCAAATCTACTTCCACGCCGTTGTTCAGCATCTCGCCCGCATTTTTCGTGGCGCTGCCCTGTCCGGTCGATGCAGCCAGTCTGACCGACCAAAGCATGTCTGTAGTCCTCCGGCTGTAATAATCAATCGTTCCGTAAAAACGGTCGGAGATGATGAAGTCAAAACCGGCGTCAAATTCATGCACGGTTTCCCACGTAAGCGAGGGATTTCCGAATCCTGTCTGGGAAACGGACAACTGCGGCGAAGCGATAGAACCGGCATTTGATATCTGCCAGATGTCCGTCCAGTTATATTCGCCTATGTTGCTGTTGTTTCCCAGCGTTCCGTAGTTGACGCGCAACTTCAGTTCCGAGAGCCATGATGACGTGACGTCTTTCAGGAACGATTCTTCGGAGATACGGTAGGCGCCGCCGACAGACCAGAATGTACCCCACTTGTCGCCCCTGAAAGCCGACCATCCGTCAGCCCTCAAACTGGCGCTGGCATAATATTTACCGTTGTAGTTGTAATTCACCCGGCTCAGGTAACCTTCCAGCGCACTGCTGCTTTCCCCTCCGTTGAGCGACTGTATCTGTATAGCATTTGCCATGGAAGGCTGACTGGTCATAAACATGTTGGTCTTTTGTCCGGCCATGTTCTTGCTGGTTGACCATCTGAATTCATGCGCTAATAATACATCCACGTGGTGCAAGTTGAAATCCCTGTTGTACGTCAACCGCTGGGTTGTATTGAGCGTCAAGCCTCTTGACCACGAGTTGTAAATAGCTCCGTTGTAATCCCTGGCTGACGTTCCGCTTTCGTTATTGCCGTAGGTCAGGCCCAGCCTGTGGGATTCATCCATGTTCAGGTCAATCATGAATTTGAAATCTTTCAGGAAGGAAGCTTCCAGATAGGCGTAGCCATTCAGGTAATTAGTGGTCGATTCCGTCAGGTCTTTATCAAAATAGACGGCTGGGGAATAGCCGTTGAATGCAGGTCGGGCAGTTGAGCCGTAAGGCGAATAGGTCTGGCCTGTTCCCAGGTCGAAGATCGGTTTCCCGTCCGCATCCCGTTTGATCTGTCCGCTTTCATCGCGAGCGTACAGCGCATTGATTGGCGAAAAGTAGCCGAACCACGTAAATACGTTGGTATTTACCGTGCCGCCGGTATAGTTCGGCGCGTTGGAATAGGTTCTGGAATACGACAGGTTCATGCCGCCCTTGAGCCAGTCGGCGATTTGCGAATTGATCTTCATGCGGGCGGAATACCTGTTGAAGTCCGACCCCATCACATAGGACGGATCGCTCAGGTAGCCGAGCGAAAAATAGTAATCGGTTTTGCCATCCCCCGTACCTCCGCTTACGCTGGTATTGTACTCCTGCCGGAAGGTATGCTGCAGGAAATAATCCGGCCAGAAATCGTGATAGAGCAGCCGGGCGTCGTTGCGGATTTTCCCGGTTGCAGGGTCAATCAGCGTCGTGCCCTCCGGTATTTTGTACAGCATATAGTTACCCAGTCCGTTTCGCGCCGTTTGGCTGTTTCCGCTTTGAGTGAACAGATTGTCGGCGGCATACTGGCGCAGTTCCTGGTCGGACATCGACTTGAACTGTTCGGCTCTGTCGGGGTAATACTTGATGTAATTGTAAATGCCTTGCCATGTGTATTCATAAAACGCGGCAGGATCGTTTATCTTGTCATAATCGGGTACTCCCCGGCTGGTCGTGCCGAAACGTATGTCCACATCAATTTTCGGCTTGCCGGATTTTCCTTTCTTGGTCGTAATCATCAACACTCCGTGTGCGGCGCGGGAGCCGTAGAGCGCATTGGCGGCCGCATCTTTGGAGACAACGATCGATTCGATATCGTTCGGATTGATCGAATTGACACTAAAGCTGGTGGCGATTCCGTCCACCACCACCAGCGGGCCTGTACCGCCCGTAATGCTGCCGAGTCCTCTCACCTGTATCGTCGTTTCCGATCCCGGCTGGCCGGACAGGTTGGCAAACTGCACGCCTGTGCTCAGTCCTTCCAGCGCACGGGAAGCGGTAGATACCTGCTGAATCTTCACCTGACTGGCCGAAATAGATGTAATGGAGCCTGTCAAATCGCGTTTCTTCTGCGAACCGTAGGCGACGACCACCACTTCGTCCAGATTGATGTTCGTTTCGATTAGCGTGATGTCGATTACACGGTTGTTTCCGACCGTCACTTCCTGCGTAGCGTATCCGATATACGTAAATACCAGCACGCTCGCCGCCGAGGGCGCCGTAATGGAATACCTGCCGTCAGCATCCGTAATGACGCCTGTAGTAGTGCCCCTGATTGAAATACTCACTCCGGCCAACGGCTCTCCGTCGGGATCGTTTACCATGCCGCTGACATTTTGTTGCGCTACGGCAACCAGTGAGCAGCAACTAAAGAGGCATAGCAAACATACTGTTTTACGCCATGCGCTCCACTTTTCTAATATTAACTTCTTTCTCATTTGATCATTGTGTTTAATTAAAGAAATACTCTATTGTTCACTATATTATATCTGCTGTTAAGTAAAAGTTTTTCCTGACTGGGGGCGTATGAAATTGCCGGGTATGGATACGGCAGTAGAAGACATGAAAATGCGTTCCGTTTCTTTGGGGAAACGGATATAAAAAGTGCAGGAAAATAATTGGGAAATGCTGGAAAAAAGACTTGGATTCCTTTGTGTAAAATCCGGTTCTTCCTTTGTATGAAAATATGAAATATATTATTATATAAAGCGAAGCGCGTACATAATAATATAAGGATCTCTCTATAACATAAGTCTCTCTCTCTCTTTAATAAATAATCGGAATTAACCAACACTTGCGCGTTAATTAATTCTAATCCAAAAACTAACTCATATTTTACTTCGGTAGAGAACATATTATTTTTTTAAAATATAAATTACCTGCTGCCTAACGACCAACACCTACATTTATTATGCGATAAACAGCATATTTGTATGTTTATGTGTTGTGATAAACGCGTCAAAAGTATTAACTATTTTAAAAGCACGCCAAATTCCTTATATGTTTTATAACATAAATATTCGGGGGGAATAAATATCATA
>JAIRNG010000099.1 GCA_031258135.1 Mediterranea sp. (in: CFB group bacteria)
GGAATAAGCATTCTTTCGTCGGGTGAGTGTACGCCTTGCAATGTCGGTCCGAAAGAGATCATATCCAATGCAGGATATTTATCCAAGAACAACCCGCACTCCAGGCCGGCATGAATGGCTTTCACCTTCGCATCCGTTCCAAACAGTTTTCTGTAGGAAGCTCCGGCAATTTTCAGTATCTCCGAATCCGGATTGGGCTTCCAGCCCGGATAGCCGTTCCCAAAAGAGACTTTCGCTCCACCCAATTCCATCGCTGCGCGAACCGTGTTCGCCATATCGTTGCGCGACGAAAGAACGGAGCTGCGTTGACTGGTTTCAATCCTGATCACATTCCCTTCTTTCATCTTAACGGAAGCCAAGTTGTTCGATGTTTCCACCAACCCCGGTATGTCGTGGCTCATCGCATATACGCCATGAGGAATGGCATAGAGCGTTTTCAGCAAACGGGCCGTTGTGTCCCGGTCTATGGCTTTGGCGCGAGCGGCTTCGGATTCCAGCGTAAACGTCATATAAGGCTCGATCTTGCCAAGCTCATTTTCCATATCGGCAGCGAAAATATTCAGGTCGATGCGAATAGATTCTTTGGCTCCGGAAGGAACGGCGCATACGGCATACGCTTCGCGGGGAATAGCATTCCGAAGATTGCCGCCACTTATTTCGCACAGATACATATCGTGTTTCTTTGCCGTCCGGCTTAAAAAGCGGTTCAATATTTTATTTGCATTGCCCAGTCCCAGGTGAATATCACCGCCGGAATGACCGCCACATAGCCCCTTTACACCGACACGAAAAAAGAAGTAACCGCCGGGAACATCCACCTCTTTATATGTAAATTCGGCCACAGAGTCCATACCACCGGCGCATCCGATGAAAATCTCTCCCTCATCTTCCGAATCCAGGTTCAACAGAATATCACCATTCATGAATCCCGGTTTCAACGCAAAAGCGCCGGTCAGTCCGGTCTCCTCATCAACCGTAAACAGACATTCGACAGGCCCATGCTCTATATCATCCGCAGCCAGAACGGCCAATCCGGTGGCGACACCGATACCATTATCCGCGCCGAGCGTAGTGCCCTTTGCCTTCATCCAATCGCCATCGATCACAATCTCTATCGGGTCTTTCAGAAAATCATGCCGCACGTTGCTATCCTTCTCGCAAACCATGTCCACATGTGACTGCAAAATAACGGTTTTCAGATTTTCCCTGCCCGGAGTAGCCGGCTTTTTTATGAGGACATTACCGGCCTCATCGACCTTAGTCTCCAGGTCGTGCTGTTCGCCAAACGCTTTCAGGTAGGCTATTATTTTCTCTTCTTTTCCGGACGGTCTCGGAATTTTGCTTATTTCTTCAAAATAGTGAAATACGCCGGCCGGCTTTAAATCATTCTTTTCCATGTTATTTCTTTTTTTAATCCGCACAAAAGTCTATATTTGCATCCACAAAAATAATAGAAATGCTCGTTACATTACTGACTTCTTTATTAATTATTGCTGTTTGCATCATTTTATTAGCGGTAAAGATACTGTTCGTACGCGGCGGGACGTTCCCCGACACGCATATCGGCGGAAGTAAAGCCATGAGGGAAAGGGGCATCGGATGCGTACAGTCGCAGGACAGGGAAGCCAGACAGAAACGCCGCATGACATTCGATGCGGGACAGATGGCAGACGACAACTTGAATTAATCAACTAAAAAAACTAATATGAATACCTTTATGAAGAGATTAAACTACCTCGTAAACGGAGTGGTAGCCGTCATGGTTATATTTATGTTTGCGCAATGTACGGGCAATTCCGGCCAGTCGACTCCAGCCGGCGCTACGGGCGAAGCCTCAGGTACGACGAACATGAAGATAGCGTTTGTTGAGATCGATACGCTACTCCTGAAATACAATTTCTGGAACGATGTGAACGAAGAAATGATCAAGAGAGAAGAAAACGTTCGCGCTACACTGACCCAAAAAGGTCGTGAACTGGAAAAAGAAGCCCAGGAGTTCCAGCGTAAATATGAAACAAACGCTTTTGTCAGCCCGGAAAGAGCGCAACAGGAGTATGCCCGCATCACCAAGAAACAACAGGACCTGCAAACGTTACAAAGCCGTTTGACTGACGAGCTGGCTAAGGAACAAAACAAAAACAACATGATCCTGCGTGATTCTATCAACTCTTTCCTGAAGGAGTATAATAAAACGAAGGGATACGGCATGATCATCAGTAAAACAGGATTCGACAATCTGTTGTATGCCGATCCGATCTACAACATTACTCAGGAAATCATTGACGGACTGAACGCCAGATATACGACTCCCGCACGGGATTAATGACGTAGAGACAGAAGATTTCAAATGTGAAATCCCGATAAGTTTGTCTGAGACATCTTATCGGGATTTTTTATATATCAGATGCGTCTCTACTTAAAATCCGTGTGATCCGTGTCCTTAGATATATATTTAGACACGGATTTCACGGATGACACGGATTTTTAATTTTATAATTATAATCTGCGGAAATCAGCGTTAATCCGCGTTTCAACCTTTACGCCGCAGGGAAATTTTCAATTTTCAATTTTCAATTTTCAATTTACTAATCGTCAATAGCCGCAGGCGTCTGCGGCGTCAATATTCCGGATTCTGCTTCAGATTGGGATTGGCATCCATCTCCGCCTTGGGAATGGGGAGTATGGTCTTGTACCAGTTCCAGTCGTATTCTTTCTGGTAAGAGCCGGTGAGATGTTTGGTACTGCCGATGTTGCTGTTCGCCACGTCATAGCGGTGCGCTTTACCGCCGTCACGCAAAGCATCGTACATGCGGTGGCCTTCGTCCACCAGTTCTTTGCGGCGTTCAGTCAGGATGCGTTCCGTCGTGAGCTGTTCGCCTGCCACCGTATTCTGGGGGTTGGCGCGTTTCACGATGGGGTCGAGATACTTCACCGCTTTGTCGTTATTACCTGATTTCTGCGCTGCTTCGGCGGCGTTCAGGTAGGCTTCGGACAAACGGATCAGCGGAATGTTGGCATCCTCAATGATTTCTCCTCCTTGCGGCTGATACTTGAATACATACGCATATTTTTTGCCGTCGAAGCTCAGCAGTTTGAGGCGAATGTCGTTCGGGTCTTCCCGCAACAGCGCATAGAAAGAGGAGGTGATGCACAGGTCGTCATAGCCGTTGTACGAGCTCAGATAGCCCATGCTTTCCTTGCCCGCGCCGTCTGTGTTTGTGTTGACGATCTCAAACAACACTTCGCCCGGTATGGATGATGAAGCGTCGTTGCTCCAGGCGGTGGGATACTCCGCGTTGGTCCAGAGCTTGTACTTCTTTCCTTCCGCTCCGCTGATGGCGGCTTCCGCCTTTTCCAGCGCTTTCGTGTTGTCGCCCTTGTACAGGTATACGCGGCTGAGGAGTGTCAGAGCCGACCATTTGTTGATCTTTCCTTTATTGAAGTCTTCGCCCAGCAGGCCTGTTCCGGCTTCAAGGTCTGCAATGATCTGCGTATAGCACTCGGCTACAGTGTTGCGCGCCGGTTTGTCCAGGATGGTCAATACTTCCGTTACAACGGGTACGCCCAGGGATGCCCCATTGTCCTTCCGGTACGGATAGCCGAAGATGCGGGTCAGGTCGAACAGCGCCATGCCGCGCAGGGCAAGCGCCTGTCCCTTGTAGTCGTTGCGTTTGGCTTCGTCCGCCGCTATCACGTCTATCTGATCCACGTTCGCCAGGATGATGTTGCACTGGTTGATGATGTTGTACAGATAAGACCAGTGCGTGCTCGGCGCATTGTCTTTGGTGTAGCTGAACAGGTAATAGGAACCTGTGCGTTTCGTTGCGCTTACGGCTTGCATGTCGTCGCCGGTCACGTCGCCGTAATACACCAGACGGCCCGAATAGGCGTAAGCATTCTGCATAGTGTTGTACACGCCGTTCAGCGCGTATCCGATCTCGTTTATCAGTTTGAGTCCCTCGTCATTGTTGATGGAAGTGGAGGGTTCCCCGTCCAGCCAGTCGTTGCCACAGGAGGCGGTAAAGAGGGACAGGCCGCAGATAAGGATATAGTTTAAAACTTTCATAATGTCATACTTTTATGGGTTAGAAATTCATGTTCAGGCCGAATGTCACGGTTTTCAGGGGAGGAGTTCCCCAGATGGCCGTACCGGCGCTCACGGCTTCCGGATCATAATAATCGTAAGCCGCCCACGTCCACAGGTTGTTGGCCGAGGCAAACAGGCGCACCTTGTCGATGCCCGCCTTGCGCGTCCACGTCTGCGGGAGTGTGAAACCGAAGTTCAGGGTTTTCAGGCGGATAAAGTCGGAACTGTGCAGGCGGCGGGTGGTGGTGACGCTGTGCATGCCCACGTTAGGGTCTTCGATAAACACTTCGTAGTTTGTCACGTCGCCCGGATTCTTCCAACTGTCGCGGTAGTAGATGGGGATGTTGGCTTCGAGGTCATAACCGCCGTGTTCCGTCTTCTGTGCCCAGTTGTCGTAGGAATATCCGCCGAACTGGCAGGAAAACAGGATGTTCAGGTCAAACCATTTATAAGTCAGGCTGTTGGAAAGTCCGCCGATAAGGGTCGGCTCGGCATGTTTATCCAATGCAATGGCTTTGGCCTCGCTGTTTTTCTCGGTGATCTCCTTGTTGTAGTTTCCGTTTTCGTCCACATCATTCTTGTAGAATTGCGGCGCTCCGGTTTCCGGATTGATACCGGCAAACTCTATCATGTAGAACGTGCGGTAGGACTTTCCTACCTTCCGTATCTGGCTGCCGCTGATGATTTCGGTCTGTGTTCCGTCCAGCGTCACTATTTCGTTCCGGTTATGGGAGATGTTTAATCCTGTTCTCCATGAGAAATCTTTGGTCTTGACATTCTCGCTGTTGATCTCCAGTTCCACGCCGCGGTTTTGCATTTCGCCGATGTTCATCAGGTAACTGCTGAACCCCGTGGTCATGGAGATGGGCCGGTCCATCAGCAGGTTCTTGGTGGTGCGGATGTAATATTCCAGCGACACGTTGATGCGGTTCCACAGTCCGAAATCAAGTCCCAGGTTCAGGTTGTAGTTGGTCTCCCACTTCAGGTCATTGTTGGTTATCTGCGAGGGGATGATGCCCGGCTGGTCCATGTATCCGCTGGTCAGACTGCTCAATCCCATATATCCGTAAGAATCGGAAGGAAGCGTGCCGTTCGCACCGTAAGAGGCGCGTAGCTTCAAGTCCGACAGCCAGCCTTTCGCGGGTTCCATGAAAGGTTCCTCGATCATACGCCATGCGCCGGACAACGACCAGAAGCTACCCCAACGGTTATCCCTGTGCAGGCGTGAGCTTCCGTCCACACGGTAACTCCCACCCAGGAAATACTTCCCTGCATAGTCGTAATTCACGCGGCTCAGGTAAGAGACGATGCGTTGGTTGCTGTTTGATCCGCCCACCGACTCGGTAGTCATACCGTTGCTGATGGCATTTTTGCCGGCAGTGGCGAAGTTGCTGGCGCTGCCCGACAGGTAATCGGTATATTGGTCGTCTGTTTCAAAGCCTGCCAGAACGTCCAGGTGATGATTGTCGGCTATTGTCGTCGCATAGCCCAACTGGTTGGCCCATACCATCTTTTTGTATTCGCGGTAGGTCTTGCTCATAGAGCCGTTGTAATCGTCGCCGTTCGATGTGCGCGAATCCGACCAGTCGTTTCCTTTTACCACGGTATAGTCGTAACTGAGCGTCGTCTTGAACTTCAGGTCTTTAATAAATTCATATTCCGCATAGAGTGTATTGAACGATCGGTTGACGTATTGACGGTTATAATCGTACGTAGCTGCCAACAACGGGTTGCGGTCGCTGTTGCGGATGAACTCGCGGTCCCAGGTGCCGTCTTCATTATAGACAGCGTCGGACGGCACTACGCAGTTCCGTGTGGAATAAAACGGAGAGGTATAGGATGTTCCTTCGCTGTACACATCCTGGTTGACATTGGAGAACAGGAGATTGGCTCCCAGTTTCAGCTTGTCCGTAGCGTTATAGTCCACATTGAGGCGTGCGCTGATGCGCTCCAGGGCGGAGTTGACGGTAACGCCCTCCTGATTCAGATAGGCTAAGGAGGAGAAGTACTTGAATTTCTCCGTTCCACCGCTGATGGACGCCTCGTAGGTCTGATGATTCCCTTTCTGGAATAGCAGGGCGTCCCAATCCACATAACCGCACCAGGGCACCGGGGCATACACTTCCACTTCCTCATCTGCATACGCCCTGGCATCCGCTTCTGTTTCACCATCGCGTATTTGACCCCTGTACAGCGCATTGTATATGTATTCGCGACGTTCCGCACCGCCCATTACGGGGCGATACTGCATGGCGAAGTCGGAACTTCCCCAATCGGCTTTCAGCGAGATGACCGGCTTTCCCGATCTACCCTTCTTCGTGGTGATGATGACTACGCCGTTGGCGGCGCGCGAACCATAGAGGGAAGCGGCGGCGGCATCCTTGATGATACTGATGTTCTCGATGTCCGAAGGGGCGATGGTGGACATGACGTCCAGACCGGCATCCGACCCTACCTCGTCGATGTTACCGGAACGTACCGGCACGCCGTCAATCACATAAAGCGGCTGAGTGCTGGCGTTCATAGACCCCATACCGCGTATGTTGATGGAACTTGCTGAACCCGGCTGCCCCGAAGATGCGCTGAACTGCACCCCCGACGCGTTTCCCTGAAGCATGTCGGTAAACGAAACGACAGGAATATCCTTTATCCTGTCGGCCCTCACCGTAGAGGCCGAACCGGCGTAAGCCGACTTTTTGACATTGCCGTAACCTGTGATGACCACTTCGTCCAGCAGCCCGGCATCCGGCTTCAACTCGATTTTAAGGATGCCCGGTCTGATAGCGGCTTCAGAAGTCAGCATACCTACAAACGATACCTGCAAGGTTTTGGCTGCGGCAGGCAGGTTTGTAATTGTAAACTTACCGTCGATATCCGTAACGGCACCGACAGTGGTACCCTTCACCAATACCGAGGCCCCGATCACCGGCTCTCCATCTTCGGCGGAAATCACGATTCCCTGCACTCCGGATGTCTGAGCCGTCAGCAGTCCAATGCTCATAAACAAGCACGACAGCAACACGAATACTCTTTTTTTCATAAAATTGGTTTTAAAATAAGAATTAACTAAAACTACTATATATTTATCCCATCAAAGGAGGAATAATTGCACTTAAGACCCCACGGTACAGACGTATAAAAAGAACCCATAACACAAAAGTTGTGTCATTAAACGTTCGTTTAATGACACAACTTTCAGGGACAGATCGGGCGTCCTGTTTTACCCTCAAAAAAGTCGCTTTTTATAATGAAAGAACTAACCTGAAACGCCCATTTGGAGCGGTTTTGAAGAAATTCTGAGAATTAATCGCCGTAAAATTTGCACGGAGTGAATAAAAGCTATATTTTTACGCTCATTAAACGAACGTTTAATGAGCATCCCCGTTTTCATCATATTTTTATTACATTCGATTTTTATTCCCCATAGAATAGTACACGCGAGAGAACTTAGTATGAAAGGAAATAAATGTGACAACAAAAAACGTGTGATAACGAAAAACAGGTAAACAGAATACAGGTAAAGAAAAAGCTGCCTGCAAAATCTAAAAAGCTGCCTGCAAAATCTAAAAAGCTGCCTGCAGATTTCAAAAAGCTGCCTGCAAATTTCAAAAAGCTGCCTGCAAAAAGAAAAACGATGTCAAGCCGAAAGTCCAGCCTATATATAATATATAATATATATAATAATAACTACCCGAAAAAAGAAAAAAAGGCAATTCGGTTAAGAGGGACATAGCTGCCTGCAAAAATCAGAAAGGCCGGTAAATGAACAGAGAGGCCCCAAAGTCCCTGAACTTAAATTTTGGCGATGC
>JAIRNG010000046.1 GCA_031258135.1 Mediterranea sp. (in: CFB group bacteria)
ATGCATAGTTTTCCTTCTCGTCAGTATCATTGTACTAAACTATGCATAGTTTTCCTTCTCGTCAGTATCATTGTACTAAACCATGCATTGTTTTCCTTCTCGTCAGTATCATTGTACTAAACTATGCATTGTTTTCCTTCTCGTCAGTATCATTGTACTAAACCATGCATAGTTTTCCTTCTCGTCAGTATCATTGTACTAAACTATGCATAGTTTTGCTTCTCGTCAGTATCATTGTACTAAACTATGCATGGTTTTGTGTTTCGGAAAATCCGTGTAGTTCAGCGTAATCCGTGTCCTTTATATATCCAAAGACGCGCCGTCGCCTTTAGGTTTTCTTTCCGGCGGGATGGTCTACCAGCATGATCCCTATTCCTTTCACGACCTGTATCTTTACGTCGGGGTCGTCCTGCAGCTTTTTCCTCAGTTTGTTGATCATGACGTCAAGGCTTCTCGAAGCGTAGAAATTGTTTCCGCCTTTGACGTCCCAGTATTTCTCCAGCAATATCGTCCGCTTTACCACTTCGCCCTTGTTGATGCAAAGTTCTTGCAGTATTTGCGCTTCACGGCCGGTCAGCGAGATTGTTTTCGAGGCTTCGAGCTTCAACATGCCATGTTCGGCGTCGAGAATGAAATTACCTATCTTCCGCAGGTTGTTTTCATTCTTCATGCGGGTGTCGTTCTTCATCCTGATTAATGCCTGGATATGTGCGTGAAGCTCTTCCGGGCCGAAAGGTTTTTTAATGTAGTTGTTTGCGCCGAGTTTATAGCCCGTCGTGACATCCACAGAAGTTTTGCATCCTGAAATGAACAGGATAGGGGTTTCCCGGTCTCTCTCCCTGATGTGTCCTACCATTTCGAATCCGTTCATTTTGGGCATTTCCACATCTGTCAGTATGACGTCCGGACGATGTTCTTTCCACATCCTGATCCCGTCTTTCCCGTTGTCGGCGGTCAGCACCTCATAGCCGCCAATGACGAGTTGCAGCCCGTCTTCTATGACGTATCTCAGGTTCTCGTCATCCTCTACCACTAATAGTTTTATCATGTCTCTTCAATTAAAACAGGTATGTTTATTGTAAATTCCGTAAACCGGTCTTTCACACTGTCGAGATATACCTCTCCGCCATGCGCCCTGATCACGCGTTGAACGTAGTTAAGTCCCAGTCCGAAGCCGGTAACTCCTCCCTTGCGGCTTTTTCTCAAAGCTCCGGCCCTTTCGAACTTTTCAAATATCTTAGTCTGGTCTTTGATATCGATGCCGAAACCGTTGTCCCTGATTTTGATAACGGTCTGTTTCTTCTCTTGCGTGCAGGTGATCCTGATTTCCACGCTCTCGTTGGAATATTTGATTGCGTTGTCGATCAGGTTGCTTATGGCTTCTTTCAGGTATTCATATTCGGCATAGACCGTTTCGGTTTCATACTGCGTGACGAATGTGACGGATTTGGTGGCTTTGGCTTCGAACTTTTCAATCAGGTCTTCGATGACCGGGCGTATCTCGATGGCTTGCCTGATGATTTCTATTTTATCTTGCTCCAACCGGGCGATGGTCAGTACTTTGTTGGTCAGGGCCAGCAGGTGCTGGCTCTCGTCGTGTATGATGCCGAAATGTTTATCGGTTCTTTCCCGGTCGTTTTTCAGTCCGCCGCACTGAAGTATGCGGTTGCTCATGATAATGGAAGTGATCGGGCTTTTCATGTCATGGATCATGGCGTTGGAGAAGTCTTCCCGTATCCGGGCGATCCTGTTTTGCTTCATGATGATCTGTATCTGATAAGTGATACAGGTCACCACAAAGATCGCCATAATGACGGTGGCGATAAGCAGTATGCCCATTTGTTGGAAAATGATCCGGTAGGGATTGATGAGAACGGCTTCGATGAATTGGGAATTGTCGGCCCGGATGGGAAGTTTTCTTGTCTCGATGGTCCCGAACCAGGGGAGATTTAAATCTTTACTGCTTTCAATGACAGAGTCGTTTCCGGTAACGATGCGGATAACGCTTCTGGTTTTTATGCCCTCTTCTTTTAATAGTCCGGAATAGATGGAATCGAGGTCTGTCAACGATATGCTGGAGCCATAGCCGAGAAGCGCTTCCTGTATGTCTCTGAGATACTGGGCTTTTGCAGTATATTCGCCGGTCATGGGTATTTCATTCAAACTTAATAGGGTGCCGACAGGAATATAAGTGGCGATCAGGGCGAACCGGGAGAACAACTCCCTTTCCGTGGCATTGAGTATCAGAATGGAATTTTTTTCTTCAATGTTTCCTTTAATAAGGTTATACGTATTGTATAACCATGACGCTTGCAACAATACGACGGTTACCAGACCGATAACCGTAAATAGCTTTATTCGTGTTTCTTTCATTCTACTAAGTTGTTTGCAGCACAAATATAATAACAATCTGCTGATAATTGATAACATCATGATAACATTCTTTTCGATGCGTATGCTGTAACTTTGCTATTATTTTTAAAAAAGACAGTATTCACAAATTAAAAAAATAACGATTATGAAAAGTTCAAAGAAGAAAGTGATGATGCAGGAATTATCCAGAGAAGAAGCGACAAACGTTTATGGTGGTAAAAGATGTATAGCCATGGTTGTGGCCGAGGGTGGAAAAATTGCTTTAGTAGTGGTTGAAAGATAAAAGGTTAGCGCTTCGCGCAGGAGTTAGCACTCGCTACGCTCGTTAGGAGTCAGGAGTTAGCGCTTCGCGCCTTAGCTCAGATGGTATTTGAGCTTTAACTCCTAACGAGCGTAGCGAGTGCTAACTCCTTTAACTCCTGCGCGAAGCGCTAACTCCTGACTCCTGATACATGTACTTATTACCGCCCGAATGGTTGGAAAATAGTGTCGAGTCTTATACCTATCGGCAAACCACACATTCCCAACGAATCTATTGGGTGGTGTTGATCGCTGTTTTGGCGGCTTTAATTTCACTCCCGTTTATTTATGTAGATATTTCCGTTCAGGGTAGCGGCGTTATTCGCCCCGTTGCGGAGAAAACCGAGATTAAGGCTCCCGTAACGGAATTGGTGGACTCGGTGTATATCCGTGAAGGGGCTGCGGTGAATAAAGGAGATGTCATCTTAACATTCAGGGCAAGTCATCCGGACTATAAGATAGCTTATCAGTCAAACCGCCTGGCCGATTATGAATCACACCTGGCCGATTTGAATTATCTGGCAAAAGGACGGAAACCTCCGGTTTTTTCTTCTCCTGTCCGCCGGCAGCAATACGCCTATTATATGAAGCGCCGTGCGGAACTCAGTACTTCCGTAGCTCAGGCGGAAAGAGAATATGACAGGAACAGATCCCTGTTTGAAAAGAAAGTGATATCCGAAGATGAGTATGACAGGTATTACTATCAATACGAAAGCCGGAAAAACGAACTGACTTCTTTTACCGAAAGCCAGCTTAGCTCCTGGCAAACCGACCTGAACGCCTGCCGGAACTCCAGGAATGAAATGAATTCTTCGCTCAGGCAGGAGGTGAAAGACAAGGACCTGTATGTCGTGCAAAGCCCTGTGAGCGGAACCGTCGATCAGTTCTCCGGGATATATCGGGGGAGCAGCATACAGGCGGGTCAGCTGCTTGCCGTAGTCAGTCCGGATTCCACGCTGTGTTTTGAAGTTTATGTTTCACCACGGAATATCGGGTATATCGATGTGGGTATGCCTGTGAATGTGCAGGTCAGTTCTTTTAATTACAATGAATGGGGAACTGTCGGCGGGAAGGTCAGGGAGATCTCTTCCGATTTTCTGACCGGCTCCCAAGGGAACGCTTATTATAAGGTAAAGTGCGACATGGAGAGGGATCACTTGAAGCTGAAGAACGGCAGGAAAGGTAAACTGAAAAAGGGAATGACAGTCAGTGTCCGTTTTATGATAACCCGCAAGTCGCTGTTCGACCTTCTTTACCAGCGGCTGGACGATTGGGTGAATCCGGCGCGCTATGGGGAGGGACTTGCGGCCGGTAAAAGCTAAGCAGTTAAATGAATCACAAGAAAAGGATTAAAATCAAACAGCATGATATCACGGACTGTGGCGCCGCTTGCTTAGCTTCGGTCTGTGCGCATTATGGGCTGTTCTTTCCGGTATCCCGGATCAGGCAATATGCTTTTACGGACCGCAAAGGAACAAACGTTCAGGGAATGATTGAAGCGGCAGGCAAATTGGGCTTTGCCGCCAAAGGAGTAAAAGCATGCTACGAGGCCTTGCATACCATTGTTCCGCAACCTTCCATTGCACACATGGTGTTGAAAGATGGGCTGCACCATTTCGTTGTGGTCTACAAGGCCACGGAGAAGCAGATCACTTGCATGGATCCTGTTGATGGACGCATACATAAAAAAAGCAACGAAGATTTTGAACGGGAGTGGAGCGGCGTGTTGGTGATACTGGAACCCGGAGTGACCTTCAGGAAAGGAAACATGAAGAAAAGTAACTTTTCCAGGTTTCTTTCGCTGCTTATGCCCAATAAAAGCATGATGCTCCAGGCGCTGTTCGGAGCATTGGTGTTCAGCGTTCTGGGCTTGTCGACCTCTGTTTATGCAGGTAAGATTACGGATTATGTGCTGGTCGATAAGAATGTGAACCTCCTGAACCTGATGGGCGTCATTATGATTATCATCCTGTTGCTGCGTACATTTATCGGTTCAATGAAGAGCATCCTGGCGCTGAAAACAGGGCAACGGATAGATGCGGCTTTGATTCTGGGGTATTATAAGCACTTGTTGACCCTGCCGCAACAATTCTTCGATACGATGCGGGTAGGAGAGATCATCTCGCGCGTGAATGATGCTGTGAAAATCCGCGACTTCATTAATAATGTGTCCCTTGACCTGGTCGTGAACACGATGATCCTCTTTTTCTCTTTCTGCCTGATGTTTGTCTATTCGTGGGAGTTGACGCTGGTCACGCTGTTTTCCATACCTTTATTTATTATCATATATTGGTTCTTCAATCGCCTGAACCGTAAATATCAACGGGGGATTATGGAAAGCGCTGCCGATCTTGAATCACAGTTGGTCGAATCCATCCATGCCATTTCTACTATCAAGCGTTTTGGCGTCGAGGAATATGCCAGCCTGAAAACCGAATCGCGCTTCGTGCATCTTTTGCGGAACATATATCACAGTATTTATGGCTATATAATGGCGGAAGGCGGAATCCAGTTTGTTTCTACCGGAATGACCATTGCTGTTTTATGGGTGGGTAGTACGCTTGTTATCGACCAGGAACTGACTCCGGGTGCGCTGATCGTTTTCTATTCCCTTATCGGTTATGTACTGGGGCCGGTAGGTTCATTAGTCACCACCAATCAGAATGTCCAGGATGCATTGATCGCCTCCGACCGGCTGTTCCAGATTATGGATCTCGAAAGGGAAGAGGATGATTCGCAGAAGTTGGAACTGGAACCGGATATGATTGGCGATATCACCTTCGAGGAAGTGAATTTCCGCTATGGCGCCCACAAAGAGGTTTTCCATTCGCTTAATGTGCGGATCGCCAAGGGAAAGATTACGGCTGTGGTCGGAGGGAGCGGTTCGGGTAAAACTACGCTGGTATCCATCTTGCAACATATTTATCCGGTAGAATCCGGACGGGTAAAGATAGGCAATTACGATGTAGCCCGGATCACGAATGAAAGTTTGCGTAAGCGTATCGGGACTGTGCCGCAACAAATAGAACTGTTTGCCGGATCGGTTGTTGATAATATCGCCTTGGGCGATTTGCAACCCGACATGAAACGGATTATGGCGCTTGTTGAACAACTCGGGCTGACCGGGTTTATCGAAAAATTGCCGAAAGGGTATATGACGTATATCGGTGAATATGGAGCATCGCTGTCGGGTGGCGAACGGCAACGGATTGCCATTGCCCGCGCTTTATATAGAGAACCGGAAATTCTTATATTTGATGAGGCGACATCTTCTTTGGATTCTATCGCTGAACGTTATGTAAAACAGACGCTCACTGATCTGGTCAGGCAAGGAAAGACAGTTGTCGTTATTGCCCACAGATTAAGTACGATCAAAAATGCAGATGTAATAGTAGTCCTCAGTGATGGGCAAGTTGTAGAGACAGGTACGCATGATGTATTATGTAAGGCTGATGGAGTGTATAGTCGTTTTTGGAAGGAACAACAGGAATATATAGAGTAAAGGCTGGTATTTGTGTATCTTTGACCCAAAAACAATTTTATGGTAATCAAAGAAGGCGAAAACTTTTCTATGGAGTTCAGGAAGTGCATTACCGGATTGAGCAGCCTGTTTATGAATAAGAGATCATGAAAATCGACAAAACGAATACGGTTCGCTTGTTAGAACGGGCAAAGATTGAATACGTTCTCATCCCTTACGTGTTTGATGAGAATGATTTGAGTGCACTGCATGTGGCAACCTCCTTGAACGAACCGATTGAACAGGTGTTTAAAACACTTGTCCTGAAGGGGGATAAAACCGGTTATTTTGTCTGCGTCATTCCGGGTAATGTTGAATTGGATTTGAAGAAATCCGCGAAAGTTTCGGGGAATAAGAATTGTGACCTGATCCCGCTACAAGCCCTTTTACCGTTAACCGGCTACATCAGGGGAGGATGTTCTCCCATCGGGATGAAAAAACAGTTTCCGACTTATATTCACGAAACATGCTCGTTCCACGAACATATATTTGTTAGCGCCGGACAGCGGGGCTTGCAGATGAAAATCAGGACAACTGATTTGATAAGGATTGCCAATATGACGGTAGCGGGTATTGTGTAACATACCAAAATCAGCTTTTTGTAATTTTCAACTTTTTGCATTGTTTCAATGAGCGATGGGGCATAGGTGGGAAGTTTTTAATCCAAGTTACGCTTTCAGTGTTCTTTCGGCATTATCACAATGATTAAAAAAGCGTGAATTATTGCAGCAAATTAATCAATAAAACGCCAAATAACAATCCTTTTGGTATGCTGGCTATATCAGGAATCTTTGTCTGATAGACGCCCGATATGCCATAGAAGGCTCAGAATGAGGTTGAGAAGTCAACCGGTTTTCGTGATAAAAACGAAAAACAGTCAACCGGATATCGTTTTAAGGGTTAAATAAGTCAACTTACGATAGGGATAAGATGAAAACAGTCAACCAAAATCAGGTTTACGGCATGCAACACGACCGATTTCTTGTTAAACAACTCAACCTGCGCTGTTTAACACGGACACCTGTTCTGTTAAACACAGAAGTTGAGTTGTTTAACAAGATACCCTATTTTGTTATTTATGCGGAATATTAAAAAAGTCGACTGTTGGCGTTTTCCGCAGCGCGGAATATTAAAAAAGTCAACTGTTGGCGTTTTCCGCAACGCGGAAAGTTCCAAAAGTATCCTTGTGACAAAAAAACAATCGTAAATAAAACAGTTATCAGGATTAAAGATTATCTTTACCCTATCTTTATGATATATACCTATGAAGAAAATACTCC
>JAIRNG010000084.1 GCA_031258135.1 Mediterranea sp. (in: CFB group bacteria)
GCAGCCATATTCATCCGGCATGTCATCGTCATGGGAAACGAAAACCATATCCTCTCGGAAAGGGATGCCAAAAACTATTTCGCCAACTTCACCCGGAAGGGAACCGCCACCCACAAAGCAATTCTGGCGGAACTGGAACAGGAGGAGACCGCACAGAAAACGCATAACCCATACCGGTACGAACACGTCGACCCCCGGACAGGAGAACGTTCGTACTGCGGAATACCCATACCGCGGGATGCACCGCCCAGAACGGACGAACAGGCGGTGTGGAACGAAACGGACAGGCGATGGGAAAGATGAGGACGCCGCAGATGCCTGCGGCTATTTACGATTAGACGATTTACGATTTGAAACGCAGATTTACGCGGATTTACGCAGATTTATAAAGTTTTTGACACGGATTACACGGATGAACACGAATTTTTAAATTCTGTTATCTTTAAATTTACTCTATTATCCGTGTTATCCGCGTAATCCGTGTCTACTTCCTCTATTATCTCTTTTTTCTCCTTTCCTCTTTTTAGCTCCCCCGCGGCATCGTAATTTTCAATTCTCAATTCTCAATTTTCAATTTAATAAGAAAGTTGTATATTTGCACGTGAACTAAAAATTATTGACTATGAATAGATTAAAGCTTTTAATGCTCACAGGCCTTTTCGCCTTGAGTTTCATCGGGTGCACGAACACCCGGACCGTTATCAAAACCCCTGTACCCGAACGTCCGGCCGGACAAACCGATGTGTTGCAACTGCGAACAGCCCCCTTGCCCGTAGTCCGTGTGGCGTTTATCGGGTTGGGCATGCGCGGCCCGGGCGCCGTTGAGCGTATGACCCATATTCAAGGCGTGGAAATCGTTGCCTTATGCGATGTGGAACAGAAGAACACGGAGAAAGTGAACAGGATGCTTGTCAAACGGGGATTCCCCAAGGCGCAGGAATTTCATGGCGACACGTCGGTCTGGCGCAAAGTGACCGCCCTGCCCAACGTCGACCTGATCTACGTGGCCACCGACTGGAAATCCCACGTGACGATAGGCGTCCAGGCCATGAAGGACGGCAAGCATGTAGCCATTGAAGTTCCCGCAGCCATGACGCTCGACGAGATATGGGCGCTTGTCAACACCTCGGAACAGACCCGCAAGCACTGCATGCAATTGGAGAACTGCATATATGATTTCTTTGAGCTGACCACACTCAACATGGTCGGGCAAGGCCTGCTCGGCGAGATCGTCCACGGAGAGGGAGCCTACATACACGGCCTGCAACCTTACTGGGACAAATACTGGAACAATTGGCGCATGGAATATAACCGGACGCACCGGGGCGATGTGTATCCCACCCATGGGCTTGGCCCGGTTTGTCTGGCAATGAACATACACCGCGGCGATAAGTTAAACTATCTGGTGTCTGTAGATGCGAAGCAAATATCGAGCATAGACCATCTCAGGAAAACAACGGGCGAGGATGTCAAAGACTTCCGCAACGGAGAACATACCTCCACGCTGATATCCACGGAAAACGGCAGGTCTATCCTGATCGAGCACAACGTCAATTCCCCCCGTCCCTACAACCGGATGTACCAGCTGACCGGAACCAAAGGCTTTGCCAACAAATACCCGGTGGAGGGCTATGCCCTGGATGCCGGCGAAATAGACCCGGCCATCGCCGCCGACCATGAAAACCTGACAGCCCACAGGTTTGTTCCCGACGAAGTAAGAAAAGCCCTGATGCAGAAGTATAAGCATCCGATAGCGAAAGATATCGAAGAAAAGGCGAAAGAGGTTGGCGGTCACGGCGGCATGGACTTTATCATGGACTACCGGCTTATCTACTGTTTGCAAAAAGGCTTGCCGCTGGATATGGATGTGTATGACCTTGCCGAATGGTGCAGCCTCATACCCCTGACGGAAATATCGCTGGACAATCATTCCGCTCCGGTGGAAATACCTGACTTCACCCGCGGAGGATGGAACAAACTGGAAGGAGTGAGATTTGCGGAATGAACAGGGAATCAGCTATAACTCCTGAGGGCGTCTCTTCAAAGCGGCCCCCACGGTTATGGCTTTGAGACGAAACGGGACATGGGGACGGGTCAGGGAAGCGACGGCTCGTCCCCGTCTTTTTTAACCTCCTCAAATTCTACATATTCGCCTTCGTTATCCTCAAATAACTTTTTACGCTTGGGAGTGTTCCGCACATTCCCTTTTTTGTTTTCATGCGTAGGACCCGATCCGTCGGATGACGGGCGTGTTGACGAAGAAGGACGTCGCCCGAAACCGAACAGCGCCCTGAGTATTCCGCTGATTATGGTTAATCCGAAGAATAGAACGATAAGGATGAAAAAGAAAATGAATCCTAAGAATGAGAACATTACTGTTTGCCTTTAGTATGGGTAAATACTGATAGAAGGATATACCAGACGATACACGCAGCAAATCCGCTGATCTGTAGAAACACAAGCAATGGAATACAGACGAGAAGGAATATGAACGCGATTTTATTGGCCGCCCAGGAGAGATTCCTGAACTTAAGCGCAAACATGGGAATCTCTGACACTAATAATCCGGAAAACAGGATGACGAGTAGTATTAAATAGACGGCATTAAAGTGCGGGGATGTCAGGAAGTCGTGGGAACCTACGGTCAGCGAGGCCCAGAACAGCGCGCCGGCAGGTACCGGCAGACCGATGAAAGAACTGGTTTGCCGCTCGTCAATATTGAACTTGGCCAATCGTAAAGCCGAAAAGATTGCAATCAGGAAAGCGGCGTATGGAACATACGCTGCAATGCCGGTCAGAAATTCCGGATAATGCACCTCTTTGAACAGGGAAAAAACGATCAGGGCCGGCGCAACTCCAAAGCTGATATCATCGGCTAAGGAATCCAGCTCTTTGCCCATTGGCGAATACGCTTTTAGCATACGGGAAAGCAATCCGTCGAAGAAATCGAATACCGAGCTTAATATAATGAAGAAGGCGGCCCATATATAGTTGGCTTCAAAAGCCATGACACATGCGATGCACCCGGAAAAGAGGTTCAGGCAAGTGACTGTGTTGGGAATATGGCGGGTAATAGCATTTGCCATAAGTTATGAATGAAGTTTAATTAGTTGAGTTTTCCGATAACGGTTTGGTTGCCGGTTGTGGCTTGTCCCAATCTGACAAATACCTCTGTCCCGACAGGCAGGTAAACATCCACGCGGGAACCGAATTTAATGAATCCCATGTGTTCGTCAATGAAACATTCTTCTCCGGCTTCAGCGTATGTCACAATGCGTCTGGCCATTGCTCCTGCTATCTGCCGCGCCATCACTTCGACGCCTTCGGGCGTTTCAATGACAATCATGGAACGCTCGTTTTCCGTACTGGCTTTAGGTAGCCATGCCTTCATGAATTTGCCGCTCTGGTGGGTAACCCTCTTGACCACCCCGTCTACCGGATACCAGTTGGCATGCACGTTGAGCGGACTCATAAAGATGGATACGAGTAAACGGCGGTCATGGAAGTATTCGTATTCATCAACTTCCTCAATAGCGACGACTTTCCCGTCAGCCGGTGCAATAACGATCTTTTCGGTGTCATGCCCGAACAGGCGTATCGGACAACGGAAAAAATTGCCCAGCAAGAGATAGCCCGTGATGCTGACCAATGCTATGATATAAAATGGGATTTTGCATGAAAAGCTGTAATAGACGACCGTGTTTACCAATAACAACAAAATGAGGCTTACAACTAAAATATAAGTTCCTTCGTGGTGTATTCGTATTTTTTTTAATCTTAGCCGTCGACCCATGTTTTCATTGATTGAGATAGAATTACGTGCAAAAATAGAGTTAATTTAAAAATCTGACAAGTAATTGTGTCAGAAATGAGTGATGTTGATAACTTTTTGATGAATGGTTTTGTTCGTACCGGCATAGATTATAATTTTAGGGACGAAAATTGAATAGATAGAAATTTAAACGTATGCAAGATTTTGTCCATTTACATGTTCACACTCAATATTCGCTGCTCGACGGGCAGGCCAGCGTAAGCGCCCTGGTCGACAAAGCGATGAAGAACGGCATGAAGGGAATTGCCATGACCGACCATGGGAATATGTTCGGCGTAAAAGAGTTTTATAACTATATTTCTAAAAAGAACGGCGATACGAACAGAGAGGTAAAAAGCCTGAAGGATAAGTTGTCGGCTCTTGAACGCGGCGAGGAAGCCGCTGAGGACCGGGAGGCGGCTGTCGAGGCGTGCAGGCTGCGGCTGAAGGAGGCGGAAGGGCGTTTGTTTAAACCGATCATCGGCTGTGAGATGTATGTCGCCCGCCGTTCGATGGACAAGAAGGAGGGGAAACCGGACCAGAGCGGTTATCACCTGATTGTTCTTGCAAAAAATAAGACAGGCTATCATAACCTCCTGAAATTAGTGTCGAGGGCTTGGACGGAAGGGTATTACTCGCGTCCCAGGACCGACCGTGCGGAGCTGGAGAAATATCATGAAGGATTGATCGTCTGTTCGGCCTGCCTGGGCGGGGAGGTTCCCAGGCGGATCATCAATGGGCAATTCGCGGAGGCTGAGGAGGCCATTCAATGGTATAAGGATCTGTTTGGAGAGGATTACTACCTTGAACTTCAGCTTCATCGTGCAACGGTGTCCAATGCAAACCATGAGACCTATCCTTTGCAGCAAACCGTAAATAAGCGTCTCATAGAGTATGCCGGGAAATATGACGTAAAGCTGATTTGTTCCAATGACGTTCACTTTGTGAATGAGGAACATGCGGAAGCTCATGACCGTCTGATATGTTTAAGCACCGGCAGGGATCTGGACGACCCGAACCGGATGTACTACACGAAACAGGAGTGGATGAAGACCCGCGAAGAGATGAATGACCTTTTTGCGGATGTACCCGAAGCCCTGTCCAATACGGTAGAGATATGTAATAAGGTGGAATTTTACTCGATAGACCATGATCCGATCATGCCTGTCTTCGTTATTCCCGAAGAGTTTGGCACCGAAGAGGAGTATAGGCGGAAATTTACGGAAGAGGAGCTTTTCAACGAGTTTACCCGTGACGAGAATGGAAATGTGGTGCTTGATGAAGCGGAGGCCAAAGCCAAGATTGACAGTCTGGGTGGATACGGGAAACTGTATCGTATTAAACTGGAAGGGGATTATCTGGCCAGGTTGACATTCGACAAGGCTAAAACCCGGTATGGCGATCCTTTGAGCGACGAGGTCAGGGAACGGTTGGTCTTTGAGCTTCATGTCATGAAGACCATGGGTTTCCCGGGCTACTTCCTTATCGTGCAGGACTTTATAGCGGCCGCCCGTGGTATGGGTGTTTCGGTGGGGCCGGGACGTGGGTCTGCGGCGGGGTCTGCTGTGGCTTACTGTTTGGGTATTACTCAGATTGACCCGATCAAATATGATTTGCTGTTTGAGCGTTTCCTGAATCCTGACCGTATCTCCCTGCCCGATATTGATATTGACTTTGACGATGATGGCCGTGGAGAGGTTCTGAAATGGGTAATAGATAAATATGGCCATGAAAAGGTGGCGCATATCATCACATACAGCACCATGGCCACTAAAATGGCGATTAAGGACGTGGCGCGTGTGCAAAGGCTTCCTTTGTCCGAAGCGGAACGTTTGGCCAAGCTGGTACCGGACCGGATTCCGGATAGAAGGATTAACCTGCACAATGCTATTGAATATGTCCGGGAATTGCAGATGGCTGAGGCGTCTACGGACCAACTGGTACGCGATACCATAAAATATGCCAGGATACTTGAAGGAAATGTCCGCGGTACGGGTGTGCATGCCTGCGGGATCATTATTTGCCGGGATGACATCACGGATTGGGTGCCTGTAAGTACGGCCGATGACAAGGAAACCGGAGAAAAAATACGGGTGACCCAGTATGAAGGTTCTGTTATTGAAGAAACCGGTCTGGTCAAGATGGACTTCCTGGGATTGAAGACCCTGTCCGTTATTAAGGAAGCTGTGGAGAATGTGCGTTTGAGTCGCGAAATATCATTGAACCCTGATATGTTTCCGATTGATGACGGGTTGACTTATCAATTGTACAGTGAAGGTAAGACCGTAGGTACGTTCCAGTTTGAGTCCGTCGGGATGCAGAAATACTTGCGTGAGTTGAAGCCAACCACTTTTGAGGACCTTATCGCGATGAATGCGCTCTATCGTCCGGGGCCGATGGACTATATACCGGACTTTATTAACCGGAAACATGGGCGGGAACCTATTGAATATGATATACCGGTCATGGAGCAGTACCTGAGTGATACGTATGGTATTACCGTATATCAGGAACAGGTCATGCTTTTGTCCCGTTTGCTGAGTAATTTTACCCGTGGAGAGTCTGACGCCCTTCGTAAAGCGATGGGTAAGAAGTTGCGCAACAAGCTGGATCAGATGAAGCCCAAGTTTATCGAGGGCGGGCGGCAGAATGGCCATAATCCGAAGGTGCTTGAGAAAATCTGGGGCGATTGGGAAAAGTTCGCTTCTTATGCCTTTAATAAATCGCATGCCACATGCTATTCGTGGGTGGCCTATCAGACGGCTTATCTGAAAGCGCATTATCCGGCTGAGTATATGGCTGCGGTGATGAGCCGGAACATTTCAAACATCACTGAAATCACAAAGTTCATGGACGAGTGTAAAGCCATGGGCATTGAAGTTCTGGGCCCGGATGTAAACGAAAGTAATTTGAAGTTTACGGTGAATAAGGGAGGTAATATCCGTTTTGGCCTGGGAGCGGTGAAAGGCGTAGGCGAGAGTGCGGTGGAATGTATTATCCGCGAGCGTGAGGCGAATGGCCCTTTTACGGGTATCTTCGACTTTGTGCAGCGTGTCAACATCAATACCTGCAACAAGAAGAACCTGGAAAGTCTGGCGCTGGCCGGAGGGTTCGACAGTTTCCCGGAGATAAAACGCGAGCAGTTCTTTGCTCCGAATCTTAAGGGCGAAATCTTTCTTGAAGTGCTGATGCGTTACGGCAATAAATATCAGGCGGATAAAACCGCTGTGGCCAACTCCTTGTTTGGCGGGGAGAATATGGTTGATATTGCTACTCCCTTGATTTATCCTGCAGAACGTTGGAGTGACCTGGAACGCCTGAATAAGGAGAGGGAATTGATCGGCATCTATTTGTCGGCTCATCCGTTGGACGAATATTCCATTGTCCTCAATCATGCCTGTAACACTAAGATTGCCGAGTTGTCCGATTTGAATGTGCCGGCCGGAAAGGAACTGACGATTGGCGGTATGGTTACGGCCGTACGCCGTGGAATGGGGAAGAACGGTAATCCGTATGGGTTCGCCCGTATCGAGGATTTTTCCGGTTCGTGGGAATTTGCTTTCTTTGGCAGTGACTGGGTGAGCTTCAGTGGTTATCTCAATGAAGGTATGTTTCTTTTCATCAGGGCGAGGTATCAGGCCAGGCAATGGAGGCAGGACGAGATGGAAGTAAAGGTGACTTCGATCGAATTGCTTCCTGATGTGAAGGAGAAACTGATAGAGAAACTTACGATAACCGTCTCTCTGCCGAACTTGAATAAGGCGATGGTTGCGGAACTGACTGAGCTGATTAAAGCATCGCCGGGGAATACCGAGTTGTATTTCAGGGTGATTGATCCGGACGAAAATATGACCGTTGATTTAATGGCCCGTCCTGTGAAACTCTCCGTACGAAAGGAGCTGATCTCTTATCTGGAGGGTTGTCAGGAGTTGAAGTATCATATCAATTAAGGTGTCTTTCATATCCACTTTCAGTAGTCAGTAGTTAGGAGTTATCACTCGCTTCGCTCGTTAGGAGTTAAAGCTCAGATACCATCCGGGCTAAGGTGCGAAGCGCCTGATATTACTGTTATATATAAAGATTAATTAAGTACGTACTTAGACAACGCTTAAGTACGTACTTAGACAATGCTTAAGTACGTACTTAGATAATGCTTAAGTACGTACTTAGACAGTGATTAAGTACGTACTTCAATGCAACGGTTGTGTTCCCTGTCGACACCAATTCCCGTGCCTGCGGTTTCAGTGTCCGTTGCATCCGGTATTCACTTTATATTTGTTTTAGTGTTATAAAATAAGGCAGTTAATATACCTCTTTACACGGGTTGAATACGGGAAAAGAAGTTTTTTTGTGATGGAATAATTGATTACATATACAAAGACTTCAAGCGTTGTTATTGATGGACAGACCGTTGTATGATTGGCTATTTTCAGGTAAAACGCTTCCGGTCATATGGAAAAAAGGATGACAAACAGGGGATGCTCATTAAACGTACGTTTAATGAGCGCGAAAATAGAGCTTTTATTTCTACCGTGCAAGTTTTATAACAAATAATTTCCAGGATTTCTTCAAAAACCGCTCTA
>JAIRNG010000100.1 GCA_031258135.1 Mediterranea sp. (in: CFB group bacteria)
TTCTCAAACTCTCCCTCGATGCGTGTCACCCCCACGGGCAGGATGCTGACCGCCTTATCCGAGTTTATCACCTCCGTAGCATGCGTATTGATATGTATCTCCCCCTTGGCAAAGCCTTCACTGTGCGCCACCCACTTCTTTACACCCGAGGCGGCCACCCTTGCAGGGATGAAGCGGGTGAACAGCGTCTCATCCGGCCGGTGCAGCAGATCGATCAGGATGTTATCCCGCTTGCCGTTAGCAATGATAACCGTGATCCCTTCGTCGGCCACCTTGCGGGCGATCGCCGTCTTGGTGATCATTCCCCCGCGGCCGAATCCGGAACGCGATGTCCGGACATAACCGGACAAGTCCCGTCCGGGCTTAACTTCACGCACTACCGACGAACCCGCTTCCGACGGCGGACCATCGTATATACCGTCGACATTACTGAGGATGATCAACGCCTGCACATCCATCATGGCGGCAATCAGTCCCGACAACTCGTCGTTGTCCGTAAACATAAGCTCCGTCACGGACACCGTGTCATTCTCGTTTACAATAGGGATGACGCCGTTGTCCAGCATGACCGACATGCAGTTCCTCTGGTTGAGGTAGTGCCGCCGCGTCCCGAAGTTCTCCTTGGTGGTGAGCACCTGCCCGACGGGTATTCCGTGTTCGCGGAACAGCTCGTAGTAACGATTGATGAGCTTGGCCTGCCCCACTGCCGAAAAGAGCTGACGCTGATCTACACCGTCCAGCTTTCCCTGCGTCTTTATCTCACTGCGACCGGACGCAACAGCTCCCGACGAGATGACGATGACTTCCACGCCGCTTTTGTATAGTTCAGCCACCTGGTCGGTAAGGGCCGACATGCGCGTTACATCCAGCGTCCCGTCCCGGCGGGTAAGTACATGGCTTCCGATCTTTACGGCGATTCGTGTAAACTGCTGGGCCATATTCCTAACGATTTGAATCCGTTTTCTCCTTATTCCCGCCTTCAATCACTTCCATGGCGGCCTCATAGTCGCTTTCGCTCACCAGGACAGATACTTCGGTACTGATGTAAGGAGCAAGCGTACCCATAATGCCGTCTTTCACGACCGATCCGATGCCGTTACTCTCCAGTAATCCTTTCGTAAGCTCGGCCTCCCACGGAGAACCGGCAAATACTTCAACCAACGGGGTATTGTCTTTTTCTTTCATGATGATGTAATGGTTTAAACGGTTTGATTATTAATGATAAAACTATCCCACGGAGATACGCTGCGCCGTGATCCTTTCATTCAGGAAGATAGAGGCCGATTCGCCGAACTTGTTCTCCGATTCCGTTGTAAGGTAGAGACACGTGCCGTTCCGCGTACACTTCCCGTCCATTTCGGGATGCCGGTGCAGGTAATCTTTCAGGCTTGCGGCGACATATTCCCCCTGGGAAACGATAGTCACTCCTTCCGGTACAAACCTTCTGATCTTGTTCAGCAGCAGGGGATAATGCGTACAGCCCAGAATGACCGTATCGATCTTACGATCTTTGTACAACAGATTATCCAAGTCCTTCCGGACAAAGAAATCGGCTCCCGGCCCGCCCGCCTCATTGTTCTCGACAAGGGGCACCCACATGGGACAGGCCTGTCCGTGTACCTCGATATCCGGAAACAATTTATGAATCTCCAGCGGGTAGGACTCGGATTTAATCGTTCCCGATGTGGCCAACACCCCAACATGACGGCTCCCGGTGATGGAACCGATACATTCGACTGTCGGACGGATCACGCCCAGCACGCGCCGTTTCCGGTCAATTCCGGGCAGGTCGTTGATCTGAATCGTTCTTAACGCTTTGGCCGAAGCTGTGTTGCAAGCCAGTATCACCAGGTGGCACCCCATCCCGAAGAGTTTGTTTACGGCTTGCAGCGTAAACTCATAAACGATCTCGAAGGAACGGGCGCCATAAGGCGCCCGGGCGTTGTCGCCAAGATAAATATAATCATATCCGGGCAAGACCCGCCTGATTTCACCCAGTATGGTAAGACCTCCATAACCTGAGTCGAACACGCCGATTGGCCCGGGAACTTTCGACAGATTCTCTTTCATCGTTCCGATAGATTTTCTTTCATCGTTGGTAACGAAAAACGCGGATGAGCGAATTTCAGCACTCACCCGCGTTATTCGCGTTTATAATCAGGTTCTAATTATTTAAGGCCGACCTTGGCTTTGACCTTGGCGGCAACATCCGTTACCAGGCTTTCGCTGACGTAAGGGATGGGTGTTCTCGACAGGTCGAAGATGACTACCATGTTCTCTTCCGCGCCAACAACCTTGATCGCATCGTCCACCTTCTTTATGATGGGAGCCGTAAGCTCTTGCTGGGTCTTTTGCAATTGTTGGTAAGCCTCCTGTTGGAACTGCTCGCTTCTTTCCATCATATTCTGGAGCTCTTTTTGCCTTCTTTCCTGAATGTTTGCCGGCAAACTACCCTCGGCGACAGCTTGTTGGAACTCCTGATATTTTTTGGTAAATTCTTCGTTTGTCCTTGCCATTTCATCCTGGTACTTCTTTTCTAACGCCTGAATGTCGGATACGGCTTTCGTATACTCCGGCATCAGAACAATGATCTCCTGGGAATGAACCTGACCGAATTTAACAGATTGTGCAAACACGCTCATCGGGATAACAAGCATGATTACGAGTGCGATTTTCTTTAGCATAGTCTTATTTACTTTTTAATGATTAATCTGGGTTATAGCATGCAAATATATGAATTTAATCCGAATATCCTAATCGGGACAGGATTTCATTACTGATGTCAATGTGCGGCGAGGCATAGATGATGCTCGTTGCCGAGGCCCTGTCGATAACGGTCGAATAGCCTTTTTGCTCGGCTACCCCTTTGACTGCCTTGTAAATGTCGTCCTGAATGGGTTGCATCGCAGCCTGCCGGCGTTTGGCCAATTCTCCTTCGGGGCCGAAGTATTTGCGCTTGAGTTCGCTCGCCCCTTTTTCCTTAGTAATAACTTCTTCTTCCTTTTTTGTTCGTTGCCCATCCGTTAAGGATGCATATTGCGCCTGATATTCCTTGTATATCCGCTGCGCCTCCTGAGACGCCGTTTCTATCTCGTTCCGCCACTTCTGCGACAACTCGTCCAGTTGTTCGTTGGCGCGGGCGTAGGCCGGTATCTTTTCCAGGATATACTCCATGTCGATCAACGCATATTTCTGCGCGTTTGCCGCACTTACGGCAAGCATCAAGAGAATGAATAGAATTGATTTTCTCATCGCTGTTTGGTTTTAGTGATACAAATTAAAATTCCTGACCTAAGATAAAGTGCAGTTGTGAACCGCTATACTGTTTGCTTCCGAACACTTTGTCGAAACCATAAGCCCAGTCAATACCCATCATACCGATCATTGGCAGGAAGATACGTACGCCGACACCGGCGGAACGTTTCAGGTCGAAGGGATTGAATTTGCTGACATCGCTCCATGCGTTACCGGCTTCCAGGAATCCGGAAACATAGATGCTGGTGGTTGGTTCAAGCATCAGGGGGTATCTCAACTCAAGTCCGAGACGGGAGTAAGCGTAACCCATTGCGCTGCGGTTAGGCGTCAGGGCGCTATTCTCATAACCACGCAATGCAATGCTTTCGGTTGCATAGCTGGAATATCCCGTCATACCGTCGCCCCCTACGTCGAATGTCTCGAAAGGAGATTTTTTGTTCTTGTCGTAATGGCCCAGCAAACCGTATTCCACACGTGTCATGATGACCGGCGTCTTCTTTGCGTCGCTCAATGCCGTATATGTTTTGGATTTGAGTTTCCATTTATGGTACTCTATCCATTTGTGCATCTTGTTCACATCTTCCTGGCTGCTCAGATCGTATTTGCCGTAATCGACTCCATCAAATAAGGAGTAGGGAGGCGTAGCTTGTACGGACAGAGTAAATTCGGAACCCATACGCGGGAAGATCGGATTATCGATAGAGCTTCTGCTTAACGTAAGTCCCAAACTGATGTTGTTACAGTTACCATCGGTCACCGGGAAGTATATCCATTCACTCAGGATATATTTCTGGTAAGAAAGTTCGGCGGACAGCGTGAAATAGTCATCCGGCCATTTCAGGCGTTTACCCCAGCCGAGGGAAAGGCCGAACATCTTGATGGATTTATCCGGGTCATAATAGTTCTCGTAGTTGTTATAGCCATAGTTGTATGAACCGTATCCTCCATAGCCACTGTAATAGCTATTGTACAGGCTGTTCATATAGGCCGAATTATAGTAATTGCTGCTGATGTCGCTTTGCAGTGAGAAGAACGCCGATACCGAGAACGAGTTCGGGCGCTTACCGCCGAACCACGGGTCAAAGAACGAAATGCTGTATGATTGATAATAATCGGCATTCGTTTGTCCGCTGATGGTCAATGTCTGTCCGTCGCCCTGTGGCAGGATGCCCCGGTAGTTATCGGTCTTCTTGACCAGGTTGCCGATAGAGAAGTTGGTGAACTTCAGACTTAATTTACCGATGATGCCGGTCTGGCCCCAGCCTGCCGAGAACTCCACCTGGTCATTGGCTTTAGATACCAGGTCATAGCCGATATCTACGGTGCCGTTGATCTGATCGGGTTGGATGTCCGGTTGTATGTTTTCCGGGTCGAAATGTCCCATCTGTTGCATTTCACGCATGGAGCGCATCAGGTCTTCCTTGCTGAAGAGGGCTCCCGGAATGGTGCGAAGTTCGCGGCGTACAACATTTTCGTACAGGCGGTCGTTTCCGTTGATCTTTATCTTGTTGATCGTAGCCTGACGGCCTTCGGAGATTCTCATTTCGAGGTCAATCGAATCGCCGGTGATATTAACTTCTACCGGATCGAGGAGATAGAACAGGTATCCCTTATTATAGTACAGGTTGCCTATCGCGTCGTCATCCGTGGTGAGACGTTCGTCCAGGAGTTTCTGGTTATATACGTCTCCTTTCTTCATGCGGAGCATATAATTCAATTGGTCCGACGGATATAATGTGTTGCCTACCCAGGTGATGTTGCGGATGAAGTATTTGTCTCCTTCTTCTATTTCCAGGAATACGTCCACCGTCCGGTTGTCATAGTTGGTTACGCTGTCGGTTACGATGCGGGCGTCACGATATCCAAGTTCATTGTATTTGTCGATGATGAGCTGTTTGTCCGCTTCATAGTTTTCGTTTATGAACTTCTTGGTACGGAACAGGTTCAACAGTTTGCCTTTTTCATTGGTTTTCTTCATGACTCTCTTCAGCCTGGAAGTCTTGATGGCTTCGTTGCCGGCAATTGTAATCCGGTTAACCTTCACTTTTTCTTTCTTATCGATGTTAACGTCTATCAGCACCTGGTTTTCGCTATCCGTATCGTCTTTTTGTACGATAGCCACTTCTGCATTCTTGAATCCTTTGTCGTCGAAGTAACGCTTGATCAGTGTCTTTGCACGGTCAATAAGGTTGGGTGTGATCTGGCTTCCCTTTACCAGTCCGAGTTTCAGTTCCAGGTCCTGACGTTCCGACTTCTTCACTCCATTGTAGCGGATGTCGGATATACGCGGGCGTTGCGCCAATCTGATCTTAAGGTAGATTTTATTATCCACGATCTTTTCGGCTGTGATCTGTACATTCGAGAACAACCCGTGCCGCCAGTAACGCTTGATGGCCTGGGTAATGTCTTCGCCCGGTACGGTAATGGTTTGTCCTACCGAAAGGCCTGATAGTCCGATCAGGACATAATCTTCGTAGTTCGTGACTCCTTCAACGCTGATGCCGCCAATTTCATAGCTCCTTGGGGTTCCCGAATATAGAATAACCGGTTTAGGCGTTTCGTCGTCTGCAGTCGTCTCTACATCCTGCGCAACTGCCGGTGCAAAGCATAACAGGCAGATGAATGTTACGAATATGAAAGAATAACGATATTGCATCTATATGATATGTTTTTGGTTACTGTACACTATGATTGTTTTAGTTTATTTGCTCGCTGGTTTTTCCGAAACGGCGTTCACGTACCTGATATTCTTCAATAGCTTTATGGAGGGCTTCTTCCTTGAAATCGGGCCAGTACGTGTCGCAGAAATACAGTTCGGAATAGGCGCATTGCCACAGCAGGTAATTGCTTAACCGTATTTCTCCTCCGGTTCGGATAAGCAGGTCGGGGTCGGGCATGAAATTCGTGGTGAGGCAGGCCCCGAGGCTGTTACAGTCAACCTCGTCCGGGGAGAGATTGCCGGATTGTACTTCACGGATCAGTCGTTTTGCCGCTTCGGTGATTTCCCAACGGGAGGAATAGCTCAACGCCAGAACGAGGCACATGCCGTCATTATGCGCTGTGCTCCTTATGCAGGAGTTCAGACATTCCTGCACTTCGGACGGCAGTTTCCCGATATCGCCGATGACACGAAAGCTGATGTTGTTTTTAAGGAATATATCTTCTTTAAGGGAGTTGATCAACAGGCTCATCAGTGCAGTGACTTCTTCCGATGGCCTGTTCCAGTTTTCCATGGAAAACGTGTAGAGGGTAAGGTATTTGACCCCCAGTCTGGCTGTTGCTTCCGCTATGATATGGACGGTCTCGGCGCCTGCCTGATGTCCGTAACTGCGCGCTTTTCCGCGTCGCTTCGCCCATCGGCCGTTACCGTCCATGATAATCGCAATGTGCTGAGGAATACGGTCTAAGTCCATGTTGCCTTTATTGTATTTTGAATCCGAGCCTGTTCAACTTCCCTCTCCAGACTTCGTCTTCTTTATTCCAGAACATCCGGATATAATTATCTTTGTCGACAACCATAGCGTACCCGCTTCTGTCTTTGAACATACTTTCGCCGTTGCTCCACGGGAACATGAATTTCTTTTCTATCTTTTCCCAGACAATTCCGTTTACGGATCTATATATATAGGAGAACCCTTCGGCCTCTTTACCAAAAGCGTAAATGGTATTACCGTAGTAGAGGATGGATGGTTCTTTCATTACCGGCAAGGCGTACTTTCCTTTGCTGGGTGTCATTTGCCCCCAATTTAACCCATCGTTGCTGAACCAGGGATAAGTTGCTACCGGTGAATTTTCGGCCGGCTGGCCTATCAGGAGCGCCTGTTGTCCTCCGGTGGGTGTTGTGAATGATTTTGTGGCTACAATATTTGTAGGGAAACGATAATCATTTTCATTCGGAACCGCTATGGAATCTGTTTCCCATTTCAGGCTACCGTCGACGTTTACGGTTGCGATAGCAAACAGTTCTGCCGTATTGCCTTTTATTATCCCCGCAATGGTGTCATTGAAAGAGGTAATCAGGTTTACTGCTTTAGCGTTGTTTGTCACTTCCGCCCACGTTGCTCCATCTGTCGAGCTGAATACTTTTTCATCTTCCGTCACTCCGTAGAGAGTTTCCTTAACGTTTAGAATAGACCTGATCTTCATGTTGGCAGGTAGTGCGGTAGGAGAAACTTCAGAGAATTGAGAAAAACCCTTATAAACTTTAATATCCGTTCCATCGGACATGTAAACCAGAATATCATCACCCAGTAAAACGGCTTTGCTTTCCGTTGCAGTAATTCCGGAGAAGTTTTCTACATAAGGATGATCTCCCCAGACCAGCGTATCCGGGTCTGCCTGATGTATACGAACCTCAATGCTATACCGTTTGATAGAGGAACCGTCGTACGAACGAACCCTGATCTCTAAAGGATTGTGTTTTATGAAATCTATCGAATCGGTATAATTAAATAAGGTGTCTTGCAGGAAAGGCTCCACGTTTGGGCCGGCTGTTACATAACCGTTGGTCGTAAGGGTCGTGATCAATATTTTATTGATGATCGTATCGGCGCCGTAAGCCACGGAGTCCACATTATAGATGTGACCGCCAATCTGGTCTATCGTGAATTTGTAGGTCACGCCATAGATCGTATCCAATGAAAACGCCGTGATCCAATCGTCGGAACTCAGCTCATAATTGTTGTCCGAATCCAGACAGGAGGTAATGGCAAGTGAAGATACAAGGAAACTTGCGATTATAACAGGCAAAGACTTTATTCTCATTTGGGATGATTATGTTATTTACAAGATGCAAAAATAGGAACATTTTTCTCTCCACTGAACAATGTGACCAAGTTTTATATAAAATTATAAATAATACAGGTGATTTTCTGTTGCACAGGGAATTAACACGTTCCATATCGCATAATAATCTGCATAGCAAATGGTAAAATCGTTACATGTCAATACCATTGAATATTGCTATTCATCTGGCTTCTTTGCTCCCACTTCAAATCTTGCAGGATACTTGCAGTAGCGCGAATCGTAAAATTGTATGATTTCCAGCGTCCGAAAGGAGAAAGGCTGGCAGTCATCGTAAAGCAGTGTAAGTCGCGAGATATGCTAAATGTGGTCTGTGTGATCTCCTTTGCCTCAAAGTCATATCCGGAATTGAAGTTCACCGCCCAGTTATTGGATATTTTCACATTACCCGAAGCATTGAGATTATGCGTGTATTTATATGGGTAACGCATGGTTTCCTTTTTAATCGGCTTCGTCCTGTCTTCACGGATATTGAACGAATAGTTGACATTGAATGTCCAGGGCATCTTAAACTTTTGATACCCGTCAGCATCGGATTCTGCCTTCTCTACACGTTTTTTAGGTGTTCCTTCAGGATTCATTTCCGGATCCTCTTCTTTATCCGGCGGCGGCGTTCCTTCGGGTGAAGCATTTCCGTCTTTTGAATCCTTAGGGCCAAACCATTTCTTCCACGTATCATTATTGAAATTATAATTGAATGAAGACCCCCATCCCTGGAAGCGTCCAAAGCGTCCATACGACCACTCCGTACGTTTACCCGTCCTTACATTACCGTTCTTATCAAACTCATAAGCATAGGTAGCGAACGAAGAGTTGAAATTCAAGGTGTAATTCTTTGTTATTTTTATACGCATACGCATCGAAAGATCACTCCACTGCATGGAGTCCGCCGCCAGATTATAAGAAATACTTGCCCCCAACTCATCAATAATCGATTTTTTAACGTAACCGGTAGAGTCTTTATCCGATTTATACTTCGCTTCAACATTGTTCGATACATCAAAACTGATATTCCCTTGCTTGCCCCTCCCCGGAGGACTGAACGGCGCACCATTATAAGAATAGGGAGAATAGTAGCCCGTCCGTACCTCGCCATCGGAATCCGTGTAGCTATAAGGTTCATAATATCCATATTTCGGAGAACCAAAATCCGGGGCTGCGCTTATACTTACTTGCGGAGAAAAGACATGCCGGATCTGTATTTCTTTGCTCCTGGCGAATAAAGGCTTATACATGCCATAAAGTTTGGTACTTATTCCTAAACTCGCGTTATAGTTATACACACGATGAAAGCCATAGACCGTATCGGACGGCACCGTGGCCCTGCTTTTCGGATCATATACCTGCATGACCTTACGCGTGTACCAACGTTCCGTATAATTAAGGCTCGGGGTCAGATTGAAATAGTTGAATAAGGTGAACGTCGCACTGACAGGAATACTGTGATTCATACCATTCGTCCAATCTTTAATCAAGCTCTTATCGAACAGTTCATTGTCTTTTGTCTTGATACTGTTCGTTAAACGCCCCGTATAGCTCAAAGATATCTTCTCATACCAGCGTTCTTCTCCTACCGCCCTCTTGCGTTTAAACGGGAATATACGGCTCAGCGAGATATTCAAGTCCGGTAAAGTTACAGCGATGGAAGAGTCACGCATGGTCTGTGCAATATTTGTTGTTGCAGAGATGGTCAGTTTCTGATCCGGGAAATTACGCGAATAACTCACACTCGATGTTTTGGTATTCTGAGACATCAAGCTCGGGTTATAATAGTTGTTGACGTTTTGCCGCTCGTAACTGCTGGTGGTAAAGTTTACGCTGGCCGAGAATGTGCTGTTCGGACTTGCCTTTGCATCCTGCCGGTGGTTCCATGCAATTTTAAAATCCTTTGCCACCAGGTAGTCCGGCATATTTTTATCACCGGTCTTCGTTACCTGATAATTGGCTTGTAAAGCCCCTGAGTATTTATATCTCTTATTATAGTTTGTCTCTACCCCCAATGCCCAGGAGCCTTTAGTGAATATCTCCCCCAGCACTTTAGCATCCATCTGATCGCTGACGGCAAAGTAATATCCTCCACCGGTAAGCCCGAATCCTTTATTGTTGTCATCCATATAAGTCGGCATGATAAAACCGGATTGATAGCTACTGGAGAAAGGGAAGAAGAAAAACGGAACGAAGAGAGGTAGCGGTACGTCCTCTATAACCAGATATGCAGGTCCTGTCACTGTATTTTTCTTGGGTCGTACCTTTGCACGGGTCAACTGTATATAAAAGTGAGGATGATCGTGATGGTCGCAAGTTGTGTATCTGCCATTCACCATAAAGAGTTCGTCATTGGCTCCTTTTTTAGCATTATGACCGACAACGTACCCTTCTCCCTGTTGAGTGACCACATTACTGATGATGCCCCGTTTACTCTTGAAATTATACCGGATGTTTTTTGTTTCATAGGGCGTATCTCCGTCCTTAAACACCGGAGCGCCGGTTACCACACCCAAAGAATCTTCCACTCCGCGGGCATTTACCGTACTGCTATCCATGTTCATGGATATGATTTGTGAGGTCAACTCGATCTTCTCATAGTTCACTTTTCCATTTCCATACAGATGGGCGTATCCATCTCCGGTAAACACGATAGAGTCATTCGCTTCATAAATCACAGGGGCGTTCAACGGTTGTTTCTTCGTTTTTCCGGATGCCGGAGCCAGTGACAAGGAATCTTGTCCGGTAGAATCATTCGCCATGCTAACGGATAGGCTATCACGCGGTTCAATTCCTCTTCTCCGACGTTGAGACACAACCTCATTCGGAATCAGCAGGAACAAGACGAGCAATAAGAATGATACAAATGTATTTGCTTTTAACGACGTCATTAACCCATACGTTTACGCTTGCACCGGCAAAAGTACGCATTCTCCCCCAATTAAAAACGAGAACAGGTTATTTTAATTATGGTCCATCCGGAAAATGTGTAGTTTTTATCATATATGGCTGTCCGGGCAGTACGCTCAGCGTATTATAACGCCAGCAGTCGGATTTTTTTTGAAACGCATTTGAAACGCTGATTTCTTTTTGAAACGCAGATTAACGCAGATTCCCGCAGATTAAAATTAAAAATCTGCGGGAATCTGCGTTAATCTGCGTTTCAAAAAAGATGCCGCAAGGTAATTTTCAATTTAATCAGCGTTTCAAAAAATTTACTAAGATATAATAAACGGACTATGAGGTCGCACTTAAGTCTCCATAATTCATGCGGCCACTTGAATATTTAATGAAAAAACATGCTAAGTTCTGACGGAACTTTGAAAATCAGGGAATGGAAAACACCTCTTGAAGTCGCCTTTTGAACGGCTTTCAGGCCCATACCTGTAATAAGACAGACCAAGAATAATTTTAACCAATTTCCCATATAAGATTTTAAAGATCAATTGTAGTTTTCTGCTTGAGACCGGGCAAAGATACATGTATTTTAAGAAAAACAAAATAAATATTATAAAATTCGCGTTAAGCGCCATGAAGAGCGGACTTGCCTGAAAAAAGAGATTTAGAAGATTTTATAAAAAATAAAGCCCAATTGGCATCGGATATTTGCCGGACTCCTTCCATTCCCGGATTTTCAAAGTTCCGTCAGTACTAAGTGGATTTACCGGTAACATCTATACTGAATGCTCCCAAACCAATAATTCCACTTCCATTACCCGCGCCTGCCTGTGCATCGGTAACATCGCGGCATTCCACGTTCCATGCAGACGATTCACCTGTGAAATGCGCCCTTCGGGGAACATATATAGTTCATTAATTACTAATCTTATTAATAAAGAAAACAGATGATGAAGAATGGTATGAAAAAAACCGCATTACCGCTTCTGATGAGTTTCCTCATCGGGACAGCCTATGCGGATCCCGGCCGTGAAACGGCCGGCGTGGACATCACGCAGCAAAGCGGCGCGTGTTCGGGTTTAGTGAAAGATGCCACCGGCGAAACAGTGATCGGAGCATCCATTTATGTGAAAGGAACGACAAACGGAGCCATCACCGACCTTGACGGCAAGTTCACCCTCGCCGGGGTGAAAACGGGCGACATCCTTGTCATATCCTTTGTGGGCTACAAAACGCAGGAAGTAACGTTCAACGGACAACCGCTGACGGTTACCCTCGAAGACGACTCCCTGCAATTGAGCGAAGTCGTGGTAACCGCCCTCGGTATCAGAAAAGAAGCCAAGAAGCTGGGCTATGCCGTGAGCACCGTGAATGCGGACGACCTGAACAAAGCGGCCGCGCCCAACCTGGGCTCCGCCCTCTACGGCAAGGCGTCGGGCGTGCGTATCCAGACAGCGCCGGGAGGAGCCATGGGCGCCATCTCCATCAACGTCCGCGGGCTGAGTTCCATCACCGGAACCAACCAGCCGCTGGTGGTGGTGGACGGCGTGCCTATCCATAACGGCGACACCAATACCGACGGCTACTGGGGAAATCAGCGCATCCAGCAGAACGGCCTGGCGGACATTAATCCGGAAGACATCGAAAGCCTGTCCATCCTGAAAGGAGCGTCCGCTTCCGCACTCTACGGCTCGGAAGCCGCCAACGGCGTAGTGATGATCACCACCAAATCCGGCAAGGGCGCCGGCGGGTTCGGCGTGGAAATCAACGCCAGCCTGACGGCCGACATCGTGGCCTACATGCCCGAATACCAGACGAAATACGGCCCGGGGGTAAGAGTGGTCTCACGCGTTTCCGGCGGGGACAACGAGGAAGGTTTCCGTACCATAACGGGACGGGACGGCAAAACATACACAGGTCTCAGACAGACTTACGCCTACTGGGGGCCGAAGTATGACGGCCGGGACGTGCTCTATTACGACGGCACGGTGCGCAAGTACCAGGCCATCTCGGACGACCCGTGGAGCGACGTGTTCCGCACCGGCTTCAACCAGCAATACAACGTGGCCATCACGAAAGGCAACGAGAAAGGCAACATGCGTTTCTCCTATACCTATGTGGACAACCTGCCTACGCAGTACAACTCCACGTTCAGGAAGCACAACTTCAACCTGACGGGCAGCCAGAACGTGACCGGCAACATCAAACTCGGCTATGGCGTGACCTATATCATTCAGGACATCAAAAACCGTCCCTACCGCATCAGCCGGTTGACGGACAACTTCGGCGGTTTCTTCGGGCCTTTCGATGATATTAATTACCTGCGCACGCACACCGTGACCAGCCTGGGCTACAGAAACCAGAAATATGACAATAACACCCAGCTCACACCCGGCGAAGGCTTTGAATACACCCCGCCTTGCAATGCGCTGGTGGAAGAATACTTCTGGAACATCCTCGGCAAGGAATACCTGGAAAACAACAACCGCCTGATAGCCAACCTCACCCCAAGCTGGGAAATCATCAAGGGATTGACCCTGAAAGGACGCATCGCTACCGACCTGTCCGTGAACAAGGTCGAAAACAAAGAATCCGTAGCGCAGTCCATCGCCTTCGGAGGAGAACAGGGATATTACGGTTTGCAAAACAACCGCTACGACATCATCTACGGCGACGTCATGCTGAACTACAACCGGCAACTGACGAAAAAAATCGGCCTGGACGCCACCATCGGCTGGCAGGGACGCCAGGAGAAACAGACCGATGTTTCGGTAAGCACGGCCGGCGGACTATCCGTGGAAAACTGGTTCCACCTGAACGCCAGCAACAAGACGGCAAACGCCGGCACGACCGTAAAAGACTTCCTGAAAACGGCGACATTCGGAATGTTGAGCTTCTCTTACGACGATTGGGCCTATATAGAAGGAACAATCCGCCAGGAGAAGATATCCACACTGGCCCCGGGAAAAAACTCGTTCTACTACCCGTCGGTCAACGGAAGCATCATCTACACTTCACTGCTGAGAGACAAGTTGCCGGAATGGTACAACTACGGAAAGGTACGCGTTTCATACGGCGTGGTAGGTAACGCACCCTCCATCTACAAAGGCTCGAAAGCATACGTGCAGAAAACGGCCGGCGGAAAATGGATATACAACAGCGTGAACAGCGAAGTAGGAAACGAAAACCTCCGCCCCGAAAAGAAATACGAATGGGAGCTGGGGCTGGAAAACAAATTCTTCAACAACCGCCTGGGCTTTGAACTCTCCTACTACCAAAACACGGTGAAAGACCAGATACTGTCGACCACAATGCCGTCCAGCGCCGGCGGAACAAGCATCTGGATGAACGTGGGTGAGCTGAAGAACAAAGGGTTTGAACTCTCCCTGTACGGAACGCCCATAGCCACCCGCGACTGGACATGGACCCTGCGCGGAAACCTGGCCTGGAATAAAAACACGGTAAGCAAACTCGTAGAAGGAATAGACCGGCTCGAACACAGCAACTGGGACGGCGGCGCGGCTTATCTCTACTCCAACGTAGGACAACCGATGGGAGACATCTATGCCTACGTACCGGATAAGAACGAAAAAGGCGAATACCTCGTCATGGACAACGGATACTACAAACTGACGGACGAACCCGTAAAAGTAGGCAACGCCATGCCCAAGCTCGTGGGAGGATTCGCCACGACGCTCGCTTACAAAGATTTCACCTTCGACATGTCGTTCGACTACCGCATCGGCGGCGCCGTACTGAACACCGGTTGGATGTACATGATGGGACAGGGCGCGCTCAAGGAAACATTGAAGTACCATAACGGCGAAGGCTACGGAGACACCTACTACGTAAGCGGCGGAGCAGTAGTTCCCTACAACGGAACCACAGGCCCCAACGGCGAAAAGATTTACGACAACGGCATCATCCTGCCGGGCGTAAAAGCAGACGGAACGCCAAACGCCAAAATGATCTCGGCCGACCAGTGGTGCAGCTGGATATACAATTGGGGTAGCGGACCGAACGACGCCATTACATACTACAGTCTCGGCGTATTCGACAACACCTACGTGAAGTGCCGCGAACTCTCTCTCGGCTACAACCTGCCCAAGTCCATCCTCTCGAAGATACAGTGCAAGAGCCTGCAGGTGTCCGTGTTCGGCCGCAACCTGTTCTATGTCTACAAGAACCTGCCGGGCTTCGACGCAGAAGCAACCGACGGCACCACCTGGATCACACAGGCCAAGATGGGCGGTTCCACCGCAACCACCCGTTCGATCGGCCTGTCGCTGCGTGCAACGTTCTAATGTTTACCCACTATAAAAAGAAGAATAACATGAAAAGAATACATTCATATCTTATCATACTGGCTGCCGCACTCTCCTTCGGCGCCTGCGCAGACAGCAACTATACGGACATATACCCCAACCCCGCGGAAACCTCCGCGGCATCCTGCGACAAACTGATGACAGGGGTGTTCTATACGGGACGTGTTTACACGTTCAATTCCTACTGGCGTGCGTGGACATGGGACAACTACTCGCTCGGCGTGTACGCCCGGACCATCGGCTTCCTCAATGATGAAGGCAATATCTATGCTGTCGGCGACGGCTACGCCAATGACCGCTGGGTGAACTTCTACAACACCCTCACGCAGTTCCGCGTGCTCGAGAATGTGTATAACAGCCTGGACGAACAGGGACAAGCGACCTACCGCATCTTCAAAGACCTGGCGGAAGTGTTCGTCTACGACCACCTGTCGCAGATCATCGACATCTGGGGAGACGTTCCGTTCGGGAAAGCCGGTTACCTCTATATCACAGGCAACGCAGCCGCAAGCTATCCCGCCTATGACAAAGCCGCCGACCTGTACACCCTGATGCTCGACCGTCTCGGCGAACTCTACACCGACATACACAGCCTGAACGGGAAGTTAAACACACAGGCGGCCGCCTATCTGCCGTTACAGGACTTCATCAACGGCGGCGATCTGGGCAAATGGGAAGCCTACTGCAACTCGCTTCGTCTGCGGCTGGCTGTTCGCGTGGCCTCGCAAGGCAATCTGGCTGCAAAAGGCAAGCAAGTAGTAGCCGAAATACTGAACGGCAATCTCCCGCTGGTGACAAACAATGAGCAGACCATCCAGCTGGCCTCCAATGACGACGATACGGCCAACTTCTTCAACCCGGACGACCTCCGCACCGGCTATGTGGAAAACGCCACCTATTCCAACGCCTCCCAAGCCATGCTCAATGCACTGACCCAGGCAGTTTCCGGCGAAAACGACCCGCGCCTGCCCATCCTCTATTCAAAGAATGCGGCAGGACAATACAAAGGCCTGGACCCGGAGAACGAAACCTACGCCGTTCAGTATGAAAATACCCAGAAACCATCTGCCGAACGTATTTACTCACGCATCGACTCCACGACGGTAGGCTACAACACCGAATTTATCAGTCCGATCCTCACGGCTTCGGAAGTGGCGTTCCTCAAAGCCGAAGCCTACCAGCAGGGATGGGCGAGCGGCGCCGCCGATGCGGCCAGACAGGCATTCATCGATGGCATCTGGTACTCGGCGCAGTTCTATTTCAAAGAAAATGAAATCAGCCCGAGCACGCTTGGATATAAGCCGGACAACAACGCCTATCCAACAGAAACCGAAGTAAAAGCCTATGCCGGGAAAGCATGGGATGCGGCGGCAAACAAGCTGGAAGCCATCATCACCCAGAAATGGTTGAACTTCGGCTACATCCAGTCTTCGCAGGCATGGAACGAAGTGCGGCGCACCGGCTATCCAACCCTGTTCTTCCCCGTTGACAACGGTGCACAAGTGCTGAAGAGCGTGCCCAACCGCGTACGCTATCCCGTATCGGAGCGAAGCTACAACACCGCCAACTACAACGCGCAGCTACAAGCCATGGGCGGAACGGATGATTATTACATCAAACTCTTCTGGGCCAAATAGAATCATCTATGCAGTCCGTTCGCCCATTACCGGTGCGAAACCCGGATAGTTTGAAACGCAGATTCACGCAGATTTCCGCAGATTTTTAATTTTAATCTGCGGGAATCTGCGGTTCGGAATTTTATCGTAGCGTTTTTCCCGAAGCGGGAAAACGCTATGTTTTTAACAGGGAGCTTTTCTCAGCGAGAAAAACGCTACGTTTTTAACAGGGAGTTTTTCTCAGCGAGAAAAACGCTACGTTTTTAACAGGGAATTTTTCTCAGCGAGAAAAACGCTACGTTTTTAACAGGGAGCTTTTCTCAGCGAGAAAAACGCTACGTTTTTAACAGGGAGCTTTTCTCAGCGAGAAAAACGCTACGTTTTTAACAGGGAGCTTTTCTCAGCGAGAAAAACGCTACGTTTTTAACAGAGAGCTTTTCTCGGCGAGAAAAACGCTACGTAATTTTTGCAGCATCGATGTCACATTTTATCCTGCTTAAAAAAATATCTATCTTTTTTATCTAAAAAAATAGGATATAATAAAAAAAACGATTATCATTACGGAAATTTTTAAAAAATATGATTATGGACAAGAAAGAAATTTTCCCATTCAGGTTTTATGACCTGAAAGTTCCCTCGTTTTTTGAATTGACGACCTCCATTCTGGGAACAGTACTACCTCCCGAATCGGCGGAGGAATTAGGGTTAAACATCCCTCCTTACAACGACACGAAAAAAGCGCTCGACAGATTGACGGACATTTTCCTCCGCAATCCGGCGATGCTGCAAACGGAAGAGCTGGTAGAGATCATTGCAGCGACCCGCCGGAAAATGGTGCTGCTCAAAAACACGTTCAGTGAGATGCTGGCCGACGCAAAGGGCGAACGACTCCAGGATGCAAAGGCGCTCGAATTTGTGGCGAGGCCCTATCTGAAAAGCATAAACAGAGACGAACAATCCGCCCTTGCAGCTAAAGCAAAGGAAATGGGCGATGCGTTGCGCTCGTCGGCAAATATAACAAAACTGGCCGCGCTCGGGCTGAAACCTCTCGTGGACGAAATTGCGGAACTGGGAGTGAAAGGCGGCCGGCTGATCACGGAACGCGGCGAAGAACAAGCGTTCCAGAGAGAAATAGGAACGGCCACCGAAGTACGCAAACTGCTGGAAAAACATCTCCGGACCCTGCTTTACATCTCCATCCCCGCGCACTATTTGGAAGCTACGGGAGCGCTGGTCACGAAGTACGAACAAACCATCATCGCCATCAACGGAACGCTGGACGGCTATCGTCACCTGACCGCCAGCGGCAAACATGGAGGACACGATGGAGGCATCGGCGAAGACTACACCCCGAAACCCGTCGACCCGGACACGCAACCCGCACTTCCGCCCGACGATGATGACGATTACAACGGCGGAACCTACATCGATCCTAACGCCTGATAGAGTAGAAAACCGGGAATCCGTGCGATCCGTGTAATCCGTGTGAGATTACACGGATTTTCAATTTAACTGTCCGCGTTCATCCGCTCAATCCGTGTCATCCGTGTACCCATCATTTTACTATCATTTAATTTTGAACATTTACTTAACCAATAAAACATCATGAAAAAAGGATCACTCATTTTAACCGCTTTCTTTGCATGTGTACCAACCTTGCTGTTGGCGCAGGATAACAAATACCTGGCAGGAGCTGTCCCCGAGGTGGACGGCAAAGTCGTTTTTCAACGGGAGTTTGATTTAAACGGAGCCCGGCAGGACGCGATATACGAGCGCATGCTGGATTGGGCGACGGCGCGTATGGAGCAAAACAACAACGCCAGCCGTATCGTCTATTCGGACAGCGCCGCCGGTTCCATCGCCGCTGTGGGGCAGGAATATATTGTATTCAGTTCCAGTGCGCTTTCATTGGACCGCACCATCATAAACTACCAGCTCACCATCACCTGCCGGCCGGGTAAGTGTGCGGTTGAAGTAGAAAAGATACGTTATGTCTATCAGGAAAAAGAAAAATACAGCGCGGAAGAGTGGATCACCGATGAGGTTGCCCTCAACAAATCAAAAACAAAGATCGTTCGCGGACTGACCAAATTCCGCACGAAAACCATTGACTTTGCCGAAAGCCTGTTCGACGGCGCACAGGCTGCCCTCGGCATAGCTAAAGCCGCTCCTGTGGCTGCGCCTCCCGTATCCCTGGCCGGCGCTCCCCTGGCCGGCACGCAAGGCGCCCCGCAAACCGTAACGCCAGCCGTAACGGTCTCATCCGCCCCATTATCCGGATACACGCAGATCGCCCCGGACAAGATACCGGGCAATATCATCAGGATGTTGAGCAAAGACTGGATGCTGATCACCGCCGGAACCAAAGACAAATTCAATATGATGACTGCAGGTTGGGGCGGATTGGGCGTACTCTACGGAAAACCCGTCATGACCTGTTACATCAACCCCACCCGCTACACCTATCAGTTGATGGAGAAGAACGACACCTACACGCTTACTTTCTATACGGAAGCCTATCGCGGTGCATTGCAATATTGCGGAACCAACAGCGGCAGGGATACGGATAAGGTAAAAGGTTCAGGCCTTTCACCAATCACCACTCCCGGCGGGAGTCAGGCATTCTCCGAAGCATGGCTTATTATTGAATGTCGCAAACTGGTTTCCCAGTCCATTACCCCCGAAGCGATCTCCAACGAAACAGTGAAAGAACAATGGGTGGGAAAACAATTGCATAAGATGTACATCGGTGAGATCATCAACGTATGGACATTGACGCCTGCGGCTATTGACGATTAGACGATTTACGATTTTACGATTGAAAGAAAGAAGATTCATCACCCTTCGATCGTCTTTATCGTTCCGTCCGGATTATACTCCAGCTCCACGACTTTGAGGCTGCGCAGCCATGTCCGTCCACCGGAGGGCGCGCTGTCGTGGTGGAACAGATACCATTTGCCTTTGTATTCGATGATGGAATGGTGCGTAGTCCAGCCCACGACGGGGGTAAGGATGACGCCCTGCCAGGTGAACGGCCCGTAGGGATTGTCGCCGGTGGCATAGCAAATCTTATGCGTATCGCCGGTGGAGTACGAAAAGTAATACTTACCGCCGTATGTATGCATCCATGAGGCTTCAAAGAAACGGCGTTCATTGTCGCCCGCAGTCAGCGGATGGCCGTTTTCGTCCAGGATAACGACGGGGCGCGGTTCTTCGGCGAACTCCAGCATATCGGCGGAAAGCCGGACCACGCGGGAGGGAATGGCCGGTTCATGGTCTGCCGGAAAAGCGGCGCACTCCAACGCTTTATTGTCGCGGTAACGTTGCAATTGTCCTCCCCACAGTCCTCCGAAGTACATGTAATGATTGCCGTCTCCGTCGTCCAGTACGGCAGGGTCTATGCTGTAACTGCCTTTCATTGGACTTTCACGGGGAATGAAAGGCCCTTCGGGACGGTCGCCGACGGCCACCCCGATACGGAATATATCGTTCCGGTCTTTCAATGGGAAATACATGTAGTATTTGCCGTCCCTGAAAGCCACATCGCAATCCCACAGTTGGCGGCCCGCCCAGGGAACGTCCTGCGCGCGCAGCGCTACCCCATGGTCCGTAACCTCGCCGTCCGCATCATCCATGGAAAAGACGTGATAGTCTTTCATGTCGAAGTGATCGCCGTTATCGTTTTCGGGAATACCGCTCTCCCGGTCGTGGGAGGGATAGATATAGAGTTTTCCTTCAAATACATGTACGGAGGGGTCGGCCATATAGTCGCCGGGCACCAGATATCTTGCTTGTTTTTTCATTTTCATTTTTGTTTTTGTTTTTGTTTTCGTTTTAGTTTTTTAGACACGGATTACACGGATTACACGGATTTTTAAAACACGGATTTAATTTTGGATTTTTAGATTAACTATCCGTGTTTTAAAAATCCGTGTAATCCGTGTAATCCGTGTCTAAAATCCATAATTAAATCCGTGTCTAAAAAACTAAAATCCAAAATTAAATCCATGTCTAAAAAACTAAAATCCAACCCCTTCGGCGGCTTTAATTATCCGGCTGACCGCCGCTTTGGGTTGGTAGTCGCGGTCGAACAGCAGCGGATAGTCCGTACGTCCATGAATGGGGAAATCATTTTTCCAGGAGTCCCTGTCGGTTATTCCCCACATTGTCACGCGGGTCACTTTATCCCGATGTTTCAGGAAGAGGTCAAAGAAGTCGCCCATCCGGTTCGTCCATTCCTGCATCCTGCCGGCAGGTACGCCATTCCGGTAAGGGTTTAATTCTTCCCTGTACTCAAAGCCGGCCGAGACCTCCGCACCCACATTCCTGTCCGGCATGGGGAGTATGGAGAGGTCAAACTCGGTGATCATCACTTTCACACCGGCTTGGGTAAAAGCCAGGATGCTCTTTTCATATTCCTCTATCGCCGGATATTCCATATCTACATGGCCTTGCATACCGACTCCGTCGATACGGACGCCTTTCTCTTTCAGCGATCTTACCAGCTTTACGATGGCGTCGCGCTTTGCGGGAAACCACTCGTTATAGTCGTTATAGTACAGTTCGGCCTGCGGGTCGGCTTCATGTGCATACCGGAAAGCCAACGGAAGGTATTCTTCGCCCAGGATTTCGTAGAACTTGCTCCGGCGCAGCTCGCCATTGTCCAGGATGGCCTCGTTCACCACATCCCATCCTTTGATGCGGCCTTTGTAGCGGCCGACGATGGTGGAGATATGCGCTTTCATGCGTTGTTTCAACACTTCGGGGCTTACGTTGTTTCCTTCTTCGTCCACGCAAAACCAGGGGGAGAGTTGCGAGTGCCAGATCAGGGTATGCCCGGTGATCCACATTTTATTCTTCTCGCCGAGGGCGACGAACTGATCGGGCAACGTAAAATCGTACCGGTTTTCTTCCGGATGAATGTGCATGCTCTTCATGCAGTTCTCCGCCACGATAGCGCTGAACTGTTGTTCCAGCACGCGAACCCCGGCCGTATCCCGTCCGGTGATCAGAGCTTCGTTCAGTGCGACGCCGATATGAAACTTATCTTTCAACGCATCCTTCAGGGTAACGTTTCCCGCCGAAGGGGTCGCGCAGCACGCATACCATAGCGGTAACGCCATCAAAACCAGGGGCAAATCATAAAGCAGTCTTCTCATCATTATTCTGTTTTTTAATTTAAGTAAATATGGGTTTTAGGTTTTTTAGACACGGATTTAAATTTAGTTTTAGACATGGATTTAATTTTAGTTTTAGACACGGATTTCACGGATGACACGGATTTTAAAAACACGGATTTTAAAAACACGGATTTAATTTTAGACATGGATTCTCAATTAATTATCCGTGTTTTAAAATCCGTGTCATCCGTGAAATCCGTGTCTAAAACTAAAATTAAATCCATGTCTAAAACTAAATTTAAATCCGTGTCTAAAAAACCTA
>JAIRNG010000121.1 GCA_031258135.1 Mediterranea sp. (in: CFB group bacteria)
GTGGTGCCACCAGGAATCGAACCGGGGACACAAGGATTTTCAGTCCTTTGCTCTACCAACTGAGCTATGGCACCTTGCTTATTGCGGGTGCAAAGATAGGTAAAGTTTTTAATGGCGCAAATATTCCGGCAATAAATTGTAATATTTCGAGTAAGTTATTTGAGTTATAAGAAAAATGAAGTAAATTTGCCACGCAAATGAGCGGAATGTAGCGCAGTTGGTAGCGCACTACGTTCGGGACGTAGGGGTCGGGCGTTCGAGTCGCCTCATTCCGACAAATTAGGCGTAAATAATTGCTATTCAATTATTTGCGCCATTTTTTTTACCGGCCTCTAACCTGACACAAGTAAGTTCCAAGCATAGTCAGTCCTCTATCGGGAGTGATTCCCGATTGAAGTTACAAACTTGGCGCTTGGGACTTAAAACTTATAATCGAATTGAAACGCTGTACTTTAGTATTTACAATTAGACGATTTACATTTACCTGACAATGGTAAATGAAAAGGTGGTATAAATAGGAAGAATTAAAAAACAAAAACTTTTTAAGTTATTTCCATGTTATTAATTCAGCCATTTTGATTAAGTTTACAGCATGAATTAACTCTAAAATCAGATGATATGAAATATATTGGCGCACATGTAAGCGTTTCGGGTGGTATAGAGAACTCACCTGTCAACGCATACAAAATCGGAGCAAATGCTTTTGCCCTGTTTACCAAGAATCAACAGCAGTGGATTGCCAAGCCTTTAACCGGCGAAAGTATCCGCCTTTTTAAAGAGAATTGTGCGAAGTATAATTTTCAACCGGAGTATATCCTGCCCCATGACAGCTATCTGATCAACCTGGGGCATCCTGAAGAAGAAGGAATTAACAAGAGCCGGGCCGCCTTTCTGGATGAAATGCAACGTTGCGAACAACTGGGGTTGAAACTTCTGAATTTCCATCCCGGAAGCTATCTGAATAAAATCACCATTGAAGAATGTCTGAACCGGATTGCCGAAAGCATCAACATAGTCCTGGATAAAACCAAAGGAGTAACAGCAGTGATCGAGAACACTGCCGGACAGGGAAGTAACGCCGGAAACGAGTTCCGGCACCTTCAATATATCATTGACAAGGTTGAAGATAAAAGCCGTGTGGGTGTCTGCCTGGATACCTGTCATACTTTCACAGCCGGATATGACCTGTTGAACGAATACGATAAAGTCTTTAAGGAATTTGACGAACAGGTTGGTTTCAAATACCTCCGTGGCATCCATCTCAACGACAGTAAAAAAGAAGTCGGTTCGCATGTTGACCGTCATGCTTCATTGGGACAAGGTTTTCTTGGATTGGACCCCTTTAAAAAGATGATGAAAGACCCCCGCTTCGACAATATGCCGATTATTCTTGAAACGCCTGACGATACGCTGTGGAAAGAAGAGATTGCTTTATTAAGAAGCTTCGAATAATATACACTTGACTTTCTCATTTTCTCATTAAAAATACCTATTAATAGGTATTTTTTGTATTCTACTTAATGCCGAATTTTGCAGTTTCGTAATGCGTATATTTATGAGCAAGTATATACTGACTGTCATCGCTTTATGTATCTCCCAAATAATCTTTGGCCAATCTCATACAATAACGGGTAAAGTGATTAGTCAGAAAGATCGTAACCCGATTGAATTTGCAACGGTTTTTCTTTCTAACAATGAATTGTGGAGTATAACGAACAACAAGGGAGAATTTACGCTGAAAAATGTCCCTTCCGGTAAAATTACCCTTACCGCTTCAAGTCTTGGATATGCAAAAGCAACATTTGACGTTGACGTGAACAGGGATATTACGGCCTTGATCCTTTCTTTACCGGAGAGTAACCTGACTTTAGAGGAGGTTGTTATTACAGCACAGCAGAAAACGAATAATTCTGCAACAACCTATACGCTTGACCGTGCTACATTAGATCATGCTCAACTATTAAACGTTACAGATATTGCAAGCCTTCTGCCCGGAGGAAAATCTGTCAATTCTAACATTTCACAGAATGATGATCGTTTTGCATTGCGTAGCAGCAGTAGCGGTGAACTTGGAAATGCCTCCTTTGGTACAGCCATTGAAGTTGATGACGTTCGATTACAGAATAATACCGCCTTTGACGAAACTAAAGGATTCGACACCCGTAGTCTCAGTTCTACCAACATTGAATCCATTGAAGTCATAACCGGTATTCCCTCCGTTGAATATGGCGATCTTACGAGTGGGATCATTAAGATAAATACCCGTAAGGGTAAAACTCCTTTCACCGCAGAGTTTGCTACCAAGCCCCATACCAAGCAGGCAGGTATAAGCAAAGGCTTTGATTTGGGGTCTAAAGCCGGAGTGTTGAATATTAGTCTGGAGCACACAAAATCGACATCCGATCTGGCTTCACCTTACACTTCTTACGACCGGAACGCTTTATCGCTCAGATATTCGACGAGTTTGAATCATTCCAAGACCAATCCGCTTACACTCGAGGCCGGACTTTCCGGAAACATCGGAGGGCTTAATTCTAAAGCCGATCCCGATGCCTTTAAAGAGGATTACGTCAAGAAGAGAGAGCATACTTTCAGAGGTGATTTTAAGTTGCGTTGGCTATTGAACCGGTCATGGATTACAAATCTGGAGTTATCGGGCAGTATGAGTTATGCCGACAAACTCTCGAAAATGAATGCCAATAAAAGCAGCGCTTCATCGCAGGCTGCCATACATGCCACGGAAGAGGGCTATTTCGTCGGAACAAAATATGATGAGAATCCGAACGCTCCTATCATTCTTCTGCCCACAGGATACTGGTATCAGTTATCGTACTATGACAGTAAGCCCGTTGACTATACTGCAAAACTGAAAGCTGACTGGGCGCGGAACTTTGGTGTGACCACCAATAAAATATTGTTGGGCGCTGACTTCAGCCGTAGTGGAAACGAAGGCCGCGGGAGTTATTACGATGATATGCGATATGCTCCGACGTGGCGTGAATACAGGCTTGATGAAGTGCCTTACATGAACAACCTGGCTTTGTATCTGGAAGATAAAATGACGGTGTCCGTAAATGAGATATCAAAGTTTCAGCTGACAGGCGGCGTGCGTTCCGATATAACCATGATCAAGGGTTCCGGCTATGGTACGGTCCACAGTCTTTCGCCACGTTTTAACGCCAGGTATGTATTTTGGGAAAACGTAAATAAGCTTGTGAAGAGTTTAAGTGTGTACGGAGGTTGGGGAAAAGCCGTTAAACTTCCATCATTCAGTATACTTTATCCCTCTACGGCTTATGCGGATAGATTGGCCTTTGCTCCCGGCACCATGAGTGATGGAACCACATTCTATGCTTACTATTCTATTCCAAGCCAGGCTGTTTACAACCCCGATTTGAAATGGCAATATAGCAAGCAGACGGAAATAGGTTTTGAAGCCAATATCAAAGGAACGAAGATTGCGGTATCCGCATTCAGGAACAAAACTTATGATCCGTATATAATCACTAATATATATAGTCCATATTCCTATAATTTCACGGATCAGCGAGCGCTTGAGAATAGCCTGATACCTTCTTCGGATAGAAATTATACGATAGATCAGACTACGGGTGTTGTGACTGTTGCCGATAAGACAGGTGCAAACCCGAACCAGCCGCTCGATTATATAACACGTGATACTTATAAATCAAATAAAATGTATATCAATGGTTCTTCCGTTGAGCGCAGGGGCATTGATTGGAGCGTTGATTTTGCACAGATTCCCGAACTACGTACAAAAATACGTTTAGATGGTAATTTCTATTATTATAAAGGTATTGAAGAAAGCATAACAGCATGGATGCCTGCATCTGCTACGACTATGTCCGACGGCAGCCCGTATAAATACGTGGGATATTATGCAGGAACAAGTACTTCCATGGTATCGAGTAACAAAACATCGGATAGTGAGATTGCACCGGTCGGCGGTTCATCGTCGGCAAGCGTATCGAATGGCAGTCTTTCAAGAGAGACAAATGCAAATATGACTATAATGACCCATATCCCTAAAATAAGATTGATCGTATCGTTGAAAATAGAAGGCTCCTTCTATACCTGTAAACGAAACCTGAGTGAATATAATGGGGAAAACAGAGGGTTTGTTCTTGATGATCCGGGAAGCTATTCCGGTGAAAGTACAGAGATATATGGCGGCAACAGGTATGTTGCTTTATATCCGCTTTACTATACATCATGGGATGACCCGAATACGCAAATTCCCTTTAAGGAGAAGTTTCTGTGGGCTAAAGACCATGACACCGCCCTGTATGCCGATCTGGCGAAGCTGGTTGTGAAGTCGAATACGGCTTATTACTTTAATCCTCAGAAAATATCCTCTTATTTTTCTGCCAATATCAGTGTGACCAAAGAACTTGGAAACATAGCTTCCCTGTCTTTCTACGCCAATAACTTCCTGAACAGTATGCGGAAAGTGAAGAATGCGTGGAACGATACGGAATCCACGCTATATAACAGCAGCTATATACCTAAGTTCTATTACGGGCTGTCACTGAGACTGAAATTGTAATTTTTGTATAACATTTAAATAATTAAAGCAGTGAAAAAGTTTTTTTATCTATTGATCAGCACATTGTTTTTGTGCTATGGATGTAACGATGACGACAACTACAAAACGTATGACGTCCCGGTTCAATTGGTCTATCCTGAAGGCAGCGAGTTTTCTGCTATAGAAGGACTTGCCGTTCAGTTAACAAACGGCAGCACATCTTATGATGCGACTACGGATGCTACCGGCCTGGCTGTATTTACTGTTCCTGCGGGTATCTATGAAGCTTCCGCCACCGATAAAAGATCATCGGGGGGCGCCGTTTATTTGTACAATGGTATAAAAAGTAATATCGTAGTGGCTGACTCATGGGCCGGAGAAACGATAGCGCTGAACTTTACCGAATCGAGAGCAGGGCAGGTTGTTATTAAGGAACTTTACGTCGGCGGATGTCAGAAAGACGATGAATCCGGAGCCTATCAAAAGGATAAATATGTGATTCTGTATAACAACTCCGATCTGGTTGCAGAGTTAGATAATTTATGCCTGGGAATGACTACCCCATTAAATGCCACAATGAATACAAATTATGATAACGATGAGGGAGGTAATCTGAAATATGAATCTGAGGGTTGGATTCCTGCAGGATATGGAATCTGGTATCTTCCCGCTACGCTGACAATCGAACCTTATAGCCAGGTGGTCGTTGCACTGTATGACGCAATCGATCATACGCGGACGTATACTAATTCCGTTAACTTAGCCAATAAAGACTACTATTGCACCTATGATCTTTCTCCAGGCTTTACGGGTTATTCGGCGCCTTCCGAACAAATCCCAACCTCTCACTATTTCTTGATAAAATGGTATGGAGCAGGAATCGTTTGGTCGTTAAGTACAGTTTGTCCGGCTTTCTTTATCTTTAAAACGGAAGGTGTTACCCCACAACAGTTTGCTGATAATGTTGAGAATAGAAATCAGTATAATAATAGCTCTTCAGCAGCAAATACACGTCTGAAGGTTCCGGTAGAATGGGTATTGGACGGCATTGAAGTATTTAAATATGATGCTACTAATAATAAGAAACGATTAACTCCGGCTGTAGACGGTGGAGCTATGCATCTGGTAAATACATATGGCTATACTTCGTACCGTAATGTGGATCAAAAAGCTACCGAAGCTATTGAAGAAAATGCAGGTCTGCTTGTGTATAACTATAATAAAGGTACTATTTATGATGGTGGAGATGCCAGCACTGATCCGAGCGGCATCGACGCCGAAGCGTCTCTTAAAAAAGGCGCCCGCATTGTGTATAAAGACACCAATAATTCTACTAACGATTTCCATCAGCGCAAACAGGCTTCGTTGAGGGACTAAAGAGAATTTTAACCGTTCGGTTTGATCATGTCAAAAGGGATAAGAATATTACGGTCGTTGCTGCTTGGCGGAGTGTTTTGCTCCGCCGGTGTGGCGGCGCAAAATCAGACGGGGTGGAGTGATTACTCCTATGTCAAGCAGTCGGAAGCATGGCTGAGCAGTTACAATGCCGGCGGTTTAAGGCGCTTGCCGATAGATAAAATTTCTGTCGCCGAGCTATATGCCCATAAGCAGAATGGTGAGTTTGTCAATTACTATCAATCGGATAACAGCTACAATCTTGGTGCCCGGGTCGAATCGTTCTATCGGCTCACTTCGCGTGTTGTATTCTATGGATTGGTCAACTACGACTACTTCAAAGGTAAACACATGGGCGGTTCGGCTTTCATTGATCCCTGTTCTAATCCGTTTGATATTGTTGAATACACTGACGATTGTCGCGGTGAGAAAGAAAAAGAGACCTATCATCTGATTGGAGCTGTCAGCGGTGACTTGCTCGACGACCTGACTGTTGGCGGGAAGATCGACTATACAGCCGCCAATTATGCCAAGTTTAAGGATTTGCGCCATCAGAATAAGTTGCTCGATATGTTTGTTACCGCCGGATTGACTTACCGGATAAACACATCCGTTGAAGCCGGCGCTAACTACTATTATCGGAGAAGTACGGAAGGAGTTGAATTTGATACGTATGGCACGACCGGCAGGGAATATATCTCTTTGATAGATTACGGCGGCTTTTATGGTATAACAGAAGGTGACGGAAACGGTTACACGAAGCTGAACGACGAAAAGCCCATGTTTAATGAATATAACGGAGGCAGCTTGCAGTTGAGTTTCCGTATCACTCCACAACTGAGCTTCTTCAATGAGTTCACTTATCAATCGCGTAACGGATATTATGGAAAGCGTTCTCCTTCATCCATCGTCTATAGCGAGCATGAGGGCGCGACGCTTGAATATGCCGGTACATTATCTTTAAACGAACAGAATAACCGGCATCAACTCCTTGTCCGATTGAGTCGGGAAGAGTTGGAAAATAATCAAACGAACTATCGTTTGGAAACCGGATCGGTGGGCAATTCCGTTATTGTATATTACGACCCGGTCAAAGTCGGCGATAAGCAATTCTTTAATGCCGGGGTTGAATATAAGGGTTACCTGGGTATTGTCGATTTCAATCCGCGCTGGGCGCTGAATGGGAAAGCGGAATACTCTAACCGCAGGCTGACGGCATCCGTCTATCCGTACTATCGTAAACAGACCGTGCATTATACCAACTATGAGGCCCATGCAACCCGGAATTTTCCGAGAGGAAAGAATATGTACGCCATTTCATTGGGGGCTTCCTTTCTTTCGGGCGGCGACAGGCCTAAAGACGACGGAGTGTATGCCACCCCGACGGAAAGCCAGACTTTTCCGCGGAACAGCGACTTATACCTTTATCGTGAGTATGAGTATCTTACCAATGGCCGATTCACCGGAGAAGCGACTTTTAAATATTCCCGGATATTCGATGACGTGAATATGAAAGGATATGCTTCCATAGGCTATAAACTGACAAAGGCTTCGGATGTCGTATATCTTCCCGGCGATAAACATCATCAGTTCCGTTTGACGATTGGCTGCACATTCTGATATTTAACCGCAGATTCCCGCAGATTCCCGCAGATTTTTATTGTTATAATCTGCGTTTTAGTTGTCGTAGCGTTTTTCTCGCCGAGAAAAGCTCCTTGTTAAAAACGTAGCGTTTTTCTCGCCGAGAAAAGCTCCCTGTTAAAAACGTAGCGTTTTTCTCGCCGAGAAAAGCTCCCTGTCAAAAACGTAGCGTTTTTCTCGCCGAGAAAAGCTTCCTGTTAAAAACGTAGCGTTTTTCTCGCCGAGAAAAGCTCTACGACGAATTTTTAACCGCAGATTAACGCAGATTCCCGCAGATTTTTAATTTTAATCTGCGGGAATCTGCGTTAATCTGCGTTTCAAAAAGAATCTGCAGTTCAAAAAGAATCTGCGTTTCAAAAGCTAACCCAACACAATATAGAGAATCGGAATCAATATCCCGCCGGTCAGGTACCATTTTCCTCTGCGGGCGATCCCATGTTTACCTTTTACCATAAACAGGCCGGAAACGGCAAGAAAGATCAGGGAAAAAGCGAAAAGGTCGCCCATAATGCTCCACCCCTTTATCTTATTGTAATGTAGTTTGTTTATCCAATAAATAAATTCATTCTTCGAATGTAGTTCATAGTCTGCCACACCCGTAACCGGGTTGTATATGCCAATACCCCCCTGAAGCATCAGGCGGGAATGGTCTTCGTCAATCGCCATTATTTTTTTCAGTTGGGGAAATTTCCTGTCGGCCCACAACGCCGTTAATTCTTCATTTGTCAGATGAGTATCGAGTTGAAGAGTGACCTCCGTAGTTTTATAGGCAGGGTCTTTACCATTGATATGGTTGAGCAGGAAGCCTGAGATTCCATAGACCAGGCATAAGCCCACCGTCAGGAATCCCAGGTCACGATGAATCATACGCAGCCGGCGGATTATTTCATTCGTTTTATTACCCTTCGATAACGTCATAACGTTCCCCGTCCATGTAATAAGTTGAATAATGATCTTTATTGTGATCCTTCATCCATTCGCGCATACCCTTGATGTTACTCAACTCATGCTCGCATTGTTCGGCCGAGCCGTCTTCTTTCGCCTTCATCTCATTCACCTCCTTCTCGTACCGGTCAAGATATTCTTTTGAAATACGGCGTTCTTTTACCACTCCTGTAATGGCAAGTTCGGAACCGATCAGTTCACGGTTGAATCCACCGATTTCTCCTTTGGCTTCCACCCTCATTGTAGTCTTCTGATCGTCGCCCACGATGAAGCAACGCTTACCCGAATGTTTACACGTATGTGTTACAAAACCTCTGACCGTAACGGTTTTATTCACCAACTGTTCCGCGTCTGTCAACAGTTCATCCAATGTGTAAGTCTTAGCATCGGCGGTTGTTTCAACCTTTTCTTCCGGTGCAACCTCTTGTTGAGCCTTCCTGTTACCACAAGAAGCCAGCGCAACCGACACGAGCGCAAAAAATAATAACTTCTTCATAATTAATATCTGTTTGTTTTAAAATAAGACAATATCCACAGGGCTATAAATCCGGCTACACCTGTTAAGACTGTGTATACGGAAATAAATATACGTTGTTTACGGTTCCCTGACAAAAAGAAACCGGCAATAACCAGCAGAACATTCACTCCAAGCCCATAGTATGCGGTGTAGTGTACCTTTGGCATGAGATAGTCATTGTGATCCTGTTCGAAAGTGAGATAAAAAGGGAAAACATATTTTGCCGCCTTATCCCATGCGGTCTGTGAACGCTCTACGGTGCAGGCGGCTACCCGTTTCAGCGTTTCTGTTTCCAATCCGTAGTAATGACGGCCTTCGGGGGTGGTCACCCATACGGTCCAATACAACAGGTTACCCATGATCACAACCTGATCCTGCGTAACATCTAATTGCGGGATATCCAATTTCAGAGGTTCGTACTTTCCGTCGTTACCCTCTATGATATATACATCACCCTGACGGCTGAAAAGAAAACCGTAAAAGCGCTTATCGGCGACTTCCAGCATGGAATACCAGGCAATGTCCATATCATTTCCAACCTCCGTGTTACGTACATAAGGGCGGTTATTTACCATTTTTATGTGGAAAAGGTTTCCTCTGGCGTCCAATGAAAAATACCCTTCGTCATAAGCTTTACGCGGATTCGGATTACCCGACAGCCATTGAGGCGGAAATTGATATCCTGCTTTATCCAGCGCTTTCCGGAACATCTCGCTTTTGGCCGTATTGACGATGTTCGTTTCTGCGTCGATAAACTCAATCCGGTCTTTCATGCGGAATACATCGTCGGGCATCTCCAGCCCGACACGCTTCGGCATTGTTTCAAACAAAATATAAAGGCCGGTTTCGGGCGTCTGCATCATTTCCGGCGTATAACGGTAAGTAACCTGCTTCGAACGCAGTATCTGGGGGGTGATTTCCCGTCCATCGATACTGTCGGGCAGTTTCCCGTCCGTCATCAACTGACGGAAATTGAGCAGAGGCATCAAAGAGTCAAGTTGCGCCGTGGTGTATTGCCTCCCTTTTAAATCCGTCAATGGAAATTGTTTGTTCTTACGATCCACAACGCCCAATTCTTTCATTATAGAGCTGTAATACATGAAAGGATAGTTGTCGGGCGAATAAGTAGCCTTCTTTACCAATGAAGGAATAAGCCACAATCCCAGTATGGTAATGAATACCAGAATAAGGTAAGATATCTGTTTTTTATATTTCATTTCGGTTCGTCGTTAGTATTCTATGAATGATCAGGATTGAGCGCCTTCTTTAAAACGGGCCGTTGAATAAAACGGAAAAGTGAATCCGGCAACGACCAGAAACAACAGATAAGGCAGGAAAGGAGAATAGGCTCCCGCCTTGGCGCTCAGGTAATATAAGGACAGTCCGCCAATGGCGCAAAGCGTGTTCAACACCCGCTGGCGCCATACCGGTTCAAGGCATACCCAACAAGTGAAGTAATAACCCAACATTCCGCCCAACAACCAGGGGATTATCCTCCGGGTCATGGCGGCAATCATTTCATCGGCATAGTATGACCGCAGGCCGATGGCCAATACGAGATACATGCAGATAAACAACGACAGCAATACGATCGTACCGTGTAACAACATGGACGACAGAATCTTCGATTCGGGCAAGGGCAGGTGCAGAGTCAGTTTCAGCCGCCTGTCCGTCATTTCGGGAATAAACTGCGTCCATCCCAACAAACTGCCTGCCAACAATGGAAACCATTGTATGAAGGAAGGTAACAGAGGCATATCTTTCAGTATAACATTACTCCAGACCTGAACTGCTCCTCCCATACGGAAAGATTGTCCGGTATGGATAAACGCATAGACCGTTAAAGCAATCATTAAGAGCGCCATCAGCCACGTAATGCGCCGGGTCTTGATCCATTCTTTATAAAATAAGGCTTGAAGCATGAGATAATTTTTTAATGCGTTTCAATAATCAGTAAACAGTAGTCAGTATTTTCCCGTAAGGCCGATAAAAGCATCCTCCAGAGAGATATTCTCTTCCCGCAGACCGGATATATGGTAAGGAGACAACAAGCCCGATACTTCTTCTTTGGAAAGAAATGAACAGGTTTCCCACTGGCTTCCGATTTTTTCGGTATTCCACAGCTCGGCATGTTTTTCGATATTCGTGCAGTCTGTCGTGAAACGATACCGCTTGAAATGATCCAGGATTTCCCGGGTAGGTCTGTGCAGCAGCAAACGGCCATAATCCATGATCATACAATCATCGATCAGCATTTCCATATCCTGTATGATATGCGAAGTCAGAAATACGGTTTTGTTCTCGGCTGTAGCATACTCCTTCAGGTATTCAACAAACAGGCGTCTGTAGCCGGGATCCAATCCCATTGAGAAATCATCCAGAATAAGCAATTCAGGGTCTTGGGCGAACAAAAGTCCCAAAGCTATTTGTGACCGCTGTCCGCAAGACATGGTACTGATCTTCTGCGTACGGGTTACTTGCAGCCTTTGAAGCAATTCATAATACGCCTCCCGCTTCCAATGCGTAAAGAACCGGCTGTAGAAGCGCTCGATCTGCTCTATGTTAAAATAAGTATGTTGTATGTGCCCTTCGAGCAACAAGCCGACTCTGGCCTTCGTGGAAGGAGAAAGATGTTCCATGTCTTCACCGAAAATACGGCATACTCCTGAGCGTGGTTTCAGATAACCATTCAGTATATTAATGATGGTCGTTTTTCCCGTGCCGTTCTTACCTAACAGTCCCAGAATCTTCCCTTGCTTCACTTCAAAGTTTAAATCCCGGTAGATCAGCTTTTTCCCGTAATAATGGGTAATGTTGTCACATTGAATAATGGTGGTGTCCATCTACATAGATATAATGGGTTTTCAATTCACAAATGTACACGATAAAAATGAATTTTCCCCGCCGGGGAATAAAAATATGACTCCATCGGTAAGAAATCGGGTCGCCGGTACCCCCCTGTGTTTATGTTTTAATGTCCGGTAAACTTCCGAGGTTCTTTTCACAGACAGTACGCCGCGTGTACTACTTGTGAAGATATGCCCCTGCGGGAATTTTAACGGATAAAAAAAACGGGGGACGGAAATTGACTTGTCCTGCGTTCGCTCCCGATAGGGAACAGGCCTGTATAATGCGGTATGCCGGGAGTATGGCATCGGATGTCCTGTTTTGCCCTTAAAAAAGTCGCTTTCCGGAACGAAAAGACCCATCCGGAACGCCCATTCGGAGGGGTTTTAAAGAAATTCTGAGAATTAATTGCCGTAAAATTTGCACGGAGCGAAGAAAAGGTTTATTTTCGTGTTCATTAAACGTTCGTTTAATGACACAACACGATTATATATCAATAGCGGATGATGGGTACGCGGATAACACGGATTAAGCGGATGAACACGGATTTTCAATTAAAACGATTAATAGCATGAACAGGGTTTTTTTCTTTTGCGTAGTAGTTTTGCTACAGGTAGTGGTGTTCGGGGCGCCTAAGTTGACCGTTACCGTGCCTGATGCTCAGGCTGATCAGAAGAATTTGGCCGCCGGTATGGTGGTGGATAAGACCAAGATTGACGACGTCGTGGAGCTGAAGTTTGGTCATGTGCTTTCGCGGATTGGTTTCACGGCTAAGTTGGATAAGCAGTATCCAGATACGAAGGTGAAGATTACTTCCCTGAAAGTGAAGTATAAAGCCAACGCCGTGAAGAGTAGGGGCGTTTATACGTTTGGTGAGACAGACCCGTGGACGCTCGACGGTTCGACATACATGTCCGGCTCTGTGAGCGATGAGGTGGTGGACGCCGACGTGACGTTGGATAACACTGCATCGCTGACAACAACCCAGGTGAACGGTGTGAACAATTACCTGATGTTGTTGCCGCAGGGTGATGTTGACGATGGTGATATGACGTTGTTCGCCCAGTGGAGCCGCATAGCCGAGATAGCCAATTGTTATGTAGTCGTTCCCGACGGTGAGGTGACATTCCCCGTTGCGCGGGCTTACGTGGATGATGGCCTTAGCGACGAGTTGCGTGTGGGTGGTGCGGATTCCTCAACGTTCACCGCAGAGACGCTTTGGGACGATAACAGTGTGATCAATGGAACTCCCTCGGTTTCAGGTAACGGTAAGGATGCTGTGATGACCGTCCGGACCAATAATAACCAGGGTAATGCGGTGGTTGCTGTTAAGAAGGGTAATGACATTGTCTGGTCCTGGCATATCTGGGTGACGAGTTATGACCCAACTTCTGATAATGGTTGGAATCCCAGGAACAACGGGGGTTCGACTACGCATACTAATGTGTTCTTTATGGATCGTAACCTCGGGGCGTTGGCGGCTGAGAACTCCCTTGCCGGTCATGGGTTGTTTTACCAGTGGGTTAGGAAAGATCCTTTCCCGGCAAAGGATAATGTAGGTAGTTTCGGTATTGCTGAGGGTCCGGTCACTCTCGTGCAGGCTATTCAGAATCCGGGTACTTTCTATTATGTAGCCAGTGGTAATGATGGCGACTGGTTGACTCCCGCACGGGATAACACGTTGTGGGGTGGTGATGATGAAGCTATGCCGAAAACCATTTACGACCCATGTCCGGCAGGTTGGCGGGTTCCGTTCAGTGGTGCAGATGCGAGTTCACCTTGGTATGGGTTTGGGGCGCAGACGTATGAGGGGGCCACTCCTGTTGATGAGCGTGGTTATGTGTTAGGTGGCTCTGTTCAGTCTTATTGGCCTGCGGCGGGCTATCGCTATTTCACTACGGGTGCGCTAACCAATCTGGGTGCGGGTGGCGGCTATTGGAGTGCTACGTTTACGGGTTCTAACGCCTACGACGTGGCCCTCCTCAGTGGCGGTATCTTCCCAAGCGACGCCAGCAATCGCGCCTTCGGCTTCTCGGTGCGGTGTGTGAAGGAAGTTCGGAAGTAAGGAGGGAAGGAGTTAGTTTTAAAATCCGTGTGATCCGTGAAATCAGTGTCAGATATTCTTTCAGACACGGATTCCACGGATCACACGGATTTTTTTAATTTTATTCCGGAACGAAAATCGTCGGCGAGCCAACACATAGATGTTTTTGCTCCACGACATCGTCGGCGTCCGCGTATTCTCCCGAATTTAAAAGTTCCAGTGCACGGATTACGCTTTCATTGATGGTGTTCATCACCCGGAAATATTCATTCATGTCCCACAGATCACGGGCGATCAGCGCTTTGAGTTGCGATTTGATCAACCGGAGCGAGCGCGTAT
>JAIRNG010000128.1 GCA_031258135.1 Mediterranea sp. (in: CFB group bacteria)
CATATTGCAATATTATGTATTTTTGCGTCGTGATTAACACCTCTATCTGGAATTACACATTATTATAATATTCTATTCATGGATTTAATTAGCGAAATCGTAGCGCGGGCGAAAGCGAATCCGCAGCGCATTGTTCTTCCCGAAGGTACGGAAGAGCGTACATTGAAGGCGGCCGATCAACTGTTGAGAGACGGCATTGCCAAACTTATTATTCTCGGTCGTCCGGCTGAGATCATGAGCCTTGCCGGCCGGTGGGGGCTGACTAACATAGGTAAGGCTACTATTATTGATCCGGAAAATTGTCCGAAGCACGAAGAATATGCGCAGTTGCTTTATGAACTTCGTAAAAAGAAAGGCATGACCATAGAAGAGGCCCGCAGGCTGACATGCGATCCGCTGTATCTGGGGTGTCTGATGGTGAAGAGTGGCGATGCCGAAGGCCAGTTGGCCGGCGCCCGTAATACAACCGGTAATGTATTGCGTCCGGCATTGCAGATCATCAAGACACTTCCGGGAATCACGGTCGTTTCGGGAGTGATGTTGCTAATCACAAAACATAAAGAACTGGGTAAGAACGGCGTATTGGTGATGAGCGATGTTGCCGTTACTCCTGCGCCAACTGCAGAACAGCTTGCTCAGATTGCTGTTTGCACAGAGCGTACGGCAAGATCCGTTGTTGGCATTGAAGAGCCGAAAGTGGCTATGCTTAGCTTCTCAACCAAAGGTTCCGCTGAACATGAATCGGTAGATAAAGTAATTGAAGCCACCCGTTTGGCCAAGGAAATGAATCCTGCAATGAAGGTAGATGGTGAAATGCAGGCAGATGCGGCTTTGGTGCCTTTTATCGGTGCAAGTAAAGCTCCGGGATCGGAAGTCGCCGGACATGCCAATGTTTTGATCGTTCCTAATCTTGAGGTAGGTAACATCGGTTACAAATTAGCTCAGCGTTTGGGCGATATGGAAGCCGTAGGGCCTATCCTTCAGGGTATGGCGCAGCCTGTGAACGATTTGTCGCGTGGCTGCTCGATAGACGATATATATAATATGGTAGCAATTACCGCTAATCAGGCGATTGCCGGAAATAAATAAAAAAGCGAATGAAGATATTAGTATTGAACTGCGGAAGTTCATCCATTAAGTATAAACTGTTCGAAATGAACAGTAAAGAAGTATTGGCCCAGGGTGGCGTCGAGAGAATCGGTTTATCCGGAGCGTTCCTGAAGTTCACATTGAGCAATGGCGAAAAGGTTATTCTTGAACGTGAGATACCCGAACATACTGTAGGCATCGAGTTCATCCTTGAGATATTGACAAGCGAGAGATATGGCTGCATTGCGTCGCTCAATGAAATTGCAGCAGTAGGACACCGTGTGGTACATGGCGGTGAGAAGTTCAATTCGTCCGTACTGATCACTCAGGAAGTGATCGACCAGATGGTAGAATGTTCCGATCTGGCGCCGCTTCACAATCCGGCAAACCTGAAAGGTATCCATACCATTTCCAGGTTACTGCCCAACGTACCTCAGGCAGGTGTGTTTGATACGGCTTTCCACCAAACAATTCCGGATTATGCATACATGTATGCCATTCCTTATGAAATGTATGAAAAATACGCTGTCCGCCGGTATGGATTCCACGGGACAAGCCACAGATACGTATCTCAACGGGTGTGCGACTTCCTGGGTGTAAACATCGCAGACCAGCGTATCATTACTTGCCACATTGGTAATGGCGGTTCAATTACAGCAATCAAGGGCGGTAAGTCCATCGATACCTCAATGGGGTTGACTCCCGTAGAAGGTCTGATGATGGGAACCCGTTCGGGTGACGTAGACGCCGGCGTGCTGACTTTCCTGATGGAAAAAGAAAAGCTGGATGCGCAGGGGTTATCCGACCTGCTGAATAAGAAGAGCGGCGTATTAGGAGTTTTCGGCGTATCATCGGATATGCGCGAGTTGGAAAAAGCCGTTTCTGAGGGGAAAGACAAACGTGCTATTCTGGCCGATAGAATGTACGACTACCGTATCAAGAAATATATAGGCGCTTATGCCGCTGCATTAGGCGGTGTGGACATCATCGTATTTACCGGTGGAGTAGGTGAAAACCAGAGTACTTGCCGCGAAGGCGTATGTGAAGGATTGGAATACATGGGTGTGAAACTCGATAAGGAGGTGAATGTGGAGGTCCATGGAACCGAAGCGGTGATCAGCGCTCCGGATTCAAAAGTGAAAGTAGCGGTTATCCCGACCGATGAAGAGTTGACCATTGCAATGGACACGGAGGAAATCTTTTCAAAGAAATAATCGATAAGCAAACAAAATAACTACCTTTGTTAGGCAGAATTAATTTTATTATACGGTAATATTATGAAGAGAGCTATCCATGTTTTGTTTTTCGCCTTCCTTGCGACTACTATGTTTGCACAAGGAAAGGCAAAGTATGTATTCTGTTTCATTGGTGATGGAATGGGTGTAAATCAGGTGAATGGTACGGAAATGTATCTGGCCGATGCAGAGGAAAACCGCATAGGCGTCAAGTCTTTACAGTTTACCCAATTCCCGGTAATCAATATGGCTTCGACATTCTCAGCGACCAACGCCGTTACGGATTCTTCAGCAGCGGGGACGGCACTGGCCACAGGGGAGAAGACATATAACGGCGCCATTGGACTGGACGATCAGAAACAACGCCTTACCTCGGTTGCGGAAATGGCAAAACGTTCGGGCAAGAAGGTCGGCGTAACCACAAGCGTAAGTGTTGACCATGCTACCCCCGCAGCATTTTACGCTCATCAGCCCGACCGCAGCATGTACTACGAAATTGCGTTGGACTTACCCAAAGCTAATTTTGATTTCCATGCCGGCGGCGGTTTCCTGAAGCCCAATACGACATACGACAAACAGGAAGCGCCAAGCGTATTCCCGATCTTTGAAGAAGCAGGCTATACCATAGCAAGGGGATATGATGATTTCAAGGCAAAATCTTCTGCTGCAAAGAAGATGATATTGATCCAGGAAGAAGGAGCGCCGGCCGGCGCACGTTCGTTATCTTATGCGATAGACCGTAACGAAGGTGACCTGACGCTGTCGCAGATAACCGAAAGCGCCATCTCTTTCCTGACCGGGAATAACAGTAAAGGCTTTTTCCTGATGGTTGAAGGCGGAATGATTGACTGGTCCTGTCATGATAACGATGCAGCGACAACTTTTCGGGAAGTGGTTGATATGGATGACGCCATTAAGATTGCTTATGAGTTCTACAAAAAGCATCCGAAAGAAACTCTTATCATCGTAACAGCCGATCATGAAACCGGCGGGCTTGGTCTGGGCAAAGGCAACTATAGAATGAACCTGAAGGCGTTGAAACATCAAAAGCAGTCGACAGGCGCTCTGTCTTCCTATATCACGGCATTACGCAAACAGAAAGGCCACCATACCACCTGGGAAGATATCAAAGAACTTTTAGGCAAGACGATGGGATTCTGGACGGAATTGCCTGTCAAGTGGGAACATGAAAAGATTCTTCGTGACTGCTATGAAGCTTCTTTTTCCAAAAAAGTAAACCTGGAAATGGAAAAGAGTCTGTACACGGTAAGCGAACCGCTGGCGGCTAAAGCCAAAGAGGTACTCAATGATATTGCCGAAGTGGGTTGGGTAAGTGGCGGACACTCTGCCGGATATGTGCCCGTATATGCTATCGGCGCCGGATCGGAACTGTTCACAGGCAAAATGGATAATACGGATATCCCGAAACGTATAGCTAAAGCCGGAGGATACAGGTAAGGTACTTATATACCACCTGACCACACAGGTATGTCCCTGCGGGGATTTTAACATATAAAAAAACGGGAGCGGAAACCGGACTTGTCCTGCGTTTGCTCCCGACAGGGAACAGGCCTGTATAAGCGGTATGCCGCACCGGATGTACGGATGAAAAAAGAATGACAAAAAGTTTTCGTTATATATATTATGGGACCATCTGTATGTACGCGCGTATTTCTTAAAAAAAACATTAAAGTTTATCCCTTATTCTTTAGAAAAAGAGCCGGTTGAATTGGTTGTCTGACAATTAAACACATTGTCCGGCCGGAATTCTCAAATCATACAATTTCAATCCGTTAAAACCCGAAAGGAATGGGTGTGGCGTGGGGAGGCTGATGGCGAAGGCGTTCTGCCGCCTATCCGAAGCGTCCGGTAATGTAGTTTTGGGTAGCTTCCTTAACGGGATTGGTAAACATCCTCCGGGTGCTGTCGTACTCGATGAGTTCCCCGAGATAGAAGAAAGCGGTTTTATCGCTTACACGGGCTGCCTGTTGCATGTTGTGGGTAACGATGGCAATGGTGTATTCTTTCTTCAGCTCATAGATGAGCTCTTCTATCTTCGCGGTGGATATAGGGTCGAGGGCGGATGCCGGTTCATCCATCAGGATGATGGAAGGTTGCACAGCCAATGTACGGGCAATACAAAGGCGTTGTTGCTGGCCGCCGGACAGTTCAAAGGCTGATCTCTTCAGTTTATCTTTTACTTCATCCCACAGGGCGGCTCTTTTCAGGGATTCCTGTACCTGTTGCTCAATAAAGGTTTTGTCTTTTACGCCATTTACCCGCAAGCCGTATGCCACATTCTCGAAAATGGATTTGGGAAAAGGGTTCGGCTTCTGGAATACCATACCGACCTTTTTCCGCAACTCCACGACTTCAATGTCTTTTTCGTAAATGTTCCGGCCGTCAATATATATTTCTCCGGTTAACCGGATGCCGTCTATCAAATCATTCATCCGGTTCAACAGGCGCAGAAAGGTTGATTTGCCACATCCCGACGGACCGATAAAAGCAGTCACCGAGTTACTGCCGATCTCCATATTTATATTCTTCAGCGCATGGAAATCACCATAATAGAAGTTCACTTCGCGTGTATCGATACTTATCATTCAAATCATGAGTTTATGAATTACAACTTATGAATAACCGTTCCTGACGCTAATTCATTTTCACTTTCTTTCCGAAATACCGGCGTAGCGCATTGGCGATCAGGTTGATAGTGAGCACAATGGCAATCAGGACCAGGGCTGTTCCGTACGCTATGGGACGTGAAGCTTCGAGGTCTGTTCCGCTGGTTGCTATTACATACAGGTGATAGGGCAATGCCATAACCTGATCGAACACGCTGCCGGGGAGTTGCGGCAGGAAATAGGCTACCGCCGTAAACAGAATCGGGGCGGTTTCGCCCGATACGCGACCGATGGAGAGGATCAGACCGGTGATGATATTCGGAAAGGCAAGAGGTAATAGTACCCGGCTTATGGTCTGTAGCTTTGTCGCTCCCAACGCAAGGCTACCTACCCTGAAAGAGTTATCAATGGATTTCATGGCCTCTTCGGTGGTACGGATCACAATGGGAAGTACCAGCAGCGCCAGGGTGAACGAACCTGCAATTACCGAGTCGCCAAAGCCGAAGGCTGTGACAAACAACGCCATGCCGAACAACCCGAACACGATGGAGGGCACTCCGCTCAGGTTATTGGTCATGATGCGGATCAGTTTTACCAGCCAGTTGTTATGAGCATACTCGCTAATGTAGATCCCGGACATCACCCCGACGGGAAAAGCAACGATCACACTGCCGGCCACCAGACAGAGGGTGCCTATGATTGCCGGGAAAACGCCTCCGCCGGTCATCCCATCGGTTGGATACGCCGTCAGGAACTCCACGTTTATTACTCCTATTCCATTCACAACGATGAATCCGAGTATCCAGAAGAGGATAGCTACCACACTGAAACTCAATATCCGGAAAGTCCGGAAGGCGACTTGTTGTGAGATTCTCTTGCGCGCCGAATTATTTTTTATCCGTATCATAGCCGTTACATCGTTTGTTTACGGTTTCCTGAAGTCATCATTTCCACCGTGACGCTGATCATGAGCGTCAACAGGAAAAGGATGCATCCCAACAGGAATAACGCTTCGTAGTGCGTGCCTCCTGCAGGCGCCTCGCCCAGCTCGGCGGCAATCGTTGCCGGTATGGTACGGACAGGCTCCAGTAGCGTGGTTGGTATGACAGCCGCATTGCCGGTTACCATCAACACCGCCATTGTTTCACCTATGGCGCGGCCGATCCCCAGTACGGCGGCCGCCGTGATACCGGATATGGAATAGGGTATGACCACCCTCCGGATGGTTTGCCAGTGCGTTGCTCCCAGCGCCAGGCTGGACTCCTTCATCGCCCGCGGAGTAGAGCGTAGCGCGTCTTCTGCTACGGTGATGATGGTGGGCAATGCCATGACTGCCAGGATCAGGCTTCCTGCAAGTCCTGTCTCCCCCACCGGAAGCGAGAATGTTTTTTGTACCAACGGGACGATCACCACCAATCCGAAGAAACCATAGACCACCGAGGGGATGCCGGCCAATAACTCGATGACAGGCTTTAAAACTTTACGCAGGCGTCCATCGGCCAACTCGGCTAAGTATATCGCCACAGCCAGCCCGAACGGGAGTGCGATCAATATGGCCCCCAGGCTCACCCACAGGGTACCCAGCAACAAAGGCAATACCCCGTAAAGCGGTGATGGCTGTGAGGTTGGATACCATTGCTTGCCCATAAGGAATTGTGCAGGCGTGATCCAGCCCTTGTCCAATACCTTTCCTGCAAAATCACCGGCTACGTATTGTTCCGGGAAACAGGCAATGATACCGGGATGTTCCGCGACAACTTTGCTCAGGCATTGGGGAACATGCTCCAGGTCCGCCCCCAGTTCTTCTTCGGATACATAGTTTGTCAGGTCGTTCAGGCGGAAAACCAGTATATCTTCATCCGGCCCGCCCACCTCCTTCCAGTTTGTGATTCCGGCATCGAACACGTTCAGTATCTCGTCCGGTGACAGCTTGCCGACAGGGTTTTCCCTGTTTACGGCAAGTACATAGCCGTCTTCCACATCGGGAGAGGTAAACAGACCGGCGCCCTCCTTGAAAAGGAAGACGACCATCAACAGGATGATCGTGCTGGTGGTGAAGCCGCTTATCATCATCAGCTTCTCCATCAGCATTGCCGGCGCTTTCTTTATCCGTTTCATCCTACTTTACGGGTATATATCCAACGGCCTTAACCGTTACCTGTCCTTCGGCGGATAGAATGTAATCCGTGAAAGGCTTCACCGTTTTCTCCGTTCCCTTTATATAATAGAAGAATAACGGACGGACCACAGGATATGTTTTGTTTCTGGCATTATCAAAAGAAGGTTTCACGTAATTCTTTCCGTCGTAGGAGATATGTATGGCTTTTACATTCCTGTTCAGGTAGGCCAGTCCGACATATCCGACTGCGCCTTTGGTCTGGCTCACCGATTGGATGATGGCGCCGGTGGCAGGCATGCTCAGGATAGACGACATGTAGTTCTTATTCTTCAGGATATCCGATTTGAAGAACTCGTAGGTTCCCGAACTTGTTTCACGGGAGTAAGCCACTATCTTCAGGTCTTCGCCACCCACCTCTTTCCAGTTCCGTATCTTTCCGGTAAATATATCTTCGAGTTGTTCGCGGGTCAGGCCGGTTACTTTGTTTGCCGGATGGACAACAACAGCCAGTGCATCGTAGGCCACAATTACCTCCACCGGACTTTTACCGGCTTCCTGCAGCTTCACTTTCTCATCGAACTTGATCTTTCGGGACGACATGGCGATATCCGTCGTTCCGTCTATCAGGGCGGAGATACCGATGCCACTACCGCCGCCGGTGATCGTAACACTCGCATCCTTATTCTTTCCCAGATAGTTTTCCAATTCCTTTTGCACTAAAGGAAGTAACGTATCGCTACCTTTCAGTTTCTGTGCCGAAGCCCAAGGGGCCACGCCCAGCAGGGCTATCAGGATAAGCAGCAACTTCCTGTTCATTGTATTACTCTTCTTCATAACGTTCGGTTTTATTTGTTTATAATCTTATTTTGCCGGGGTTGTCAGAACTTATATTGCAGGCGCAGGGTAAATACATCGTCTTTGATATTCCTGTTGTATTTAGCGTCTATCTGTTCGTTATTTACCCTTTCGTTGGTGTTAATTTCATAATAACAGGTGGCCCGCAGGTTCCGGTTTGCGCGGAACATCCATCCGAATCCAACGGTGTGAAAGGCAATGTCTCCTTCGGTCCGGCAGTCGTTTCCGGAGGCCTTTATATTCGGGTCGTAAGCATCATATTTAGCTACGATAGAATGTTTGGAAGCGCCCACGTCTTGCACGAATTGCAGATAGTAGCCGTTGAACTTCCGTACATAAATGTCCGACGTTATCGCTCCCGTGGGACTTTTGCTTCCTCCTGCCGCTCCCGGTTGCGTTCCCCAAAGATATTCTCCCTGCAGGAAGGTCATTCCCAGCATGGAACTTACCCCTATCCGACCGTCAAAACCATAATATTGCCGGTTGGCGTAACCGCCCGGTCTAAGGGCCGTATCTTCCGCAAAAGTTCCATCGATAAACTGATATGCTTTTTGTTGTCCGTTTCCGGCAAGGCGTACACCGCCGGCATAAAGGGAAACGCCTATGCCATAAGTGAAACTGTCCGGTTTTCCGGTATAAGACAAATGGCCGATAATATCTTTCCGGGAATCCGTTTCTTCGGCTTGTCCGCCGTTACCCGAAAAGAGTCCGATGTTAAGGGTCAGGGGTTGGAACAGGGTATTCGCCGGACCTTTGAAGAGCAGTTCCGCTCCCAGGTCGCGTTCCTTAGGGAAGAGCGTCCGGAATATCCGGCTACGTTCGGGCGATTCCCGGCGGGACGAAGAATAAGATATCTCATATCCGAAGGGACGATCGAATATCCCGCCACGTAAAGCAACCCACTCTATGGCAGGCGCCTGTAACTTCAAATAAGCGTCTTTTACTTTTACGCCTTCTTCCGTGGCGTCAATCTGGAAGACGACTTCTCCATACGTATTTGTATAAGCAGCCTTCAGCCTGCCTCTACGGATAGAGAAATCATGCTGCTTTCCGGCAGATACATCCGCATGGCTCCATGTCCACTGCGTCTGTACATATCCGGAAAACTTGAGTTGCCCCATCTTTTCGATCCGGGCCTCGAGGTTACCGATCCGTCCGTTTATATCCTGATTTAAGGTCTCTTGCGCATAGCCGTATAAACACGGCGACCCCAATAAAAGGAATAATCCTGCTTTCTTCATGTACTTTCTAGTTGTTAATTACATCGCAAAAGTATATGCGACGTGTTAAAAAAGCATGAAGATCGTATGATGTTTAGATGTGATTTGCGTTACAAAAGAGTTACAGGTGGCTTTTTACCTGCGTTACGATGCATAACCGGTAATTTATTGTTCTTACGCGGTTTCCGGTCGGCTTCAGTCATTCTTTCGGATAGGGCGCCGCACATCAAATCCGTGAATTTCGTCCTGCGCTTGTCTGCCCGGTTTTTGATGTTCATGAAGTAGTCTGAATCGTATAAATCACAGATATACATATAAATCTTTATCAGTTTATGCTCTTTCTCCTTGGGAATCATATAACTAAAAAATAAGTGGTATTATTCTTTTAAATTAATGATTCTCAGGAGATCGATCAACTATTTAATTCTTTTCTTATATCGAACTCACGTTAATAAGTAAGTTTTTAGTGGAAAAAAGTGGAGAATTGTGGAGGAATATGTACCTTTACAGTCTATTATATATAATTAAGGTAAAAATGATCCGATTCTTGGGTAATATTGAAGCCAAAGCAGATGCTAAAGGACGACTTTTCATCCCCGCTCAATTCAGGAAGCAATTACAAACTACTTCCGAAGAAAAGCTCATTATGCGCAAGGATGTTTTTCAGGATTGTCTGATACTATACCCTGAAAGTATATGGAATGAAGATCTGAACGAACTTCGTTCAAAGCTCAATAAATGGAATGCTACGCATCAGTTGATATTTCGCCAGTTCGTGAGTGATGTTGAAATCATTATACCGGATGGAAATGGCCGGATATTGATCCCTAAGCGATACCTTCAACTTTGCCGGATACAGAATGATGTGCGATTTATCGGCGTAGACAATAAGATCGAAATCTGGGCCAAAGAGAAAGCAGAACAATCATTTATGTCGCCGGAAGCATTTAGTAATGCTCTGGAAGAGATTATGAAGAACAATAACGAACTATAAACCTCCGATGACCAGCGAAGAAATGACATATCATGTTCCTGTAATGCTAAAAGACAGCGTCGACGGGATGGATATTCACCCTGACGGCACATATATAGATGTTACCTTCGGCGGTGGCGGTCATTCCGGGGAGATTCTCTCACGCTTAGGCGCAAAGGGAAAACTTCTTGGTTTTGACCAGGATGAAGATGCCGAAAAAAACACTATAAACGACAAACGTTTTATTTTCGTTCGGAGTAATTTTCGTTATCTAAGTAATTTTCTACGCTACCACAACGTAGAGAAGGTCGATGCTATACTCGCCGATTTAGGGGTATCATCGCGTCACTTCGACGACAGTAAACGCGGCTTCTCTTTCCGTTTCGACGGCGCATTGGATATGCGCATGAACAAACGGGCCAGCATTACAGCCGCTGATATAGTGAATAACTATGAAGAGGAGCAGCTTGCCAATATATTCTACCTGTATGGTGAACTTAAAAATAGTCGCAAGTTGGCCTCTGTCATTGTTCGCGAACGGGCAAAGAACAGAATAATGACTATAGAAAGATTCCTGACGACAATCAGACCGCTTTTCGGGAGAGACCGGGAGAAAAAGGAATTGGCCAAAGTGTTCCAGGCGCTTCGCATTGAAGTAAATCAAGAAACAGAGGCGCTTAAAGAGATGCTTGTCTCGGCTACGGAAGCGCTCAAACCCGGTGGACGTTTAGTTGTCATTACCTATCATTCGTTAGAGGACCGGATGGTGAAAAACTTAATGAAAACGGGGAATATTGAAGGAAAACAAGAGCAAGACTTCTTTGGCAACCTACAAACGCCGTTTCGCCTGATCAACAACAAAGTGATCATACCCGCTCCGGAAGAAATCGAGCGAAATCCGCGTTCAAGGAGCGCTAAGCTGAGAATTGCCGAAAAGAAAAGCCTCACCCCGAAAGCCTCACCCCGACCCTCTCCAAAGGAGAGGGAGGTGAACCATGCGGCATCATTCTCCCTCCCCTTTGGAGAGGGCCGGGGTGAGGCTGATTAATAATATAAGGAAATATGGAAGATGTAAAGAAAAAGAGGTCTTCTTTGAAAAACATTTTAGGAGGAGACATTTTGGCAACAGATTTTTTCCGTCGCCAGACAAAACTTTTTGTCCTCATCATGGTGTTTGTGATATTCTACATTCACAACAGATACGCCGCCCAACAACAGATGATTGAAATCGACCGTCTTAAACAAGAGCTGAACGACATTAAATACGACGCTTTGATACGCAACTCCGAACTGATGGAGAAAAGCCGCCAATCGCACATCGAAGAATATATTTCCGAGACAAAGACCGAATTGCAACCTGCGACCAATCCTCCATACCTGATAAAATAATGGCTAATAAAAGAAACATAATGACCCGCTATTTCTTTGTCATCCTTCTTATCGGATTGGCGGGAGTAGCCATTGTCGTGAAAGCCGGCATCATTATGTTTGGCGAGCGTCAATACTGGCAGGACGTGGCAAGCCGTTTCGTAAAAGAGAATGTCACCATCAAGCCAAACCGCGGCAATATACTGTCAGCCAACGGAAGCATGATGGCAAGTTCTCTTCCGGTATATCGTATCTACATGGACTTCAAGGCGGGCGGTACAAAGAAAGACAGCATGCTGATGAGTCATCTGAATGAAATCTGCGCCGGTTTGCACAACATATTCCCGGATAAAAGTGCGGCGCACTTCAAGGCCCATTTGCTCAAAGGCAGGAAACAGGGAGCCCGCAATTATCCGGTATATCCCAACCGTATATCCCATGTACAATATAAAGAAGTCAAACGTTTACCCGTGTTCAGCCTCAACAAGTACAAAGGAGGGTTTCATGAACAGATATACAACCAACGTGAAAAGCCATTCGGGTCGCTCGCTTCCCGTACGTTGGGCGGTATTTACGCCGATACGGCGAAAGGCGCCATAAACGGCATCGAACTGGCATTCGATTCCGTCCTGAGGGGACGTGACGGAATTATCCACCGGCAAAAGGTCACGAACCAATGGCTGGACATTACAGATATCGCCCCCATAGACGGTTGCGATGTCATAACGACAATCGACGTGGACATGCAAGACATCTGTGAGAAGGCGCTCGTTGACAAGCTCATCGAGATCAATGCCAACGAAGGCGTTACCGTCTTGATGGAAGTAGCTACGGGAGAAGTCAAAGCCATTGTCAACATGGCCAAATGTCAGGACGGCAAGTACAGGGAAATCAAGAACGGTGCAATCAGCGACATGATAGAACCGGGGTCGACTTTCAAAACGGCTTCCATCATGGTTGCACTCGAGGATGGGGTTATCAGCGTTTCGGACGGGGTGGATACGGGCAACGGGATCATGATGATGCATGGCCGCGCCATGTATGACCATAATTGGCGCCGCGGCGGCTATCAGTATCTCACGGTGCCTGAAATACTGATGGTTTCTTCCAACATCGGGGTGAGTTATCTGATCGACAAGCATTACGGAAAGAATCCGGATAAATTTATAGAAGGGTTGTATCGCATGAGCCTTAACGAGCCTCTTCATCTGCAGATTTCCGGCGAAGGCAAGCCTAACATCCGCCGGCAGAAAAACAAACGCTGGTATAAGACGAGATTACCCTGGATGAGTATCGGTTATGAGACCCAGATCCCGCCGATCAATACGCTGGCTTTCTATAATGCGATAGCGAACAAGGGTAAGATGGTGCGTCCGAAATTCGTGAAAGCTATCACGCGAAACGGTGAAACGGTAGAAGAGTTTCCCACAGAGGTCATCAATCCTTCGATCTGTTCCGAGCGCACGCTGCATCAAATACGGGACATTCTGGAGCAGGTGGTCAGCAATGGGCTTGCAAAGCCGGCCGGTTCTTCCCAATTCCCTGTAGCCGGAAAAACAGGTACGGCGCTGATCTCCCGGGGTAAGGCGGGATATAAGAGCGGTACGATCAACTATTTAGTCAGTTTTTGTGGTTACTTTCCGGCCGATGCGCCTAAATACAGTTGCATAGTAGCTATTCAAAAACCGGGACTTCCCGCATCCGGAGGCCTCATGGCCGGCAGCGTATTCAGGAAGATCGCCGAGAGAGTATACGCCAAGAACCTTGTACTCGATATCAGAAACGCGATCGATCCGGCCGGTGTAGCCATACCCGATGTTAAAGCCGGAGAACTTGCCGAAGCCAAACGTGTTCTGGACGACCTGAAGATAACCGCCCTGACGGATTTCAAAAACAAAAAAGAGCGGGAAGTCTGGGGAAGTACATACTCGCTTCCGGACGCAGTGAACCTGCATGCCAAAGAGGTGAATAAAAAACAAGCGCCGAGCGTCATCGGAATGGGCGCAAAAGACGCCGTCTATCTCCTTGAAAGCAATGGATTAAAGGTGCGCCTGTCGGGGGTAGGAACAGTCCGCCGGCAATCGATAGCGCAGGGAAGCGAGATCAAGCCGGGGCAAACCATTTCGATAGAATTAAGATGATTGGAATATTATATTAACAGACAAAAAACTACGGAAATGAAACTGGGAGAATTACTCAAAAAGATTCAGGCGATCCGAATCGCCGGCCCGCAAGATATTGATATTACAGGGGTACACATCGACTCCCGCAGGGTGGAAAACGGGAATCTCTTCATCGCTATGAAAGGCTCCCAAACCGATGGACACGCCTATATTCCCGCCGCCATACGGAACGGAGCGGCTGCCGTTCTTTGCGAAGAAATCCCCGGCGGGAAGATCGAAAACATAACCTGTATTCAAGTTTCCGACAGCGAAGACGCCGCAGGCAAAATAGCCACCACATTTTACGGCGATCCCACCTCTGCGATTGAACTGGTCGGAGTGACCGGCACCAACGGTAAAACGACGATCGCTACCTTATTATATGAAATGTTCCGCAAATTCGGGTATAAAACGGGGTTAATATCGACCGTATGTAATTCTATCGATGGAGAAGACCTGCCGACCGGGCATACGACCCCGGACCCCGTCACGTTAAACAGTCTGTTGGGCCGTATGGCCGGCGAAGGTTGCAAATACGTATTCATGGAAGTAAGCTCGCATGCCATCGACCAGAAACGTATCAGCGGATTGAGATTTGCGGGAGGCATCTTCACCAACCTGACCCGCGACCACCTGGACTATCATAAAACGGTAGAGAATTACCTCAGGGTAAAGAAGAAATTCTTCGACGATCTGCCGAAAAACGCGTTCAGCCTGACCAATCTCGACGACAGGAACGGATTGGTCATGACACAAAACACCCGGTCGAAGACCTGTACTTATTCCCTGCGCAGCCTGAGCGACTTTAAAGGGCGTATACTGGAATCACACTTCGACGGAATGTTGCTTGACTTCAACCATAAAGAACTTTTCGTACCATTCACCGGTCGTTTCAACGCCTCCAATCTTTTGGCCGTATTCGGAGCGGCCGTCCTGCTCGGCAGGAAAGAAGAGGAAGTCCTGATTGCGCTAAGCACTTTGCACCCCGTAGCAGGGCGTTTCAATGCGATGCGTTCACCCGGCGGCTATACCGTTATTGTAGATTATGCACATACGCCGGACGCCCTGGTGAATGTGCTGAACGCCATTCATGAAGTACTCGGAGGCAAAGGTAAAGTCATCACCGTTGTCGGCGCCGGCGGCAACCGCGACAAAGGCAAGCGTCCGGTCATGGCCAAAGAATCCGCCCGCCTTAGCGACCGCCTTATCATTACCTCCGACAATCCGCGCTTTGAAGAGCCTGCGGATATCATTGGCGACATGCTTGCAGGGTTAAACGACGAAGACCGTAGAAAAACCATCGCTATCGCCGACCGTAAAGAAGCGATCCGGACGGCATGCATGCTTGCCCGGGCGGGAGACGTGATACTGGTGGCCGGAAAAGGTCACGAGAATTATCAGGAGATAAAAGGCGTAAAATATCCTTTCGACGATAAAGAAATCGTTAAGGAAGTGTCCGGGGTTGAATTTACGCCGGGCGAGGGCAAAAAGAATAACGATTGAACGAAAACTACACGTGATGATGAAAAATATCTTATCCATTGCATTTCCCGATTCGGGAAAACGCTACGTTTTTTACAGGGAGCTTTCCCGATTCGGGAAAACGCTACGACGACATAACAAGTAATTTCAATCGTAAAATCGTAAATCGTCTAATCGTAAATATCCAGATGTTATATTATTTATTTCAATGGCTTCAGGAATATGACCTCCCCGGTTCGGGCATATTCAATTACGTTTCATTCAGGGCATTGATGGCGGTTATCCTGTCATTGCTTATTTCCAGTATCTTTGGCGACAGGTTTATCACGCTGCTGAGACGGAAACAGATCACCGAAGTACAACGTAACGCCGGCATCGACCCGTTCAATACGGGCAAAGTCGGGATTCCCAGCATGGGAGGGGTGATTATCATAGTAGCTATCCTCATTCCCTGTCTGTTGCTGGGACGTCTGGACAACGTATATATGCTTCTGATGCTGATCACCACCGTATGGCTCGGTTCACTGGGCTTCGCCGACGATTACATCAAGATATTCAAGAAAGACAAAGAAGGCCTTCACGGAAAATTCAAAGTGATCGGTCAGGTAGGGCTCGGACTGATCGTCGGATTGACGCTTTACATGAGTCCGGATGTCGTTATCCGCGAAAACATGGAAATTCAGAAAGAAGGAGATTCCATAGAAGTCATTCACCGCTCGCATAATATCAAATCGACCAAAACGACCATCCCGTTCTTTAAGAACAATGATATGGATTACGCGGATATCGTCGGATTTATGGGCGAACACGCACAGACCGCCGGATGGATACTGTTTATCATCGTAACCATCTTCGTCGTAACAGCCGTCTCCAACGGAGCCAACCTGAACGACGGAATGGACGGAATGGCGGCAGGCAACTCCGCCATCATCGGGCTGACGTTAGGGATACTTGCATACGTATCCAGCCACGCCGCATTTGCCGGTTATCTTAACATCATGTTTATCCCCGGAAGCGAAGAACTCGTTATATTTATCTGCACCTTCATCGGCGCCCTGATCGGTTTCCTCTGGTACAATGCATTCCCCGCACAGGTATTTATGGGCGACACCGGCAGTCTGACCATCGGCGGTATCATTGCCGTATTCGCCATCATCATACACAAAGAGTTGCTGATCCCGATTCTTTGCGGCGTATTCCTTGTGGAGAATCTATCGGTTATCCTGCAGGTAAATTATTTCAGGAAAGGCAAAAAGAAAGGAATACGCCGGCGTATATTCAAACGCACACCCATACACGACCATTTCCGTATAACCACAGACCAACTCGATCCGGACTGTACGTACATGTTCACCAAACCGGTCCATGCTTTCCATGAATCGAAGATCACCGTCCGTTTCTGGATCGTAACCATCGTATTGGCCGCTATTACTATCATCACATTAAAGATCAGATAACACACATGAACAGAATCGTAATATTGGGAGCAGGCGAAAGCGGTTCGGGAGCCGCAGTCCTCGCCAAGGTCAAAGGCTTTGAAACCTTTGTCTCCGATACATCCGCCATCAAGAGCAGATACAAAACCCTGATGGAAAAATACAACATTCCATGGGAAGAAGGCAAGCATACCGAAGAACTCATCCTCAATGCCGGCGAGGTCATCAAAAGCCCGGGCATTCCGAACGAATCGCCCATCATCCTGAAACTTAAAGAACAGGGCACCCCCATCATCTCCGAAATAGAATTCGCCGGACGCTACACGGACGCCAAAATGATCTGCATCACGGGCAGCAACGGAAAGACCACTACGACCAGCCTCACCTATCACATATTCAAAAGCGCAGGCCTCAACGTGGGACTGGCGGGTAATATCGGCAAAAGCCTCGCCCTGCAGGTCGCCGAAGACAAGCACGACTATTACATCATCGAGCTGAGCAGTTTCCAGTTGGACGACATGTATAAATTCCGCGCCAACATTGCGGTATTGATGAACATCACTCCCGACCATCTGGATCGTTACGACCACAACATGCAGAACTACATCGACTCCAAATTCCGTATTACCCGGAATCAGACCCCGGAAGACGCATTCGTCTTCTGGAATGACGACCCGATCATTAAACAGGAACTGGATAAACACGGCATACACGCCCACCTCTATCCCTTCTCGGCCGTGAAAGAAGACGGCGCGATCGCTTACGCTGAAGATCGTGAACTGGTTATCAACGAACCCATTACATTCAATATGGAACAGGAAAAGCTGGCATTGACCGGAACGCACAACCTGTATAACTCATTGGCCGCAGGCATATCGGCCAACCTGGCCGGCATCACGAAAGAAAATATACGTAAAGCCCTCTCCGATTTTAAAGGAGTAGAACACAGGCTGGAAAAAGTGGCCCGCGTCCGGGGAATCGAATTTATCAACGATTCCAAAGCGACCAACGTAAATTCATGCTGGTACGCCCTGCAAAGCATGACCACAAAGACCGTATTAATTCTTGGCGGCGTCGATAAAGGTAACGACTATACGGAAATCGCCCGTCCGGTACGTGAAAAATGCAGGGCGCTCGTATTCCTGGGAACCGACAACTCGAAACTGTATAAGTTCTTTGGCGGGTTCGGCCTGCCCATAGCCGGCGTGCAAAGCATGAAAGAGGCCGTGCAAGCCTCATACAAGATGGCGGAAAAAGGCGATACCGTATTGTTAAGCCCTTGCTGCGCAAGTTTCGACCTGTTCAGGAACTACGAAGACCGGGGCGATCAATTTAAAGAAAACGTAAGAGCATTATAATAAGATATGGATCTGCTGAAGAGTTTATTAAAAGGCGACAGAGTGATATGGATCATCTTCCTGTGTCTCTGCGTGATCTCCATCATCGAGGTGTTCAGTGCAGCCAGCACATTGACCTACAAGACAGGAGACCACTGGGCGCCCATCACACAACACGTTACTATCCTGATGGTGGGCGTAGTTGTTGTGATCGTTGTTCATATCATCCCCTACAAATGGTTTCAGGTATTCCCTGTATTCCTGCTTCCCGTTTCTGTCATCCTGTTGATATTCGTTGCGGTCATGGGATTCATTACCGGCGACCGCGTGAACGGCGCAGCACGCTGGATGACTTTTTTCGGCATCCATTTCCAGCCCTCGGAGCTGGCGAAAATGGCTGTCATTATCGCCGTCTCGTTCATTCTTTCCAAAAGACAAAGCGACGAAGGGCCCAATCCCAAAACATTCAAATACATCATGATCATCACCGGAACGGTATGCCTCCTCATTGCGCCCGAAAACCTTTCCACCGCCCTGCTTCTGTTCGTTGTCGTGGTATTCTTGATGTTTATCGGACAGGT
>JAIRNG010000130.1 GCA_031258135.1 Mediterranea sp. (in: CFB group bacteria)
ATCATCTCAATATCAACTCTATTACAGGTACATCCACATCCGGTCTTTCCACCGGAAGCGAAAGTATCACATCACCTTCCTTTGAGGTTTCTGTGGTATGGTCTCCTTGTTCCGTTTGCGTCCGGAACCGGATTTCGGAAGCGTCGTTCAATAATTGTGCGTACTCCAACCGGTTTTTAAGCCCCGATATGTGTAATGATCTGAAAGGCCATTCCAGCACATGGAGATACAGCCTCTTTGTGTCAGGATTATAGGTAAGGAAGCAGTTCTGAGGCGCCCGGATCTCTTCCGGCGCCTGCGTGCACCCATAGATGGAGCGGCTGTGCAACTTCATCCAACGGGATAATCCCTCCAGCCGTTCGTTGGCCCGGTCGTCAAACAAGCCCCGTGCTGTCGGTCCCACGTTCAGCAATAAGTTTCCGCCTTTGCTGACGGTTTCGATAAGCATAACAACCAACTGGTGCACGCTTTTCCATGAATATTCATCCCTGTAATACCCCCACGAACCGGAAAAGGTCTGGCAAGTCTCCCACGGGACGCGCTCCCCGTTCACTGTCGGCCACTGCTGCGGCATGAACTGTTCGGGAGTCACAAAGTCCCATCCCCAACCGGTATGCTCCATGCCCATCCGGTTGTCCACGATGCAATGCGGCTGAAGTTGGCGTACGAGTTTCAACAGTCCTTCCGAATCCCAGTCCTCATGCCCCTTCCCGTTCTCGCCGGGGTAAGAGAAGTCCATAAACAATTCGTCAATACGGCCATAATGGGTCAACAACTCCTTTAACTGATCCTTCATATATTGGCGGTAAATATTCATATCCCGCTTTACATTCGCTTTTTCCCGTTCTTCAGGATCGGCCGGGGCAAGAGGATGGTTACTGTCGAATGTAAAGTGGGGATGATGCCAGTCTATCAGGGAATAATAGAACCCGACACGCAATCCTTCAGCCCGGCAGGCATCCGCCAATGGTTTTATCAGGTCCTTCCCATAAATGGTACGGGTCACTTTATAATCGGTGTGCTTCGTATCCCACAAACAGAATCCTTCATGATGCTTCGTCGTAATGACCACATACTTAAAACCCGCTTCCCTGGCTTTCCTTGCCCATTCCTGCGGATCATATAAATCAGGATTGAAACGGTCGAAGTATTTCCTGTATTCTTCCGCAGGGATCTTCTCATTCCATTGCACCCACTCATGCCGGGCAGGCAAGGAATACAATCCCCAATGGATGAACATGCCGAAGCGGTCGTGCGTCCACCATGCCATTCTTTTTTCTTTTTCCGCCTTTGTCTCTTTTACCCATGACGGCCTTTCCTGTGCACTCAGGCTCAACGGAAAAGTTAACAGCAAAACACTTATCAATATAGTTTTCATTATGTTGAAGTTTTAAGTAAATAGTCAATAATCAATGGTGAATCATGTCCTTATGCAACAGGCCGAAATAAACCAGCCCGAAAAGTCCGGCGTTCCAGCCTTGTAACTGATAACCCTGATTTTCGCCGGTACGGCTATTGATGTATTCATTCGGCGACCAGTCCCCCGACATAACCAAGTCGGCCTTGGCGACTCTTTTCACTAAACCGATCGCCTCTTTCTCTCTTCCCATGCGGATACGCGCCCAGTCATCCACGAAGCTCAGCCAGGGCCATACGCCCCCATTATGGTATGTTCCCGGCTCATAACCGAACTCCGCCGGATAATAAGGATAAGTTTCGCAGATACCATATTCGGTCAGGTTCTTTTCATTCAGGGATTCTATGATCTTAACAGCCTTTTCTTCCGGAACTACATCGAACAGAATACCGATTGTCTGGTCTTGCAGCAATTTGTCATTCACCGTGCCGTCTTTCCATCTCTGGCAATAATACATGCCATTCCAAAGTCCGCCCTGCTCTACCGGAGTATTGGTGAAATCAAATCCCTTTTTATACGCAGATTCATATTTGCTGATGGTTTCAATATCTCCACACTCCCTGCCCAGGTATTCCATTTGCCTGAGCGCCGCCAGATAGACGAGGGCGGAAAAAGGAGAATAGATACGTCCGTCGACACCCGTCACATCTTTCCAATCGCCCCAGAAAGAGACCTGCACCGGCAACCCGTTGCCATTTGTGTCGCGCGAAATGAGCCAGTCCATCGCTTTTTTCAAAGCCGGCCACCAGGCCTGTAGATCATCCCTGTCAGGATATAAGCGGTAGAAACGGGCGGCGCGCAGGATAAAGAATGCATTGATATCCAAATCATCTTCCCGTTCAATCAGGGGAAGAATCGTAGTAGGTATTTTCCCGGAAGGCTGTTGCCAGGCTATGCTTTCCTCTATCATCTTTTTCTCCAGATCCCTGAACAGTACCAGATGTAACCACGAAGTCCAGTAACTGTCACGTTGGTTAAGCTCACAATAACCCATGGTCAGCACTTCATTGTTTTTGGTCAGTCTCGTCAGCGAGACTGCCGGAATCATATACCAGCGCAAGTATTCATCAAGTTCCGTGTCTCCTGTCCGGGGAATGTGATCTTCAAAATCAAGTGTTCCGGCGTACAGGTCATTCCAATGATCATCGGCATAAGAAGCAATTTCGCCGGCCGAAGCAAACCGGCCGGCAGTTATCCATTCGTCATCGTAAAAGGCAAGGATCAGGCGCAATGTCTTTCCCCCTTTTGCGGGAACACGGACAGGAATATGGACTACGCGGTTGTTCAGGTCGAAAGTCAGCTCACTGTTGCAACGCAATACCATATCACCTGAGGAAAACATCCAACGATCCAGATGCCTGAACTTCTTCTTTTTAGCTTGTGAACCGGTTAACTCCGTAGTAAGGTTCCCTTTTCTCAACGAATCGTAATCAACCGTAATGATGAACTCATCCGCCTTTTCTCCTGCGTTCACAAATGTCATTTCGAGCATCGCCACAGGCAAAGATGAGGTTTCGGCGTCATCCACTGCCAACGGGCAGAAGGCCAGCGTTTTCAACTCCGATTGTATATCGAGTGTCGATTGCGAATAAGCGCCGCGTACAAAAGGGAAACGGCGCTCGATTTCCTTATGGTGAAAGTGGCTGAAAGGCAATCTGTTCCCATCTTTCTCAAGAGAAAAGCGCACTCCGCCTTTCTCGATCAACCACCCGTCCAGAACACCCGTATTCTGAAATACGTTACCAAACAAACCGCCGTCCGCACCTGCATTGACAGTCAAAGCAAAATTTGCAACAGGATTACCGTCGGTTACCTCCGTATGCGATGAGCCATAGCTCCCTGTTGCAGACAGCAAAAGTAAAGCCGATAAAAAACAAGTCTTGAATAGTGACATATAATATCTAATAAATAGTGACACAATCGTCCTTAATAGTATAGTTGAACGGAACGTTTATCTGTATAATACCGAATATTTCAGAAAGCGACTCATTGTTTACAAATTTGCCGGTAAAGACTTTCTTTTTAATGGCTTCATTCTTAATATCAATGGAGCAATTGAACTTCCGGCTCAGAATTTTGCAAAACTCAGGGAATGATTTCCGCTTGAAGAGCATTTCTCCCGACATCCACCCGATGGCATACTTGGTGTCACAGGCTTCTATCTGTATCTGAGAAGTTTTCTTCTCATATATGGCAGCCTGCTCAGGAGATAGCCGGCAAATCATTTCGCTCTTCTTATCTTCTACCTGGACAGAACCGGAAACCAAACTTGTGATAACCTCTTCATCTTCGGGATAGGCGCAGACATTGAACACTGTTCCCATCACTCTTATGTCAATGTTGTTCAGCGACACGATAAACGCCTTTTTCTTATCGGGCCGTACATTGAAGCAAGCCTCTCCTTCCAGGTAAACCTTACGTGTCGTACGGTTATAACCTTTGGCGTAGGAAAGTCTGCTTGCCGCATTCAGCGTTACAACAGAGCTGTCCGGCAATATAACACTCGATATCCCGTTAGAAGAGGAAAATACGATGAAGGAATTATCTTCCTCTTGTGCGTCTTTCCGGTGTAAATAAACAGAATACATGCTTATCATAATAGCCAGACAAGCAGCTATGGCCAATAGAAAAGTATATTTCCCCTTCGTTTTCACCGGTTTCGATTCAAATATCTTATGATACATACTCTCTTCTACCTCCGACTTTATACGATTGGCCTGTTCGTCATCACAATCCAGCCTGATGCTTTCCAATACATCGAGAAGCATTTTATCTTCTTCATTTAATCCGGATAATAATCTATCATCATCGCAGGTATCTTTCCCTTTGGAAAGGCGATCTGCAAAAATCATCCATTTTTTATCCAATCTTTTCATAATGTTTACCTGTTTTCAAATTACCTATATATTCCTTTACAATCAAACCTAATCTCCGTGATGCGATGCGCAACTGCCCCTGCACCGTACGTTCTGAAAGAGAAAGAACTTCAGCGACATCTTTATATGTCATACCTTCTTCACGTATCAAAAAGAATATCAGCCGGCATTTTGACGGCAACGAATTGACGGCCAACTCCAGGATATTCTTCAGCTCTTCATCCAACAGATAGCGGTCGGAAGCGGATCCATCGGACATGTTTTGCACATTCACATCATCCAACCTTATCTTCTGATGTCTGCTGACGATCTTCAAGTGATTCAGCGACTGGTTGCGTACACAGATGAAAAGATAGTTCTCATAATTTTCCACTTCGGGCAATTTCCTTCTGTTTTTCCAGATGTAAGCATAAACATCGGACAGGATGTCTTTACATGCATCCGGATCATTCACAAAATAGTTCGCATACCTATATGCCTTGGAATAGGTAAAGTCGAAGAATAATTGAAATGCCCGCGGATCGTCATTCGCTATCTCTTCAAATAATGAACTTATATTTATCGCGTTTTTCATTAAGCTATAGATATCTACTATATAAAGAAAACAAATATCAAAAACATGCTTAAGACAAATAGTATAAAAACTTATAAATTATGTTATTTTAATCCTAAGATACTGTTAGTCAGAGCAGAGATACCCTGAGCGAGCCCGAAAAAAGGAGGAAAACTTACTGCGGTACGTTGATTTACGCAATAAACTCCTGTTGTTAGTTGTTTAACATGGTATGTTATGCTATTCATTATCTATTGATATGTTTACCGACATGTGCATATTGGTCTATAGAAGATCGTATCTTAACAGGTATAGATCAGGGATTAAAAGCATATTTCATTAAGTTAAGCCCTTTTTTATGCCTAAAGACAGGGCCTTACTACCGGCTTCCGGAGTTCCTTAAACAATCTTCCTGCCTTGAAAAGCACATGAATGAGGCGTTGTTCCTTATACCGCAATATAAAAACACAAAGCTGATCAGGGGTTTACCCGACCAGCTTCGTGTTTAGTTGTCAATGGACAATGTGGAGATCGAAAGAGCGGCTTTTCGTAACGGTTACCTGTCTCTCCTTTGTCTTCTTTGCGGCCTCATGCTCTGATACTTTTTATATTGCTCATCCGTCAGAATCTTCTTGATCTTTGCATCCGCTTCATTACGCCTCTTCTCCATTTCTTCACGGGAAGGCCTTTCGCCCGGATTATTCCTGTCCGGTCTCATCTCCTCCATTACCGCTTTGAACTCCTTGGCCTGGGTTTCATTCAGCCCCAGGTCGGTTACCATCTGTTCGGTGCGTTTCGACAGATCAGGGCGTTCCCCTCTGTTGTTCTGAGCCATACACACAGCCGAGCCTAAATACAGGACAACGGCTAAACTTAACAGTTGCTTTTTCATAATTCTGTTCATTTAATAGTGAGTAATCTTTTTATCTGATTCATTAAACATGTATTTATGACTGTTTTCCTGTAAAACAGTTTAATAGTATTCGCAGAAAAATCGACCGGCTGAAAGATTTGTGGTCTTATAGCCTCCTGGAAACGTTTGCATGAACATATTCAACAGGGGTAAAATGCGGGAATTTTAAATTCAAAAGATTTGTTTTACCTTAGCAGGCATTTAGTTTATTACCCGAATATCATGAAAAAAGTCTTTATTGCATTTTGCTTATCCTTACTTTCTGCCGGTACACCGGTGGCCATGGACGTAAACAGGATCGATCCGCCATTCTGGTATGCCGGAATGAAGAACCCTGAGCTCCAACTTATGGTATATGGCAAAGACATTGCCGGTTCCACCGTATCCGTAAACTATCCGGGAGTAAGCCTGCAGAGTACGGTCAGGCTGGAGAGCGACAATTACCTGTTGGTTTATATTTCGCTCGATAAAAATGTAAAACCCGGTAAGCTCGAACTGACATTTACCCGGGGAAAGAAGAAACTGGTGAAAGAATACGAGATCAAAGCCCGTGAAAAGAAATCGTGCGAACGCACGGGATTCGACGCTTCGGACGCTTTATATCTCTTAATGCCCGATCGCTTCGCCAATGGTAATCCGGACAATGATCAGATAACCGGATTATCTCCATACAAAGTGGATCGTAATGATCCGAACGCCCGTCATGGCGGCGACCTTGCCGGAATTGAGAAACATCTGGATTACTTCACCGGCTTGGGGGTTACCGCCCTTTGGTTTACTCCCGTATTGGAAAACGACATGGAAGGCGGCTCTTACCACGGATACGCAACCACCGACTACTACAAGGTAGATCCGCGTTTCGGCACGAACGAAGAATATAGATCATTGATCGCCAAAGCGCACGACAAGGGCATCAAAATGGTTATGGATATGATCTTTAACCACTGTGGTTTCGGACACCTCTGGATCAAGGACATGCCTTCCGGCGATTGGTTCAACAACCCCGACTACGAAGGGAACTTCGTACAGACCTCGTACGCACTCCCTCCGATGGTAGACCCGTACGCATCGCAACAGGATATTTTTCTGATGAACGACGGTTGGTTCGTTAAGTCCATGCCCGACCTGAACCAAAAGAATCCCCATGTATACCGCTACCTTGTGCAGAATAGCTTCTGGTGGATCGAATATTCCGGTATCGACGGCATCCGCATGGACACCTATCCATACGCCGACTACACGGCAATGAGCCGTTGGATGAAAGAACTGAACGATGAATACCCGGACTATAACGTGGTGGGCGAAACCTGGGTAACCGAACCGGCATACACAGCCTGGTGGCAAAAAGACTCGAAATTATCGGCTCCGCTTAACAGCAACCTGAAATCCGTTATGGACTTCAGCTTTTACGATAAGATCAATGTGGCCGGGGACGAGAATACAAGTCATTGGGGGGCAGGCCTTAACCGGATCTATAACAATTTTGTGTATGACTTCCTCTATCCGGCCCCGGAAATGGTATTGGCTTTCTATGAGAATCATGATACCGACCGTTTCCTGAAAGAAGGGCAAGACCTGGACAAGCTCAAGCAAGCCGTGACGATTCTTCTGACCACCCGTCGCATACCGCAACTATACTACGGAACGGAGGTAATGATGAACGGTGTAAAACAGAAGAGCGATGGTTATGTACGTAAAGATTTTCCGGGAGGTTGGGAAGGTGACTCGCAAAATGCTTTCACAACCTCAGGCCGTACGGATATTCAAAACCGGTCTTACGACTTCTACCGCACAATCCTGAACTGGCGCAAAGGGAACGACGTTATCGCTAAGGGCGATATGATACAATTCGCCCCGCAACATGGCGTATACGCGTATGCCCGCCGGTATAAAGGTAAAACCGTATGGGTTATGCTGAACGGTACGGATGCGGAAGTCAATCTGCCGTTGAATTACTATAAAGAAGTGCTGGAAGGTGTGAAACAGGGAAGAGATATAATAACGGATAAAGCCATCGCGTTTGGTGAAGAACTGAAAATGACTCCCTGTGAATCACTGATCATCGAATGGTAGGATATATATAAAGGCGCAAGAAATTGCGCCTTTATTATCCTGAACATCTCGCTAAGGTTATTTACCAGATCGATTTAAGGAACATTTTCTTCTTCTGATCACGATAACTCTTCGGGGTCATGCCATGCACCTGCATAAACAATTTAAAGAAACTGCTGCGACTGGTAAAACCTACTCTGCTGATAATATCCTCAACGGGTAAATTCGTAACGACCAGCAGTTTCTCTGCCGCTTTCAAACGATAGGCGCGGATAATCTCATTCGGGGTTTTCCTGGTTATACCTTTCAAACGGCTATAAAATTCCTGTGTAGTACAGTTCAGTTCTTTACCGATCATCTCCACAGACAGCTCCGTGTCTTTCATGTTCTTTTCTATGTAAGCGATCATTGTTTCATAGAAAGATTTGTCTTCCGCTGTAGCAAAATGTTCATCACCCAATTCAAAGATATGATTCCCTTCGGAGTTGAAATGGGCCTGTACTTTCTTATACTGCATCAAACCGGCTATTTCCTTCATCAACCCATCCAGTTCAAATGGTTTAGGGACATAAAGGTCTGCTCCGGCTTCCATAGCGGCTTTTCTTTCATATCCCCGGTTGGCTGAAGAAAGCAATACGCAAGGAATATGAGAAATAGCAGTATCCACTTTAACCATTTTCGTTAACTCAATGCCATCTATCACCGGCATGTTCGCCTTTATAATCAACAGGTCATATCTGCCGGAGTGCAGACGTTCCACAACATCTTCCGACTCTGTTACCGTATCGATATTATAAGTTCCATGCAACAGATCGGTCAACAAGCTATGTATATCGGCATTGTTATCCACAAGCAGAATGGAGTTCTTGTCTACGCTGTACTTCGTTTTCGTCCGTTCACACAGGTTATATTTCTTAGGAAGAACGATGGAAGGCAATTGCTCGCTTCCTTCTTCCATTTCATTTTCCTCCATCTCGGTCACATATTCCGGCAGACTTACAGTGTATACAACCTGATCTTCGGCCTGTTCTGTTTCAATATGCCCGTTCAAATCCTGAGTTATACCATAGTTGATGGCCAATATGCGGCTATCAAAGGTTGAGAAATCGGCGCAACCTTCATTCTCCAGAACATCAATCGCACGAATATAATCGAACTCCCCGTCCTTAACAACCATATCGGAAGCGGGCAACTCTCCCGTATAGGCCACAACAATTTGTAAACAGGCATCTCTTACCGTCAATTCAATAGATACCGTACCCTTCTCTTTGACATTGATAAAGGCATTAGCCAGAAGATTACCGATCAAACGGCACAGATAATACGTATCCGACACCCAATACAACCCGTTTTTAATCCTGATCTGATAATTGATTTTCCGTTCGTTTGCCTGTTCTATAAATGCTGCGGCCAAAGCGTCGGCAAGTTCCGAGACCGGCAAATAAGCTACCTGATGGATCTTTTCCTTAGCCTCCAATGTACGCAGTTCGTTTATATCACAAACAAATCCTTTCAGTTGTTCGGTGTTGTTCTGTATCAGAGTGATATACTTCCGCACATCTTCGCTGACTTCCGGATGGGACAGTATCTTACCTGAAGAATTTTGTATCAATGCCAAAGGCCCATACAATTCATTGGACATACCGGCAAAGAACTCCAGTTTGGCACGGGTTTCCGAATCATGAAACTTCTTTTCCATCGCAGCGATAAAAACTTCTTTGCGAATATCCACATACCAGATAATTCCCCAACGAACGAGATATAATATCCCCCCTGCAATCAGGAAATACAGAAGATAGGCCCACCAGGTTTGATACCACCGGGGCAATATATGTATGATGATCTGTGAAACCGGACTCTCTTTACCTGTTACATTATTACGGTATTTGACCGACAAGGTATATTTTCCGGAAGCCAGATAGGTAAAGAATGCCGTATTTACGTTTCCATTTTCCACCCAGTTATTTCCCTGCTCATTCAATTTATAAAAATAGGAATATTCTTTGCCGTAAATATAGTCATTGGCAACAAAAGAAACGCCGAAAACGTTCTGGTCATATTTCAGACGAATAGTCTGCTTACCGCGTTTACTCACCAGATAATCATAGATGTTATGCCGTTTTCCGAAAACAGATAATCCATTGAATACAATCTCAGGTGCATAGTCTTGTTGTTCAAAATCAGTCTCATTAATCGTAACAAAACCATTCTCGCCGCCAAAAAGCAAGAGGCCGGTCAATGGGTCTTTAAAACAAGCCCCGTCATTAAATTCCACAATCATCTTATCTTCAGCCTGTTTACACAGATAAGAGGTCGATTTCTCCATATTGAACTTAACAATCCCACGGTTAGTACTCAACCATAGATTACCGCCGTTGTCTTCCAGGATACCATGTACCGTTTTATGCAGGAAACCGTTTGTTTCATTGAACACGGTTTTCTCTGTTCCGACCATTTTGGCTAACCCTTCACCTGTAGCGAACCAATAGCCTTCACTGTTCTTCAAAATAGAGAATATGTCGTTTTCCGGCTTATTCTCACCTTTGGCAAACAGGAAGTTTTCCAGACGTTCGCTTTCGTTATCCACTTTATAAGCGCCGTTTCCCTGTGTGCCGAACCACACTGTTTTTTCATCTTCCTTATAGGCGACAGTAAACATATTGGCAGCTTCGCTGCCGTTTCCTGCATATATACGTTTAGCCGAAGCGATGATAGGCGAATCGGATGTTCCGACCAGATGTATTTTTACCAGCCCTTCGCCCGAAGTAGCCACCCAAAGTGTCGAGTCGTTTATTTCACAGATAGATCGAACCAGCTTCACAGGCTTTCCGTCGGCGACAATCTGTATGTTTTTTATCCGGCGTTCCTGATAAGAATAATAGTTTATGCCGTTTTCCGTTCCTATCCACAGCAGATTCTTCGAACTACGGGCAAATGCATTGACTGTCATACTGCCTAACAAACTGTTGTAAGGAAGGAAAAACTCGGAACGGCTTCCTGTTCCCTGCTCAGGATCGTATTCATAGATATTCACAATACCATTACCCGTGCTACCGATCCACAAGGTCTGTTTGTCGTCCCGGTAAAGAGCAGTAATCGGGGTATGAATCGAATTGCTCAGACTGGCGGATAAAACGACATCCAATGAAGAAGCCTCATTGAATAACATATAAACCCCCTCTCCATTGGTGCCGATCCAGACAATATCCTGATAACGGTCTTTACACAAGCTCAATACCCCCGATCGAAACGCAATCTCATCAATCTGGTATTGGCTTCTTTGTTCGGGCATATTTTTGATCCGTATCATTCCTCCATTGGTAAAACCAATATAAAAATCACCGGAATGTTTTATGATAGAAGAAATATCTCCATTTTTAGTAACGAGAGCATTTATGTCCTGTATATAGTATTTTGTCTTATCCGCGAGACTATATTCATAAAGAGTTAAAGTCTCATCTACAAAATAGATTCCGCCGTCTTCATAAAAACACCATAAAATAGCTTTCTGATGTTTAAAGGCGCTTTGAGGAACGAGTTTAACATCATCGCCTGTACGCTGAATGGAGAAACTGCGGTGGTTGCCATCCTCCGTAAATATCCATAAGGTATTATCCTGATCAATAAATACGTTTATTATACTTTCAAATGGGAGCTTGTTTACAGGTATTTTCCGGAAAGCATCTTCATCGGTATGATAGTAAGATATGGAATTATCTTCCTTAATGACATAGATATCACGGGCAGGGCTCATGGCGACTTTCGCGCTCAGATCAAACTGGTTGAAAACCTTAACCAGTTGCTTCGGATGATCGATCCGGTTCAATCCGTAGTTCGTCAATACCCAAAACACATGATCTCCGGCCTCGAATATATCCCCTATGGTTTGTCCGGTAAGATAAACTTGTTCCTCGGTTGTCTGGAAGTTTTGGATTCTCAATCCATCATACGTATTCAATCCGTCGTTTGTTCCAAACCATATCAATCCGCTCCTGTCTTGATAAACAGAAGCTACTACGGCATTCGATAATCCGTCCTTCCCTGTGTACTGTTTAAAACTATATGCGCTTGCCGATCCTGCAAAAAACAAAAATACTAATGTAAAAGACAAAAACAATCTCTTCCTGAAATGAAACTCTTCGATTCCCATGTGTGTTATTTTTAAGTTAAAGTTGAAAGACAAATTTAGGCAATAAAGATTAACCTCAAAATAATCTATCCGTTTATTTTCTCATAGAAACAAAAAAGGTATCCTTACGGATACCTCTTATATTGTTATGTCAAATCGGGATTAATCGGCCAATTTGTTTGCCGAGCCAAGCACATCGGTGATTTTGTGCATATACAGTTTCCTCATGTTTTCGCGGGCGGGACCTAAGTATTTGCGTGGGTCAAATTCCCCCGGCTGATTTGCAAACACTTCACGTACAGCGGCAGTCATAGCCAAACGGCTGTCTGAATCGATATTAATCTTGCAAACAGCGGAAACGGCTGCTTTACGAAGCTGTTCTTCAGGAATACCGATGGCATCTTTCAAAGCGCCGCCATATTTATTGATCGTTGCCACTTCTTCCTGTGGAACAGATGAAGCGCCATGAAGTACGATGGGGAATCCCGGAAGTTCTTTTTCAACGCCTTCCAATACGTCGAAACGCAATGGAGGAGGAACAAGAACGCCTTCTGCATTACGGGTACATTGTTCGGGTTTGAACTTATTTGCACCGTGAGAAGTTCCGATAGAAATGGCCAGGCTATCACATCCGGTTTTAGTTACAAAGTCAACAACCTCTTCAGGTCTGGTATACGTATGGTGTTCAGCGGCAACGTCGTCCTCCACACCGGCCAATACGCCAAGTTCACCTTCTACTGTTACATCAAATTGATGAGCGTATTCCACCACTTTCCTGGTAAGCGCAACGTTTTCATCATAAGAAAGATGAGAACCGTCGATCATCACAGAAGAGAATCCCATATCGATGCATGATTTACATGTTTCAAAAGAATCGCCGTGGTCAAGGTGAAGAACGATTTCGGGGCTCTTGCATCCCAATTCTTTAGCATAAGCAACAGCGCCTTCGGCCATGTAACGGAGCAACGTCTGATTAGCATAATTACGGGCGCCTTTCGATACCTGCAAAATAACCGGGGATTTTGTTTCTACTGCAGCCTGGATAATAGCTTGCAACTGTTCCATATTATTAAAGTTAAAAGCAGGTATTGCGTATCCGCCCTTAATTGCTTTTGCAAACATCTCTTTTGTGTTTACAAGGCTTAGTTCTTTGTAACTGATCATTGTTTCTTTACTATTTATTTGTTAGTGA
>JAIRNG010000115.1 GCA_031258135.1 Mediterranea sp. (in: CFB group bacteria)
GCGATAGGGATCGAGATAATCGGGCTGGTCGTTGTTCAGGATTGTATTATGCGTATAGGTAAAGTTGGCCCGGCTGGTAAGCATCACCTCGCCCACCTTGCGGTCGAACTCGAGCGAGCCGTCGAATCCCTGATTCTTCATCTTCCCCACATTCACCCAAGGTTGTGTGGTTATACCTACATAGTCGGGCATCGAAGCCCTTTGCAGGAAGATGCCTTCGCGTTTCTCGTAGAAATAATCGGCCTGAATCCTGAGGTTTCTGTAAAGCGCCAGCTCCAGTCCGATGTTTGTTTTGGCGGCCTCTTCCCATCCTACGTACGGGTTGGCCACTTCTCCCACCTGAATGGCGCTGTTGGGAATAGCGGGCGAGTTGTTAAATTCATAGGAAGGCACGTCGGTGGTTTTCATCGTGGCTTCGTAGATGAAACGGCGGCTGCCTCCGATCTGGTCGTTGCCCACGATGCCGTACGATGCGCGCAGCTTCAATACGTCAACCACATCGCTGTAGGGTTCCCAGAAGTCCTCGTTTGAGATCAGCCAGCCGATGGCGCCGGCAGGGAAAACGCCAAACCGCCTGCCCGGGCTGAAGTTCTCCGATCCGTTGTAACCGATGTTGAACTCTGCGAAGTATTTATCGCGGTAGGAATAGGTCATGCGGCCGGCAACGCCCTGGTTCCGGTAAGGCAGACTCTCCAGGTTATTCCCCGGAGCAATGTTGTTTTTCTCCTTTTGATTGTAAAGGAACAAAGCTCCGACGCGGTGTATCTCATTGAACAAGCGGTCGTATGTCACCGAAGCCTCCAGGTAGGTCACCCTGTTTCCTGAATTTCCTTTTTCAAATCCCAGCGATTCTTGTCCCTTATTGGTCTCCTGGTATTCCAGTTCGCCGGTTGCTTCGTCACGTGAGTATGCCCTGTATTGTTGTGGAGTAAATCCTCTGGTGATACTGTTGCTGCTGAGTGCATCCCACGAGAATTTGACGCTCGCTTTCAGTCCGGGAGTGATGATATCACTGAAGTCCTGGGTAATGCCCACCAATGCCTGTGCATTGTTCCACCACTCTTCCTTATATCCCGAATAGATAAGGATGTTGTAGGGATTATAGCCTGTTCCTGCTGTCGGACCGGCCAGTTTCCCATCCGAATATTTCAACGGGAAGGCGTAAGGAGCAGTGTGGAATGAATAGCTCCAGATGTCGCTCGTAGATCTTCCCGGCGAGTTTTTCTTCTCGTACACGTTGGCCAGGTTGATGTTCAGCACCGTCGACGGTGTCAGGTTCAAGTCGAGGTTGGCGCGGAAGTTCACTTTATTGAAGTTGACGGATGAGTTATAGCCCGTGGCCTTCTTGTCTTCCTTGTAGATAGAACCTTCATTGTAGATGGAACCGGCTACGTAGTAGCGCGCCAGGGTTCCTCCACCGCTGATGTTCACATTGGCGCGCTGGTTGGTTGCCCAGTCATTGTACAGCGAACCGATCCAGTCCGTGTTCGGGTAGAGGTCGGGGTCGCTTCCGTCTTTGAACTTCCGGATCACCTCGTCGCTATAGCGTTTTGCGCCGTTATTGTCGTAACCGTATGCTTCGTTGTACAACTCGGCCAGTTGAGCCGAATTGACGGCCTTCGGCATCCGGGTTGGGCCTACTATGCCGGCCTCCGCCCGTACGGTGATGCGCGGCTTACCTTCTACGCCTTTCCGGGTGGTGACCAGCAATACGCCGTTGGCGCCACGCACGCCGTACACGGCCGTTGCGGTTGCATCTTTCAGGATGGAGAACGATTCGATGTCTTCCGGGTCAACCAGGTCCAGCGAGCGTTCTATGCCATCGACCAGCACCAATGGAGTTTTGGTCGATCCGAAAGTAGAGATGCCACGGATGTAGAACGTGCTGCCCTCGCCCGGCTCACCGCTGCGGTTGAATCCGATGACGCCTGCGAGCTGTCCGGCCAGAATGTTACTGATCTTGCTGGTGGGTGTTTTTAATCTGGCCACATCAATGGTGGAGATGGCGCCGATGACACTCTCTTTTTTCTGTCGCCCGTAGGCCACGACCACCACTTCGTCCAGGCTTGTTTCCCTGCTTTCCTCGAGCAGCACGTCAATCGTCCGGTTGTTGCCGATGGGCGCTTCCTGCTGCTGATAACCAATGAAAGAGAAGACCAATATTCCTGTGTTTCCCGTCACCGGGATGGTGTATTTCCCGTCTGCGTTGGTGATGGCGCCCACGGTAGACTCCTTGATCCAGACATTGGCGCCGATGACCGGCTCTTTTGTCTGAGCATCCAGGACGGTTCCGGTGATTTGCCTCTTTTCCTGTTGCGTAACGGCTGCTTTCTGTTCTTCCGTGTTTCTGTAAACAGCCACCTGACGTCCTGTTATGATGTAAGTCAGACCGGTGTCCCGTAACAACTGATCCATAACCTCCGAAATCATTTTATTCCCTGACGTCAGCGTTACTTTCGTCTTTAGTTCCGCACTTATCTCATCGGTAACCAGAAAGAGATAATCACTTTCCTTTTCAATGACCGAGAAGACCTCTTTGAGCGTTATGTCTTTCATATTCAGAGAAGGCAGTACCCGTTGCGGATAAACGTTTTCTGCAAACAAAGAAAATACACACAGGAAAAGGAAAAATAGTGTTGTTTTCATGATTCTTATCCTGCGATTGTTATTTTTAACCCGAAAAGGCTCGAAAATACTCTTATGTTTCATACATTTGACTGGATTTTAGTTTACGATTAATAGTTCTGTAGATTAAATTCTCTTTGAATCGGACGATGGTGGTGCATCGTTCGATTCTTTTTCATCAGGATTTTCTTTTCATCATAGGCGCTTCTGTTTAGTTTGGTAATATGTATATGGAATTGTCCACCCGTTTGTAGGTCGTATTGGATATGGCGCACACCACACTGATGACCTGCTCCATATCGTCGGACAGGAATAATTTTCCGGTACAGGTTCGTGACATCAATTCCGATTTATTGTCCTTGAACTCAATGTTATAGTACCGGCCTATCTTTTTCAGTATGCTTGAAATCTGTGCTTTGTTGAGGATGAAAATCCCCTCTTTCCAACTGATGTATTCATCGACCTCTACTTTTTCATGCCTTGCTTCTCCCGATTGCAGGCCAAACAGTTCGCCGGCATGCAGCATCTGAGTTTTCACAGCCGACTTTACCTCTACTTTTCCCTCAACCAGTACAACCAGACTTTCTTCATTGTCCGGATAAGAAGAAAGATTGAATTTAGTGCCATATACACGGGCGTCAAGCTGATCGGCATGAACATGGAAGGGTTTGTTTTCGTCCCTGGCCACCTCTATGTATATTTCTCCTTTTACATTTATGTGCCGTTCCGCGCCGGTGAAACTCGTTGGAAATTCCAGTACCGTGCCGGAGTTGAGCCATATTTTTGTGCCGTCGGACAGCCTCAATGCGGAACGCTTTCCATAAGGGACGATCAGTTTGTTGATCTCCTCTTCGGACAGGTTCACTTCGGATGATTCTTCCCGCCCCGTCTCTGTAATGGAAACATTCCCTTTCGGAGACAACCGGATTTCCGCATTTTGTTTGATATCCACGATCGTTTTGCCCGAGACAAGTTGTATGTCTTCCGACGGCAAAGCTTCGCCGACAATGGAATCAGGTATCACATCATCCGCCTGTCTATAAAAATAAAAGGCAGACATGACCAGAATGATCAAGCATGCGGCGGCAGACCAATAGTATTTAATCTTCCTTTTTCTCTTTATCCGGAAGATGGAATCGCGTATAATTCTGTCTAATAATTCTTCGCTTTGTTGCTGTTCCAGTATCCTGTGGTTCAACCGGACCGATTTAAACCTTTCAACCGCGAATTGCAGGTCGGCTTCACGATGAGGGTTCTCCTTTATATATTGAGACCAATAATGATCTTGCTCTTCTGTGGGGAAGAGCCGCCACTTTATAAAATTATCGTCGGTAAGAAATTCCCGGTATCCGGAAGTATGATTCACCATATTACACTATATTGTTATATAGTATAATGACGAGCAGGATTTTTTTTTGTGGACAGATATTACAGAAGAATCGGAATTAACGGAAATATAACACTAAAAGAAGCATGATATCAAGATTGGATTGTTTCTTCAGTTTATCAATTCCCCTGTAAACCAACTTTCGCACCGATTCTGCATTTATGTTCAGTATTTGAGCGATCTCATCATATTCCATCTCCTGCATATACCGTAAGTAGATGGCTTCACGCTGATTGCTCGTCAAAGAATTCATCAACGATTCCACCCTATTCCTGAGGGATTCTCTCTCTTCCTCTTCTATCAACGTATCCAGAACGGATACTTCTACGGAAAACGAATGATCTTTTATTTCACCGAAAATAATTCTTGTGTCTCGTCTGGAGATGTCAAGGAGTCTGTTCTTCAGGCTGCGAAACAGATAATATTTGATGTTTTTGACGCCTTTCAGTTCTTTCCTGTTTGTGTACAGTCTGCAAAAAACATCATGTATGGCGTCCATACAGATATCATTAGGGTAGCCAAGGCTTATGCCGTAGCTGTATAATTCGTTGATATATGTATTATAGAAGCATGTATAAGCAGCGGCGCTTCCATTTATTATCTGTTCAAGCAAAAACTCCTGAGACATATCTTCTTTTTCTTTGTTTACTACAAATTTAAGGAATGATAATCAATCAGGGAACATTTTTTCTGTTTTTCTTCATCGGAAAGAAATAGTGGAATCCGTGTTTTTGATATATCTAAGGACACGGATTCCACGGATTTCACGGATTTCAACTCTCAATTTATATGTCCGGCGGCGCCGTCGGCGAGCCGTCACATACATGTTTTTTCTTCCCGACGGCGTCGGCGAGCCGTCACATACATGTTTTTTCTTCCCGACGGCGTCGGCGAGCCGACACATACATGTTTTTTCTTCCCGACAGCGTCGGCGAGCCAACACATAGATGTTTTTGCTCCATGTCATGGTCGGCGAGCCGACACATACATGTTTTTAAACAAGGTTTTTCAGCAGATAAAGATATACCACGGCGGCCGGGACGGCAATCAGGATGCTATCGAAGCGATCGAGCATGCCTCCGTGTCCGGGCAGTATTGTACCGGAATCTTTTATTCCCAGATGACGTTTGAATAATGATTCCGTCAGGTCGCCCCAGGTTCCGAATACAGCCACTACCGCCGCTAACCCGACCCAACCCTGCACCGTCAGAACGGCAGGAAAAGAACAGGCAAAGACAAACGACGAGGCTATGGCTACCACACCGCCTCCGATAGAACCTTCCCAGGACTTTTTGGGAGAGATGCGTTCAAACAGCTTGTGTTTCCCGAACAACGTGCCTACGCAATACGCCCCGGTATCATTCAACCAGGTGAAAACAAAAACGGATAACGGAAGTATGGCATCGTAAACTACTGCATTTCCGGTTTCATTATCGCGGAATGCCAATATATTGAGCAATGCAAAGGGAAGGGCGATGTATATCTGGCCGAACATCGTATATGCCCAGTTGCTTACCGGATTTTTCCCTTTAACATAAAGTTCGCTTACCACCAGGTAAATGAGTAGTATAAGGTAAGGGATAAACAGGGAAAAGTCTGAAACATTCATGCAGAATCCCATGAAAGCAAGAAATAAATATGCTCCGCCCAGACCGGACATCGTCCGGTTTATCGTTACGCCTTTTGTCCGGTTGACTAATGTGGCAAACTCAAATACGCACAGTCCGGCGATAACAGCAAATAAAAGAACGAAAGGCCATGGGCCATATAAGATACATAACAGGAGCGTCGCCACAAACACTACTCCGGTTACTGTTCGCATAATGAAATTCTTCAATTGGGTTTATGGTTTTAAGTTTTCTGCCTGTCCGGTATTTGCCTTACGGTTCTTTTCACTTTCCATGATTTCTTCCGAGCGGGAAGCCCACGGACGTTTACCGAAGATACGCTCTACATCTTCAGCATAGATCACTTCCTTATCAATCAACAACTGCGCCAATTCATTATGTTCTTTCCGATGATCGGACAGAATTTCCTTGGCGCGCTCATATTGCCGGTTGATCATATCCTGTACTTCCCTGTCAATCAGTTCGGCTGTTTTTTCACTGTATGGCTTGTTAAAGGAGTACTCCTCATTATTATAATAGCACAGGTTGGGTAACTTCTCGCTCATCCCCAGATAAGCGATCATCCCGTAAGCCTGTTTCGTTACCCGTTCCAGGTCATTCATTGCACCGGTCGAGATTCTGTCCAGGAACAAATCTTCTGCGGCGCGTCCACCTAACGTGGCGCACATTTCGTCCAGCATTTGCTCTCTTGTTGTGATCTGTCTTTCTTCCGGCAGATACCACGCCGCACCTAATGCACGCCCGCGCGGTACAATTGTAACCTTGATCAGCGGGTTGGCATGTTCCAGCACCCAGGATAGCGATGCGTGTCCGGCTTCGTGTAAAGCAATTGCACGGCGTTCCGCTTCTGTTGTGATCTTGCTTTTCTTTTCCAATCCCCCGATAATACGGTCTACGGCATCAAGAAAGTCTTGTTTCTCCACAAACTTTTTCCCATGGCGGGCGGCGATCAGTGCAGCTTCGTTGCATACATTGGCAATGTCGGCTCCCGAAAATCCCGGTGTCTGCCGGGACAGTAAATCAATATCCACACTGTTGTCTATCTTAATCGGACGCAAGTGAACGCCGAAGACTTCTTTGCGCTCGTTCAGGTCCGGCAGGTCTACATGAATCTGACGGTCGAAACGTCCCGCCCGGAGTAGCGCTTTATCCAATACGTCTACACGGTTGGTAGCCGCCAGAATGATGACCCCGCTGTTCGATCCGAAACCATCCATCTCGGTAAGTAACTGGTTCAGCGTATTCTCGCGTTCATCATTACCTCCCATACTTGGATTCTTGCCACGCGCACGTCCCACCGCATCGATCTCATCAATGAAGACGATACATGGCGCTTTTTCCTTTGCTTGCTTGAAGAGGTCGCGTACACGCGATGCGCCAACCCCAACAAACATCTCAACAAAATCCGAACCCGCCAACGAAAAAAAAGGTACATTCGCTTCACCTGCCACAGCTTTGGCAAGCAGGGTCTTACCTGTTCCCGGAGGGCCTACAAGCAATGCGCCCTTAGGTATTTTACCTCCCAGGTCCGTATACTTTTGCGGTTCTTTCAGAAATTCCACAATTTCTTCTACTTCCTGTTTTGCTTCCGCCAATCCCGCAACGTCTTTGAAGGTTATCTTTATCGATCCTCCTTTTTCAAACAGTTGCGCTTTAGACTTTCCTACGCTGAAGACATTACCACCGACGCCACCTCCGCCACCGCTCATGCGGCGCATGAAGAATATCCACAGGCCAATCAGGAAAACCATCGGAAGTACATTCCACAGGATCATACTGAAATAATCTCTTTTCTTTTCGTAGTTGACCGCTCCGTCAAAGTGAGCTTCGTCTCTTTCCTTCTGGAGGAAATTGTCCAGATTCTCACGCGATGGCGCTTCGGTCATAATCATTGGGGTTCTGCCGGCTTTGGTAGAGTCTTGTTTAAAGACATCTTTCACGTGGCCGGGCTTGATAAACGCTTCCACGGAATTGTCGTCATAGCCGATGACCCTGTTTACGTATCCCTCGCGAACATATTTTTGAAATTCGTCATAAGACACGTTTTTGTTTACCGACCCGCTTTCGTTGGTCAGGTATAGCCCCAACAGCATCATGGCTATAATCATGTACATCCAGTTCAGGCTGAACCGGGGCATATTCACTTTATTGGGCTTTTTATTATTATCTTCCATATCTGATTCGTCAATATCGGGAGCGGTCATTCAATATTTTTACCTTTCTTTCCCTCGTAAACTCTTTTCGGCCTGCAAATATACACGGATTTATTGTATAAGAGAAAAAAGAAATAAAATTATTGGGGATTTTTAAAATAGTCGTATCTTTGCAGACGGAAATATTGGGCTATGGTGTAATGGTAACACTTCAGATTCTGGTCCTGACTTTCCAGGTTCGAATCCTGGTAGCCCAACAAGCAATAACACAAGACTTTTCAATTCCGCTCCTATTTATATTTTTCCTGGTCTTCCGCTCTGATTGAATAGTCAATCACTTTGATCTTCTGCTCCGTCATTTCCAGATCGCCTTTCAGCTTTTCTACCTTGCGGTTGATTTCTGTAAGCAGACTGTTTCCTTTTTTGGATGAAGCAGTCAGGAAACCAATATTATTTTCATAGGTAAGTAATTCATTCTTCATATTCTCCCGGGCGCGTATCAGCTTTTCACGTTCTCTGTACAGCGCTTGGGGATCGTCTTTCCCGATATCGCCGACAGACGTTTTGAAGTTACTTAATTTCTTCCTGGATACATGGATATTGAATCGCCCGAAGAGTTGCTCGATTACACCATGATATTGTTTATATACTTTATCCTTTTCTTTAAATGGTACATGTCCGATGGTTCCCCATTCTTTCATTAACTCGCGTACCAGTTGTTCCGCTTCTCCGGGATCCATAGCTTCGTCAATGGCAACCAATTGTTCAATGATGGATTTCTTCTTCTTCAGGTTTTCCACCTCAACGGAACGTTGCGATGACGTAGCCTTGTTTTTCTGTTCAAAAAAGTAGTCACATGCGCCAATGAAACGTTGCCATATCGTATCCGAGTATTTCTTCTGTACCGGCCCGATGGTTCTCCATTCCTTTTGTAGCTTGATCAGTATCTCTGCCGTGACTTTCCATTCGGTACTCTCTTTCAGGGCTTCTGCTTTTTCGCATAACGCTTTTTTCTTTTCAAGGTTTTCGTTCATATCCTCTTTGAGCGATTTGAAAAATTCACCTTTCTTTTTGAAAAATTCATCGCATGCCTTGCGGAAGCGTTCGAATATCTTCACGTTCATCTTTTGCGGAGCAAAACCGATGGACTTCCATTTAGCTTGTAACGCAATGATTTCCTGTGTCTGTTCTTCCCATGCTGCGAATGTTTTGAGGCGATCGTAGTCGATCGCTTCAACGATTTCGCAAATCACGGTTTTCTGATCCAGGTTGTGCTGTTCCACCTCTTTCAACCCTTCAAAGTGGTGTTGGTGATGGCGGTTTACTATGGTTGACGCCGCTTTGAAGCGGTTCCAGATTTCGTCACGTAAATCTTTAGCCACGGGGCCTGTATCACGGAACTCCTGATGCAATTTCTGCAACTGATGAAATGCAGATATTACGTCGGTTTCTTCAGCCAGTCTCTCTGCCGCTTCGCAAAGCCTGAGCTTGATTTCCAGATTCTTCTTGAAGTCATAGTCACGAAATTCGTTGTTCAGCTTCAGTATGTCATAGAATTTTTCTACATAGTGCTGGTAGCTCTTCCAGAGTTCATTCGCTTTTGCCTGGGGAATAAGTTTAATGTCATTCCATTGCTGTTGTAACCTTCTGAACTCATTGTATGACTTACCGGTATCTTCCGGCGATTCAACCAGTTCTTTCAATTTATCAATGATAGATAGCTTGATCGTCAGGTTCTCTTCTTTTTGCTTTTCCTGGTCAGCGGTAAATTTGCTTCTTTTGGCTTTGATGTCGCCCATCACACTTTTGAACTCGTTTTCCAACGCATCGGCTTTAGGCATAAATTCCTCTTCAGTACCGCCATTTTCCATGAACTGCTTCTTGTCGGCTTCCAACTCGGTGTTATGAAGTTTGTAGAATATTTGTTTCAGGTTATCAAGCTCTTGTTTGCTTGCAGTTTCAGCATTCTGCGCTAATTCTTTCAATCTACTAAGTATACTCTCTTTGGTAGGTTTCACGGCAGTTTCCATAGCCTCAGCCTCAGGAGTTCCGACCGTTTCTTTTTCTTTTTCTAAATCCCCTTCTAAAGACAGGTTCGTTTTGTGAGAGTCCATCGTTGTATTCTTTAATTAAAGTAAGGCTAACCTTTTTTAAGACAAGGAAAAAACCTTTTGTTACATTTTCTCACAAATTAATGAAATAAAACAATCACTTCATAATTTTTTGCGTTGAAAGTTGATTATACGAATCATTTTAACCGCAGATTATTGCATCTATACTGCGGATTATCGCAGATTATTCATTAAGCCGGCTGTTTTTAATCCATGTAAATCTGCCGCTCAATTCCTCGCCGGCATCATTACCGGTAACTCAAAAGAACAGTGATCCCCATGTAGAGCATCATGCCGATAATGTCGTTGGTAATGGCGATAAATGGTCCTGTTGCGATGGCCGGATCTATTTTCAGCTTCTTCAGCACCATCGGTACGAATGTTCCGAAGATGGAGGCGAACATGACCACGGCAAACAAACTGATGGATACCGAGTAGGTTACGGTGGCTGTCGCTCCGAAGCGGACAAAATTATAAATGTAGACCAGCAGGGAGATTATCGTTGCGTTGATAAGCGCCACAACAGATTCCTTCACTATTTGTTTGAAGGTATCCTTTTCGTCCAGCGAGTTATTGGCAAGACCCTGTACTACAAGTGCTGAAGATTGTGTTCCTACGTTTCCTCCTGTACCACCGATGAGCGGTATATAGAGCGCCATTTCCGGATGCGCCGCAAATGTAGAGTCGAAGTTTCCCAGGATTATGGAATTACCTATTCCCCCAACCATACCGATCAGTAACCAGGGCAGGCGCGCACTCGTCTGACGGAATACATTGTCGTCCGTTTCAACGTCCTGCGAAAGTCCGGAAGCCAACTGATAGTCACGTTCCGACTGTTCACGAACCTCGTCCATAACGTCGTCAACCGTGATCTGCCCCACAAGGCGGCCGATACTGTCGACGACAGGGATAGCCACAAGGTCATACTTTTCGATGGTTTGTACCACTTCGTCAATCGGTGTGTCTACGTGAACGGAAAGCGGTTCTTTCTTCATCACGTGCTTTACTTTCGACACGGATGGCGAGCTGATCATTTTCTTAAGCGGGAAAACACCCCGTAGCCGCTCGTCGTCGTCTATTACATATATATAATAGATATCGTCCAGGTCTTCCGCCTGATGGCGCATTTCCTTGAGACATTCGGGCATAGACCAGTTTTCGTTTACGACGACCATTTCCGTACCCATTAACCCTCCGGCGGTGTTCTCGTCGTACTTCAGCAGGTCGACAATATCTCCGGCCTGTTCAATATCTCCGATGTGCGAAAGTATTTCTTCCTGCTTATCTTCGTCCAGTTCACGGATCAGTTCTACGGCGTCGTCCGTGTCCATATAGTCCACGAACCGTTTTGCAATGGTTTCGGGGGGCAGGATATCCAGAAAATCCTTGCGCGTATCTTCGTCCATCTCTACCAGAACGTCCGCCGCCGTTTCATTATCCATCAGCCGATAGATAAACTTGGCATCTTCCGGAGTGAGTTCATCGCATAATTCGGCGATGTCGGCGGGGTGAAGCCCGCCGATTAACTCTTTTACCTTATCCGAATCCTGTAGTTGGATAAGCTCTTTTATGCTATTGATGAATTCCTCGTTCATTGTACCGGTAAAATGCAAATTTATCAATTAAATAATTAATGCATAGCTTCATTGGGCATTATTCACATCCGTTCTTTCTCTATCCGGCCGGTCAGTTCGATAAACTGCCCGATGGAGAGTTGTTCGGGACGTTTGGTGAATATTTCATCCTGTAAAAGCGGGCTGTCCGTACCTAATATGGGTTTAATAGAGTTGCGCAGCATTTTCCGGCGCTGGTTGAAGGTTGTTTTCACCACCTGTTTGAACAGTTTTTCGTCACACCCAAGGTCTTGCACCTCGTTCCGGGTCATGCGAATAATCGCGCTTTTGACTTTCGGCGGCGGATTGAACACCTGCTCACTGACTGTGGACAGATACTCGACACGGTACCATGCCTGTATCAGAATGCTCAATATGCCATACGTCCTGCTTCCCGGAGGAGCGGCAATACGTTCGGCTACTTCCTTTTGTATCATTCCCGTACAACAGGGGATCAAATCTTTGTTATCCAGCATTTTGAAAAAGATCTGGCTGGAAATATTGTACGGATAATTGCCGGTCAGGACAAACGGTTGCCCATCGAACAAGCGGTTGAGGTTCATTTTCAGAAAGTCATCTTCAATGATATGGTCTTCAAGCGAAGGATATGCATTGCGAAGGTATGCCACAGCGTCAAAGTCGACTTCAACCACCTTTACCGGCCGGTTCTTCTTAACCAGGAATTGGGTCAGTACGCCCATTCCGGGCCCTACTTCAAGGATCGGAAGCTGTGGGAAAGCATCTACCGTATCGGCAATATCCTGAGCGATATTTAGATCTTTCAGGAAGTGTTGTCCCAGGAACTTTTTGGGCTTGACTTGTCTCATCGTTTTAAAAGTTTCAATTATTTTGCCTAAGTTTGCAGTCGACAAAGGTAATTCTTTTAATTGAAGAAACAACGTTCGGCGCAGACCGGCCGATAATCAAAAAATGAAGAAACTGCTAAAAAGGACATTTAAGATTGTTGTTCCATTGCTGTTCGGAGGCGCCATTATGGTATGGGTTTACCGGGACTTTGACTTTTCGAAGGCCGGGCAAACCCTTTGGCATGAGATGAACTGGTGGTGGATGTTGCTTTCTTTGGTCTTTGGGGTATTCAGCCACATCTTTCGCGGATGGCGCTGGAAACAGACACTGCAGCCATTGGGCGCTTATCCTAAGGCTTCCAATTGTGTAAACGCCGTGTTTATCTCTTATGCTGCGAATCTGTTGGCGCCCCGCCTGGGAGAGGTGTCACGTTGCGGAACGCTCTCCAGATACGATGGGATTTCGTTTACCCGATTGTTGGGTACCGTGGTCACTGAGCGCCTGATCGATTCCTTATGTGTGGGACTGATTACCACTGTGGCCGCGTTGACACAAATGAAGGTGTTCAGGAGATTTTTTCAGGAAACCGGTACGAATCCGGATTCGATAACCGATGTGTTCCTCTCTCCGTATTTCTATATTATCCTGTTTTGCGTGATTGGGATTATCATCCTGCTTTATTTCCTGGTGCGCGCCCTTTCTTTCTTCGAGAAGGTCAGGGGGGTGGTGTTGAATATCTGGACGGGGATTATCGCATTAAAAGATGTAAGAAACAAAATCTTATTTGCGTTCTATACGTTCCTTATCTGGTTTTGTTACTTTATGCAGTTCTATATAACATTCTTCTGTTTCGATTTTACGGCAAGCCTGGCCATTCCGGCAGGACTTGTGATGTTCGTCGGTGGAAGCATCGCCGTCATAGTCCCTACGCCTAACGGTGCAGGTCCCTGGCATTTCGCCGTCATTTCGATGATGATCCTTTACGGCGTCAGCGCCGAAGATGCCGGAATATTTGCGCTGATCGTGCATGGAATACAAAGCTTTTTGGTAATTTTGTTGGGAATCTATGGAGCGGTAACATTGTCGGTCACTAATAAAAAACATAGTTTATGAAAACAATTCAAGAGTTAGCCCCACAGAATGTGTGGAAACATTTCTATTCTTTAACTCAGATTCCCCGTCCGTCGGGGTATATGGAGCCGGTAACCGACTTCTTGCTGACATTCGGTAAGAATCTCGGGTTGGAATCCTTTACAGATGAGATTGGTAACGTGATTATCCGTAAACCGGCTACTCCGGGTATGGAAAACCGGAAAGGCGTGATCCTGCAGGCGCACATGGATATGGTTCCCCAGAGAAGCAATGATACGGTTCATGATTTCAAAAAAGACCCGATCGAAACTTATATAGATGGCGATTGGGTGAAAGCAAAAGGCACCACGCTGGGTGCGGACAACGGATTGGGCGTAGCGGCCATCATGGCCGTGCTGGAAGATACAGCCATTCCGCATGGGCCGCTGGAAGCGTTGATCACCATAGACGAAGAGACGGGTATGGTGGGTGCGTTCGGGCTTAAACCGGAAACGGTGACCGGAGAAATCCTGCTGAACCTGGATTCGGAAGACGAAGGAGAACTTTACATCGGTTGCGCCGGTGGAGTGGATATCACCGCTACCCTGGAATACAAAGGTGAAGCAGCAGACGCAGACGATATTTTTGTGCGTATCGGCCTGAAAGGTTTACGCGGCGGCCACTCCGGACTGGAAATCAATGAAGGCCGCGGCAATGCCAATAAACTCATGGCACGTCTGGTCGGGCCGGCCATTGAAACCGCCGGTGCAAGACTTGTCAGTTGGAAAGGTGGCGATATGCGTAATGCCATCCCTCGTGAGTGTGAAGTCGTCCTGGCCATCCCTCCTGAGAATAAAGATGTCCTGGAAAACCTGACCGGGCTTGTTACAGCCACTTTCAATGCGGAATACGAGGCGGTAGAAAATGAGATCGTCATTGAAATGACAGAAGCAGAGAAAAAAGGAGATGTTCTTCCGGAAGAGATACAGGATGCGCTTGTCAGCGCCATATATGCTTGCCAAAACGGCGTGACCCGCATGATACCAACTGTGCCCGATACGGTAGAAACATCTTCCAACCTGGCCATCATCGAGATAGACCCTACGCATGCTGCGATCAGAATATTGGCGCGCAGCAGTTGTGATTCCATGAAGGATTATTTAGCCATGAGCCTAAAGACTTGCTTTAACATGGCGGGAATGAAGGTTGAACGGAGCGGCGCATATTCCGGATGGCAGCCAAACGTAGATTCTCCCATCCTGGCTGCTATGAAAGCGTCCTATAAAGGACAATTCGGAGTAGAACCGGCAGTGAAAGTGATCCATGCCGGACTGGAATGTGGCATTATCGGAGCAAATATCCCCGGATTGGACATGATCTCTTTCGGTCCTACATTGCGCTCTCCACACTCGCCCGACGAAAGGGTGTTGATCCCGACCGTTCCGAAATTCTATGATTTTCTGGTCGCTACATTGGCTAAAACGCCGGTCAGGTAGTCTTATAACAGATGATGGGTACGCGGATGACACGGATTAAACGGATGAACGCGGATTCTAATAATTTACACTAATTTGGCAGTTTCAGAAAAAAGATATAATTTTGACCCCGAAACGTAAAATAAGCATTAGATAACATTTGTAGGACAATTCAGGACATAAAAAGGTACTAAATCGTTAAAATCCCGTTTCTCACTCAATTCTTTGAAAGGATGCTCGGATGGTGGAATGGTAGACACGAAGGACTTAAAATCCTTTGGCCATTGTGGTTGTGCGGGTTCAAGTCCCGCTCCGAGTACAGCGCAAAACGCTAACCGTCTATTAATCAGGCTGTTAGCGTTTTTAATTTTTAAAGTTGCACCACATTTG
>JAIRNG010000144.1 GCA_031258135.1 Mediterranea sp. (in: CFB group bacteria)
ACCAGTTTTCATACTATTCACCATTACTATATTCATGTTTTGCTATAAAATCGAACGAAATACGAAAGTTTAATCCGTTTTTGCAAGTATTCCTATGAAGATTTAATAATCATTAACGGAGCGGGGCTCTTTTCTCCACATTCAACCCGTGTAAAGAGGTATATCAGTCGCCATTTCTAAATAAGATCCGGTTAGCGAAGCATCTGTTTTTTACAAAAAAGAATAGAAACTTCTTATAATATAAGATATAGCCGAATGTTTTTTTCTACTTTTGCGAGCAAATTTATTAAGGAAGAGGCATGACACCGGTGTCGTTCCTATCTTCCGGCAAAAAACAGATTATGCAAAAAAACCTTGTAATAGTAGAGTCACCGGCTAAAGCGAAAACCATTGAGAAATTTCTGGGGAAAGATTTTAAAGTTTTATCCAGTTACGGTCATATCCGGGACTTGAAAAAGAAAAAATTCAGTATTGACATCGACAATCACTTTGCGCCGAGCTACGAGATACCATCGGATAAGAAAAAGGTAGTCAGCGAACTGAAGAGCGCAGCAGATAAGGCCGATGTGGTATGGCTCGCGTCCGATGAGGACCGCGAGGGAGAAGCTATCTCATGGCATCTGTATGAAGTGCTCAAACTGTCTCCTGAAAAGACGAAACGTATTGTTTTTCACGAAATAACCAAACCGGCGATTCTGAAAGCGATAGAAAACCCGCGCGACATAGATATTGATCTTGTGAATGCGCAACAGGCGCGCCGCGTGCTCGACCGTATCGTAGGTTTTGAATTGTCGCCTGTGTTGTGGAAGAAAGTAAAACCCTCATTGTCGGCAGGACGCGTACAGTCGGTAGCCGTACGTCTCATTGCCGAACGCGAAAGAGAAATACAAGTCTTTAACAGTGAAGCCTCTTACCGGGTATCCGCCATATTCATGGTGTCTAACGGCGAAGGGAAAATGGTGGAACTGAAGGCGGAACTGACACACCGCTTCAAAAGCAAAAAGGAAGCCCGGGGTTTCCTTGAATTCTGTAAAGCGGCTTCGTTTGCAATCGAAGATATCGTAACCCGTCCGCTGGTCAAGAGCGCCGCGGCCCCGTTCACCACTTCCACCCTGCAGCAGGAAGCTGCGCGTAAACTGGGTTATACGGTAATTCAAACCATGATGATCGCCCAGAAACTGTACGAATCGGGAAAAATCACCTATATGCGTACCGATTCCGTTAACCTGTCCGATTTTGCCATTCAGGGCAGTAAGGAAGTGATTACGAAACTGATGGACGAAAAGTACGTGAAATCCCGCCGATACGCCACTAAGAGCAAAGGCGCCCAGGAAGCGCACGAGGCGATTCGTCCGACATCTATGGATGTTCAGACAATTGAAGGTACAAATCAGGAAAAGAAACTGTACGACCTGATATGGAAACGTACAATCGCTTCCCAGATGGCCGACGCTCAACTGGAGAAGACAACGGTAACCATTGGCTTGAGCAATACGAATGAAAAGTTCGCTGCAACGGGAGAAGTCGTCAAATTCGATGGTTTCTTCCGCGTGTATAAAGAATCGTACGATGACGATACCGAGCAGGAAAGCGAAGGGAACTTGCTGCCTCCCGTGAAAAAAGGACAGGCGTTGGAACAACAGGAAGTGAGTGCGGTAGAACGTTTCACGCAACGTCCGCCGAGATATACCGAAGCAAGTCTGGTGCGTAAACTGGAGGAACTGGGCATTGGCCGTCCGTCCACTTACGCTCCGACCATATCTACGATCCAGCAACGTAAATACGTTGAAAAGGGTGATAAAGAGGGCGAAGAACGTAAATATAACGTCCTGCTGCTGAAAGGCGGCAATATTACCGATACGGTCAGAAAAGAGGTGACCGGAGCGGAAAAAGCCAAGCTCTTTCCGACAGATGTCGGCTTGGTGGTAAATGATTTCCTGACCGAATATTTCCCTAACATTCTGGACTATAACTTTACCGCTTCCGTAGAAAAGGAATTTGACGAGATCGCAGAAGGCGGGAAAGAATGGACCCGTCTGATGGATGACTTCTATAAAAGTTTTCATCCTTCGGTTGAGGGCGCTCTGGCCGTGAAGTCCGGTCATAAAATAGGTGAGAGGATATTGGGCGTTGATCCCGTATCGGGAAAACCGGTTTCCGTTAAGATCGGACGTTTCGGACCTGTCGTACAGATCGGTACTGTCGAGGACGAAGATAAACCGAAGTTCACGCCGTTGCGTAAAGGCCACTCAATGGAAACAATAACTCTTGAAGAAGCGATGGAACTGTTCAAACTACCCCGTCAGTTAGGCGACTTTGAAGGTAAGGTTGTGACTGTTGGCGTAGGACGTTTCGGGCCATACATTTCCCACAACGGTAATTATGTTTCGCTTCCCAAGACCAACGATCCGATGGAAGTAACTTACGATGAGGCTATTGAACTGATTGAGGCAAAACGTAAGACTGAAGCCGAAAAGACGATCAAGACGTTCGCCGAAGAACCGGAACTCCGGATCCTGAATGGCCGTTACGGACCGTACATTTCTTATGAGAAGTCCAACTATAACATTCACAAGGGAATAGTCCCGCAAGACCTTACGCTGGAAGATTGCAAAGATATTATTAAGCAGCAAAAAGAAAAATCCGCTAACGGTACAGCCGGGAAAGCACGTCCCGCAAAGAAGAAATAACCGGATACACTTTTGTTTATTCCGGTTTATTCCATATCTCCCATGCGGTAAACGCTTGCAGCAACAGCATTTCCAGTCCGTTCTTGGTGGCGGCTCCCTGTGCTTCTCCCTTCTTCATGAACCGCGTCATGTTGGGATTATACAACAGGTCGTAGAGCAAATGCTCCGGAGTGAGATGGGAATAAGGTATATCGGGACAGAAATCCACTTTCGGATACATACCTACCGGGGTACAATTGACAATGACTTTGTATTCGCCCATGATTTCCGGCGTAATGTCCTGATAAGTGATGACACCTTCCTGTGAACCGGAAGTACGGGAAACGCGGATACTCTCGATTCCCAGGTTTTTAAGCCCGTGGCATACCGCTTTTGACGATCCGCCGGTACCTAATATTAACGCTTTCCTGTGCTGAGGTTGCAACAAAGGTTCAATGGATTGCGTAAATCCGATGATATCCGAATTGTATCCTTTGAGTTTTATCTTTCCTTTTTTGCGAATGATCTTGATCACGTTAACCGCACCGATGGCTTCCGTATCCTTATCCAACTCGTCGAGAAAAGGAATGACCTGTTCTTTATAGGGAATTGTGACATTCAGTCCCGCCAATGCAGGATTTTCAAGTACAACTTCCATAAAATCATTGATCGTAGGAATCTCGAAGTTAAGATATTCTGCGTCAATACCTTCCGCGCGGAACTTTTCGTTGAAATATCCAATCGAGAACGAATGGCGCAGGGGATAACCGATTAAACCATATTTCTGCATAAAAGCAATTATTTTAATTTTAGTTCTGCGTTTCAGGACTTCCCGCCAGAAAAGCCGTGATGTTCTTCTCTATACGGTGGATAATGTTTTCTGCATCGGCTTTTACGAATTTCTCGCCAACGATGTGTTCGTATAGCTCAATATAACGTTCGGAAACCGATTCAACGTAAGCGTCGGTCATTTCGGGCGCCTGCTGCCCGGGTTTACCCATAAACCCATTGTCCATCAGCCATTGGCGTACAAACTCTTTGGATAACTGTTTTTGTGCTTTGCCCTTCTCGAACTTTTCTTTGTAGCCTTCTGCATAGAAGTAGCGTGAAGAATCCGGAGTATGTATCTCATCGATCAGGTAAACCTTTCCGTCTTTCTTTCCGAATTCATATTTCGTATCTACGAGGATCAGCCCTTTTTCGGCAGCCATCTCCGTTCCGCGTTGGAAAAGAGCGTAGGTATATTTCTCCATCAGTTCGTAGTCTTCTTTGCTTACGATGCCCTGAGCGATGATTTCCTCTCTGGAGATGTTCTCGTCATGGCCTTCATCCGCTTTCGTTGTCGGAGTAATAATCGGAGAGGGGAATTTCTCGTTTTCCCTCATACCTTCGGGCAGCGTAATCCCACAGATCGTATGGTTTCCGGCTTTATAGTCACGCCATGCGCTGCCGGTCAGGTAGCCGCGGATGATCATTTCCACACGGAAGCCCTCGCACTTGATGCCGACGGTAACCATCGGGTCGGGAGTTGCAATTTTCCAGTTCGGAACGATACCGGCGGTTGCGTCCAGGAATCCGGATGCGATCTGGTTCAATACCTGTCCTTTGTAGGGAATACCTTTCGGTAATATGACGTCGAATGCTGAGATACGGTCACTTGCAACCATCACCAGGAGGTCGTCGTTGATGTTATAGACGTCGCGTACCTTTCCGTGATAAACACTGACTTGTCCCGGAAAATTGAACTCTGTTCTAACTAATGCTTTGCTCATTCTGTTCGGATAGGGTTTTTATTATTGTATACTATATAGTTGTTACTTTCTCCTCATATTTCTCGTAGGCATCCACGATCCGTTCAACCAGTTTGTGACGGACAATATCTTTTTTATTCAGTTCGATGAAAGCAATGCCTTTCACGTTCTTCAGGATGCGCATGGAGTGAACCAATCCGGAAGCCTGGGAAGGAGGCAGATCAATCTGTGTAATATCACCGGTCACGATCATTTTGGTATTCATCCCCATACGGGTCAGGAACATTTTGATTTGTTGCATGGTCGTGTTCTGCGCCTCATCCAGAATAACAACCGCGTCATTCAGCGTACGTCCGCGCATGAAAGCCAGCGGAGCAATCTGAATGATATTCAGTTCCATATATTCTTTCAACTTTACTGCCGGGATCATGTCTTGCAGTGCATCATAAAGCGGCTGCAAATACGGGTCGATCTTCTCCCTCATGTCACCCGGTAAGAACCCCAGTTTCTCCCCGGCTTCTACAGCAGGACGGCTCAAAATGATCTTTTTGATCTCCTTGTTTTTGAGCGCCCGCACTGCCAGCGCGATGGCTGTATAGGTCTTGCCCGAACCGGCAGGCCCTATGACAAACATCATGTCGTTCTCATTGAAACCCTTTACCAGTTTCATCTGGTTCTCACTCCGCGGAATGATAGGTTTCCCGGTAACGCTGAATACGATCACATTCCCTGCTTTCTCAGCTTGCGGGGCATTACCCTTAATGATATCGATGATTATATCTTCCTTCAATGCGTTGTATTCTGCACAATACTTCTCCAGTTTAACGATCTGCTCTTCAAACGACGCCATTTCCTCCTCGTCACCCAGAACTTTAATCACGTTACCTCTGGCCACAATGCGCAACTTGGGATATAAAGTCTTTATCAACTGCAGATTGGCATTGTTGACTCCATAAAACACCACCGGATCAATATCTTCTAATACTATCAGTTTCTCTATCATCGAATGTTTTCAAATTTCCCCAAATGTCCGACGTCCGGCGGACAAAAGCAGACAAGCCCTAAATTGGAATTGAACGCAAATTTAATGAAACGTTTGAATACTTGATGACATTATCCGGCATATTATTACGTTGAGTTATGAAATTATTACGTCGAGTTATGGGATTATTACGTTGAGTTATGAGATTATTACGTTGAGTTATGGAGATAACAGGATTTTCATTCGCTTAGGTTGAACTCATATAAAAAAAGGGTATCCCCTGATCTGATTCTTTCGGGATACCCTTTTCCTGATAGAAAAGTAACCGGTTACTTTCTCAGGCCAAGTTCCTTAACGATAGCGCGATATTTCTCAATATCTCTGTCTTTCAGGTAGTTTAACAGTCTGCGACGCTTACCTACCAACATCGTCAATGATCTTTCAGTGCTATAATCTTTTCTGTTGAGCTTAAGGTGCTCAGTCAGGTGAGAAATACGGTATGAAAACAATGCTATCTGAGCCTCTGGCGAGCCGGTATCAGTGTTAGACTTTCCGTATTTTTCAAAGATTTCTTTTTTCTTAGCTGAATCTAAATACATAATTCTTAGATTTTTGATATTAAAATAGTTCTTTGAGCGTGCAAAGATAGTTATTAAATTGAGAATTGAAAATTGAAAGATGAAAATTCTCATGAAATAAGGCGAAATTATACGTTTCAGTTCATTGATTTGCTGTGCTGCAAAGTAACTTTCATTTTTCATTTCTCTATTATTCATTATTAATAACTACCTTTGCGCCCAATTTAACAGGTTATTTATGCAAAATATTAGAAATATTGCCATCATTGCCCATGTTGACCATGGGAAAACAACACTTGTAGATAAAATGCTTCTGGCCGGACATCTGTTTCGTGAGAATCAGTTGAGCGGCGAGTTGATCCTGGATAATAACGACCTGGAACGCGAACGTGGTATAACCATCCTGTCGAAGAACGTTTCCATTAACTATAAAGGGAGTAAGATCAATATTATCGATACTCCGGGGCACAGTGACTTTGGCGGTGAAGTAGAACGCGTATTGAACATGGCGGATGGTTGCCTTCTGCTCGTCGACGCTTTCGAAGGGCCTATGCCTCAGACACGCTTCGTGTTGCAGAAGGCGCTGGAGATCGGATTGAAGCCGATCGTTGTGATAAATAAAGTGGATAAACCGAACTGTCGCCCGAATGAAGTACACGAAATGGTGTTTGACCTGATGTTCGCTCTGAATGCAACAGAAGATCAGCTGGACTTTCCAACGATATACGGATCGGCTAAAAACGGTTGGATGAGTACGGACTGGAAACAGCCGACCGACAGCATTACCCCTTTATTGGATTGCATCATTGAACATATTCCCGCTCCCGAACAACTTGACGGCACACCGCAAATGTTGATCACCTCACTGGATTACTCCCCATATACCGGGCGTATCGCCATAGGACGTATTCACCGGGGTACGCTGAAAGAAGGAATGAATGTGTCTCTGGCAAAGCGGGACGGCGTTATAAAGAAAACAAAGATCAAAGAAGTACATGTATTTGAAGGGCTTGGACGTGTAAAAGCCGCCGAGGTCTCTTCAGGTGATATTTGTGCATTGATTGGTATCGAAGATTTCGAGATCGGTGATACGATTTGCGACTCCGAGAACCCTGAACCACTGCCAACCATTGCTATTGATGAACCTACAATGAGTATGTTGTTTGCAATCAATGATTCGCCTTTCTTCGGGAAAGACGGTAAGTTTGTGACTTCCCGTCATATTCATGACCGCTTAATGAAAGAGTTGGATAAAAATCTGGCGCTTCGTGTGCAGAAAAATGAACATGATGATAAATGGCTGGTATATGGCCGTGGCGTATTGCATTTGTCCGTACTGATCGAGACCATGCGTCGTGAAGGATACGAATTGCAGGTGGGGCAGCCTCAGGTGATCTATAAGACCATCGATGGCGTGAAATGCGAACCGGTTGAAGAATTGACGATCAATGTGCCTGAGGAATTTGCCAGCAAGATGATTGACATGGTGACCCGTCGTAAAGGCGAAATGACAATGATGGAAAGCAATGGCGACCGCGTGAACCTGCAGTTTGATATGCCTTCACGCGGCATTATAGGTTTGCGTACCAACGTATTGACCGCTTCTACCGGCGAAGCAATCATGGCTCACCGCTTCAAAGAATACCAACCGTATAAAGGGGATATGGAAAGGCGTGTTAACGGTTCGATCATTGCCATGGAGTCCGGAACGGCTTTCGCTTATGCCATTGATAAGCTACAGGATCGCGGCCGTTTCTTCATCTTTCCGCAAGATGAAATCTATGCCGGTCAGGTTGTGGGTGAACATTCACATGATAAAGACCTGGTGGTAAACGTAACCAAATCAAAGAAACTGACCAATATGCGCGCCTCCGGTGCGGATGATAAAGCGCGTATCATTCCCCCCGTACAGTTCTCGCTTGAAGAAGCGTTGGAATATATAAAGGAAGATGAATATGTTGAAATAACTCCGAAGAGCATGCGTATGCGCAAGATCCTGTTGGATGAGAACGAGCGGAAACGCGCAGGGAAGAACTGAATCAACTGAAAGTAAAGAAGAGCGTACCAATGGTTACGCTCTTTTTTATTCCGATTATCAGGGATAATCGTTTTTTATTTGTAGTTTTGTTTGAAGAATCCGTAATCTTACAACAAAATGAAAGCAAATAATACCATAAGAACCTTGTCGCCACCTGCTCTTCGCTATCATTTCTTCTTTGTTTTATCCGTATCAAGCCTTTTGTTGCTGATATGTGGTTGTAAAGAAGAGGATAACCTTCCGCAAGACCCGCCGGATCAGGCTAAAAATGAGATTGTGATCACGGATATCGCCAATATACCGCCGGATATGACATTCGACAGGATCAAAGTGGATATCAAAGGCGTGCGTTGGAAGATCATTGCTTCTGTTGAGGCACCATACGAGCGCGGAAAGGTCGTTCTTACTCTTCCTGCCGACTTTTCTCCGGATGATCTTCAGCCGGTTGAGCGAACGAAAGAAAATATGTATGGGTATTGGCCGGCAATATCGAGTGATCCGGATGCTTTGGTCGCTTCGTTGGGAGACTTTATCGCCTACGACGGTGATGTAAAGGTGGGCCGGGTCTATCTTACCGACTGGCAGGGAAAAGGTTTTTCTTCTGCCGGGAAAGCTTATATTTATTATCACTATGCCGATCGTCCCTTCACGGTAGATGGCCAGAATCTCAACCTGTACGGCAGTGTAATGTTTATGCCTTCGTACACGTATTCACTTCAATTTGAAGCGGGTTGGAATATTTATGCCAATATTAAGCCGGCTAACTCCGGTGGACTCCCTGTGTCGTGCACCACGACGCTTCCGGATGAAACACAACTGCATTGGCGTTTTGAATGACATTCGTTTTTCTCACGCATCGCCAAAATTTTAAGTCCATCGTCTAATTGTAGCTGTGTTCCCTACAGGGGCGGGTTGGTACATACCACCCTCTCGTAATTTTCAATTTAACAAGTTTAGCCTCGTTAAAGATTATTAACTATTCACCCATCAAATCCGAATAGAATCGTTAATACACTTTACTCTTACATGGGATATTTTCCCATTATAAAGGTGAACATAAATTAGATGTCTATACCCAAACAAACCATGGCCGGTTATCTTTTCAAGGACAGGCGTTGGGGCTGCCGGAAACTGTCATCCCCTGAGAATTGTGTTGAAAGAGACTTTGGAGATGTGACGAAAAAAGAAAACGATCTGTATGTAACTTTCCTATTCTCAACCGCAACGGCCGATAACGTAGCGATCAACGACATTGTCGATGACGATGGGTATGAAAGGCCTTAGCCGCGGGTGAAGCTCTTTACGCTGGGGATTTTCAGGAGTTAACTTAAATGGCGCACGCCCGAAAAAAAATGCAAGCAACTTTCTGATTTTTGCAAGCAACTTTTGGGGCAAATGCAAGCAACTTTTTAGATTTTGCAAGCAACTTTTTAGATTCTGCAGGCAGCTTTTTGAGGAGTTCATCCGACACATCATAAAGAAGGCGGCCCCAAACGGGAACCGCCTTCTTTATGATAATATCGCTTCCTCTCCAAAGGTGGAGAGGTAAGACTTTTAGAGTTTCGGGCCGGCAGCAACCAATGCTTTACCGGCTTCGTTGCCTGTGAACTTGGAGAAGTTCTTGATGAAGCGGCCGGCAAGGTCTTGCGCTTTTTCATCCCATTGCGCAACGTCGACATACGTGTCGCGCGGGTCAAGGATCTTAGGATCGACTCCCGGAAGTTCCGTCGGAACAACGAAGTCGAAGTAAGGAATGGTTTTCGTCGGAGCGTTGTTGATGGAACCGTCAAGGATCGCATCGATAATGCCGCGGGTATCCTTGATGGAGATACGTTTGCCGCTACCGTTCCAACCCGTGTTGACCAAGTATGCTTTAGCGCCTGACTTTTCCATTTTCTTCACCAATTCCTCAGCGTATTTCGTGGGGTGCAATGAAAGGAATGCAGCGCCGAAACAAGCAGAGAACGTAGGAGTAGGTTCGGTGATGCCACGTTCCGTACCCGCCAATTTAGCTGTAAATCCGGACAGGAAGTAGTATTTGGTTTGTTCCGAGTTCAGGATAGATACCGGAGGCAATACGCCGAATGCGTCAGCCGACAGGAAGATCACCTGTTTTGCATCAGGCCCTTTGGATACCGGCTTAACGATGTTGACGATATGATTGATCGGGTAAGAAACGCGCGTGTTTTCGGTTACACTCTTATCGTTGAAGTCAATGTTGCCGTTAGCGTTGACCGTCACGTTTTCAAGAAGAGCGTCACGCTTGATCGCATTGTAGATATCCGGTTCGGCTTCTTTGCTCAGGTTGATCACCTTGGCGTAGCAACCGCCTTCAAAGTTGAACACGCCTTCGTCGTCCCAACCGTGTTCATCATCGCCGATAAGCAGACGTTTCGGATCGGTGGAAAGTGTGGTCTTGCCTGTTCCCGAAAGGCCAAAGAAGATCGCGGTGTTTTCACCGTTCATATCCGTGTTGGCCGAGCAGTGCATGGAAGCCATACCCTGCAACGGGAGCAGATAGTTCATGTAAGAGAACATGCCTTTTTTCATTTCGCCTCCGTACCAGGTGTTCAGGATAACCTGTATCTTTTCGGTCAGGTTGAATACAACAGCCGTTTCCGAGTTCAGACCCAACTCCTTGTAGTTTTCAACTTTCGACTTGGAAGCGTTCATGATAACGAAATCGGGTTCGCCGAAGTCAGCCAGTTCTTCAGCCGTAGGACGGATGAACATGTTTGCAACGAAGTGAGCCTGCCATGCCACTTCCATGATGAAACGAAGTTTCAGGCGGCTGTTTTCGTTCGTACCGCAGAAAGCGTCGACAACGAAAAGTCTTTTGCCGGAAAGTTGTCTGGTAGCCAGATCTTTAACGGCAGCCCAGCATTTGGCGTCAACAGGCTTGTTGTCATTTTTGTATTCGTCGGAAGTCCACCATACCGTGTTTTTGCTGGTTTCGTCCATAACGAAGAATTTATCTTTAGGGGAACGACCTGTGTAAACACCTGTCATTACATTAACAGCGCCCAATTCAGTTACCTGACCTTTTTCAAAACCTTCCAAACCCGGTTTTGTCTCTTCTGCGAACAACGTGTCATACGACGGATTGTACACAATCTCAGTCACTCCGGTGATACCGTACTTGTTTAGATCTAAATTTGCCATTTTACTTCTTAAATTTATTGATTTGGTATAATAATTACTACTATAATCTCTTTATTGCAGTTTGCATCTCGGTAAACCGGCTACAAAAGTAATACTTTATGCGGGAAACGAACATTTTATCAGAGAAACTTTTTCCATAATCCGGCTTGTTTTATAGAACAATAACAATATCTGCCATGTGAATATTGCAAATTGAATTTATATTTGTTCCTTTGCAGCATATTCCTTTCAATACTATAACCTTTTGCGTATGAAAGTCATTAATTTAAGTGAAACCGATTCCGTACTGAATCAATATGTATCAGAGATAAGGGATGTCCGGATACAAAAAGACAGACTGCGCTTCCGTCGCAATATAGAGCGTATCGGCGAGGTCATGGCTTATGAGATGAGTAAGTCCTTTCAATATGAGACGAGGGATGTGCAGACGCCGCTTGACGTTGCTTCCGTCAGCGTACCCGTCAGCCCGTTGGTCATCAGCACGATCCTCCGGGCCGGGATTCCTTTTCATCAGGGTTTCCTGAGCTATTTCGACTATGCGGAAAACGCCTTTGTCTCAGCTTACCGTAAATATAAGGATACGCTTAAGTTTGATATTTATATAGAGTATATCGCCTCTCCCCGCATCGATGGCAAGACGTTAATTATTGCCGATCCGATGTTGGCGACCGGCGGGTCTATGGAGTTGACCTATCGCGCCATGTTAACCAAAGGGCATCCGGAGGAAATACATGTCGCTTCGATCATTGCAAGCCGGCAGGCGGTAGATCATATCGCAACGGTATTTCCGGAAGAGAGGACAACGATCTGGTGCGCAGCTATCGATCCGGAAATAAACAGCCATTCGTATATTGTCCCCGGTCTGGGTGATGCCGGTGATCTGGCTTACGGGGAGAAGGACTGACTGTTATCTTAACGCTTCCACTTCTTCCGGCGTCAGCGGTATTTTCTTGCCGAGCCTGCGGCTGCCGTCCCTGGTAATCAGATAATCTTCTTCGTTGCGTATTCCGCCGAAGCGTTTATAGCTTTCTGCCGCGTCATAGTTAATGAAGTCCGTGAATTTCTTTTCCGCCCTCCATTTGTCAATCAGTTCGGGGATAAAGTAGATACCCGGTTCGATGGTCAGCACGAATCCCTGTTCCAACGTTCGTCCCAGCCGGAGTGATTTGCGTCCGAACTGTGCGCTCTTTGGTTTGCCGTCATAGCCGACCCAGGTTTCACCCAGGTTTTCCATATCGTGCACATCCAGTCCCATCATATGGCCCAACCCATGTGGATAGAACATGGCATGAGCGCCTTCCCGCACGGCGTCTCCGGCATTGCCTTTCATCAATCCGGCCTGTTTCAGGCCTTCTACCATGACGCGCGCCGACAGATCATAGACTTCCATGAACGTGATTCCCGGACGCAGCGCCTTGACGGATTCCAGGTGCATACGGTTTTGTATTTCGTAGATTTCACGTTGGCGGGAGGTGAACTTCCTGTCGGCTGGGATCGTGGATGACATATCTCCGGCATATCCCATGGGGGTTTCCGCTCCGGCGTCAATAAGGAACAGGTCGCCCGGTTTCACTTTGTTGCCATGATAATGGTTATGCAAGGTTTGTCCGTTTATCGTGGCGATCGTGGGAAAGGAGAGGTTGCCGCCTGCGGCAAAGGCCACTCCTTCGAGAATGGCGGCCACTTCATATTCGTACATGCCCGGCGCTACGGCTTTTATGGCTGCGACGTGCATATCGGCCGTGATGTTGCAAGCCTTTTCTATTTCAACGATCTCCTCGTCCGATTTATAGTTCCGTTGGGCCACAACCGCCTGAATAAACGGTATCGAGCCTTCCTGCCGGGCAAAGGGGATATCCAGCCATTCCAACAGTTTGATCCTGTGCTCCGGGCGGTAAGGGGGCAGGTAATGGATGGACTGTCCTTTCCGTACAGCCTTGCGGAGGTATTCCGTTATTTCCGCCGCAGGCCGGGTCAGCGTTATCCCCACGCGTTCGCTTTTCTCTTTTAACGTGGGTTGCACGCCCATCCACACAATATCATCAATGGTCAATTCGTCTCCGAAGATGATCTCTTTATCTTCATCCATGTCGATAATGGCCGACAGGCCGGCAAACGACAAACCGAAGAAATACAGGAAAGTAGAATCCTGACGGTAACGAAAGGCGTTATCCGCATAATTCAGTCCCATATCATCGTTGCCCGGGAAGAGCGCGACTCCTGAGCCTATCGTTTTTTTCAGCAGGGCTCTGCGCTGCATATATGTTTCTTTGCTGAACATAGGGGTTATTTTTTAGCAAATATACATAAAAATTGCGAATGATAAGCGTACCGGATAAAAATCGGGATTACCGCCTGTCCGCAAAGTCAAGGACTTTAGCAGGCTTTCCACTCCAATAAAGGATGAAAAACACCGGCATACCTGTTCATGCGCCGGGCCGTCTTATTCTTCCAGCAACTTGGCCCAGTCCTTGTCGTCCAGGCTCTTCAATGGATTGTTATCTGTAATGAACGCGCTGAAGAGTTCTTTCTTTTCTTCCTGTAGCCGGACGATCTTCTCTTCAATGCTGCCTTCGGTGATGAAGCGGTAAGCGAAAACCTGCTTGTATTGTCCGATGCGGTGGGCGCGGCTGATGGCTTGCAGTTCAGCGGCCGGATTCCACCAGGGGTCGATGATGAATACGTAGTCCGCCTGGGTAAGGTTCAGTCCTACTCCTCCGGCTTTTAGCGAAATGAGGAAAGCCTGTATTCTTTTCGTATCGGTGAAACGTTTGATTTCCTCTTCACGGTTGGTTGATGATCCGGTTAGCAGTGCATACGGATAATTGTTGGCGTTGAAGGCTTCGGCAATGATTTCCAGATGTTTCACGTATGAGGAGAAGATGAGAACTTTGTGTCCTTCGCTCCGTAGTGTCTCGAAGGTGGAAATGATTTCCTGCAGTTTCCCGGACGCGCCTTGGAACTCTTTATGGATCATTCGCGGGTGGCATGCCAATTGGCGTAACCTGTTGATACCTTCGAGTACGGTGAAGTTGGACGCTCTTTCCTCACCCGCTTTTGATTGGAGCAGTATGTTGCGAAAGCTGTTCTTCTCTTTTTCGTAGACCTCTTTATGCTTTTCCGTCATCTCACAATAGATGATTTCTTCTGTCAGCGGGGGCAGTTCAGGAGCCACCTCTTCTTTGCTTCTTCTCAGAATGAATGGGGTGATGAGGCGTTGCAACTTGGCTTCGATCCGTTCGTCTCCTTGTTTGATCGGGTTGATGAACAGTTTCTGGAAAGCCGTTTCCTGCCCGAGCAGGTCCGGTTGCAGAAAGTGGAACTGCGACCACAGGTCTTTCAGCGAGTTCTCGATAGGCGTTCCGGTCAGTATCAGTTTTCGGTTGCTTCGGAGCAGGGTGGCCGTTTTAAACGTTTGTGAGTCACTGTTTTTGATGTATTGGCTTTCGTCCAGCACCACATACTCAAAACGATATTGACTGAGGGTCTCTATATGGTTTCTCATGATCCCATAGCTGGTCAGTATCAGGTTGTAGCGGTCGAATATGGGTTTGAAGTTTGCTGTTCCGGATGCACCGGTGAACTCATAGACGGTCAGTGTGGTGAACCGGGCGATTTCTTTTCGCCAGTTATGTAAGAGGGAAGGAGGCATCACGATGAGGGATGCCGATACCACGTCGTGATCGTTATGGACGTATTGAAGCAGTGATAGCGTTTGCAGGGTTTTTCCTAACCCCATATCGTCTGCCAGGCATCCGCCAAAGTGGTGTTTGCCCAGGTGTACCATCCAGTTGAAGCCCTCTTTCTGGTATTGGCGGAGCTTGGCTTTAAACTCTGCGGGTGGTTCCGATTCCTCCTTGATCTGGTATTTTATTTTCTTTTTGAGATCGTCGTTAAGCGCCAGCTCCACCAAACTTACAAATGCATGTTTGATGCGGATGTTTTCCTCATTGATTTTGTCCGCTTCGCTGTGCTCCAACAGGTCTGTATATTTGTTGAACCACTCTTCGGGCAGTAGAAAGACTTTTCCGTCGGGCAGGAAATATTTTCTTTGTCCGGCAAGAATATTTTTGCGGAAACAGATGAATGGAATGTGGAACTCACCGATCACCACTGTCATGTGAAGCTCGAACCAATCGCGTTCTTCGGTTACCTCCTGTTCCATGCGAATACTATTCAGGCAATAGCCGGCATCACCCGCACTGCCGAGTACGTGGAACTCCTTTATCAACATTTCACGGTTAACCGTGATCCATTCCACCAAATCCTTTTCAGGGGCGTCATTACGGAGTTTGAAATGGCTATCGCCTATCAGGGTCAGATGTGCATCTTTCAGCAGTTTTACGAAATGCTTCTCTTTCTCTATATCCCTGTAGAAATAGCGGATAGACACTCTTCCGTCATCATCGGTCCGGGCTTTCGCCGACTTCCTGTTGGCTGTGGAACCCGGATAAAAGGTCTCGTTGCCATAAAGGAAGTTCAGTTTCAGAACGGCGGTGTCGTATATATTCTCTTCTACGGAAAGAACAGGCTCGCACGCCCGTTCTTCTTCAACGATCCGTAATCCTGAAAAGGTTATATTATGGTAACGCAACACGGGAAGTGCGATCTTCTCCAGGTACTTGTCTGTCTCCGATATGTCGACGCTGACTTTCGCCTTGTTCGTGAAAGGCAGTATGCGCATCGAACTGATATTCTGAAAGAAGTGCAGTTCATTCCCCAGTAACATCGTTGCCGGTGATGATGTAAGAACGATTACCGGTTTTTTGTCTGACAGGGAAACAGGTTCGCCGTTCCTGTAACATTGCAACGAGTAATGGAAGTTCTTGTTATCGGCTTCAAAGTCGAACACTACGTCGGTATGGTATGGGGAAACGTCTATCCTGTTGTGGGGATACAGTATCTTGTTCCCCTTTTCGTTCTGGTAGAAAGGAATCTTTCCGGTACGGATCAGTTCAAGCATTTCTATAATCTTCCGGTCGATAAACGGGCGGATCGCTTTTTTGAACTGTTCTTCCGTTAGTTTCTTATAGAAAACGGGAATCACCGTTTCCTTGGAGAAGACCTTCATCAGGTTCTTTTCGGAGTATCTGGACGCCATTTCTATGGCCTGACGTTCTACTTCGTTTATCCTTGAAGCGATATGGGGAGGCAGGCGGTTGCCCGGGTCGGTTATCTGTTTAGTTCCATCCGGCCTGTCTTCGGCGGCATAAGGCATAAGTAACGGGCCTAATGCGGGGTGTTGTGTGAGTATTATAATGATCTTGATCGGTTTAACTCTTTTCATTATCCCGGACTGATTCTATTTCTCAATTCAATGCCAGCATTTCTTCGATGTGGTCGCGTACGTTGCTCAGGCGCGGCACTTTATGCTGCCCGCCCAGTTTTCCTTTTTCTTTGAGCCAGTCATGGAACAATCCGTCACGGGCTACGATCACTTCCAGTGGTTGCAGTGCGATGTCTTTCCAGCGTTTAGCTTCGTAGTCGGAATTTACTTCTTTAAGGGTATAGTCGAGTATACTGGCGAAACGTTCTACGGAGTCGGGCATTCTGGCAAATTCGATCAGCCATTGGTGGCGGCATTTCGCGTTGGCGTCCATGAACACCGGCGCCGCCGAGTATTCGCTTACCTGCGCTCCGGTTTCGACACATGCCCTGGTCAATCCCTTTTCTGCGTTGTCTATGATAAGTTCTTCACCAAACGCATTGATGTAATGTTTCGTGCGACCGGTAATGACAAACTTATAGGGTTTGTTATTCGTAAACTTCACGGTATCGCCGATCATGTATCTCCATAATCCCGAGGAAGTGGAGATAAGCATGGCGTAGTTCCTGTTCAGTTCCACTTCGTTAAGGCTGCAGACGCGGGGATTTTCCGATCCCATATCTTCCAACGGAACAAATTCGTAGAAGATGCCGTAGTCTATCATGATCAGCATGGATGGGTCCGACAGGTCATTCTGTGTGCCGAAATAACCTTCTGAGGCGTTGTATGTCTCTACATAGCGCATTTCCGGCGAGTGGATAATCTGTTTATATTGCTCGCGGTAGGGATTGAAACTTACACCACCGTGGAAGAAGACCTCAAGGTTTGGCCATACTTCTTCCAGCGTCCGCCTGCCGGTTTTCTCAAGCACCCGTTTAATAAGTACCAGAAACCAGGAAGGAACTCCCGAAAGGCTGGTTACGTTTGCATGTATAGTGCTGTTTGCGATGGCTTCGATCTTGGTTTCCCATTCGTCCATCAGGGCGATTTTCTTGCCGGGAACACGAAGAAAGTTCACGGCCGGACTTACGTTTTGAATCAGAATGGCCGAAAGATCACCCACCAAGCTATGTTTTGAGTTATGGTTGGGCCTGTGGCTTCCTCCCAGGATGACGCCTTTTCCCGAGAAGAACCGGCTGTCCGGATTGATCCTGAGATACATGGCCACAGCATCCGCCCCTCCTTTATAGTGAATATCCTGAAGCGACTCTTTGCTTACAGGCAGGAACTTGCTTTTATCGTTCGTCGTACCCGAAGATCTGGCGAACCATCTGATATCCGAGGGCCAGATGAGATTCTTTTCGCCCTTTCTGAGACGTTCCACCCACGGCTTGATATCATCGTATGTCTGTACGGGTACACGTTGGCGGAACTCCTCGTAGCTGCGAATCGATTTGTAATCGTATTTCCCGCCCCATTCCGTATTTTCCGCTTTCCTGAGGAGCTTCATCAGTACATTGTACTGAATTTCTCCTGCCTGTGTAGCATACCGGTCTATCTGCTTTAATCTGGGTTCAAAAACCTTGCCTATAATCCTGGTGATATTCATCTCAAATTCCTGTATATGACGTTTGGCAGCGCAAAAATAACCTTATTTATCTTTTTTTTCTATCTTTACCACGTAAATAATCATAAATGGTTAATTATTTAAGGTTTATCGGACGATGAAAATCGGTATTTTAACATCAGGAGGGGACTGTCCCGGAATCAATGCCACGATTCGCGGCGTGTGTAAAACGGCTATTCATCATTATGGCATGGAGATTGTCGGTATACACAGCGGGTTTCAGGGGTTGTTGGCTAAAGATGTCGAAATATTGGATGAAAAGTCGCTATCCGGACTATTGAATATGGGAGGCACCATCCTGGGGACTTCGCGCGAAAAACCTTTCAAGAAGAGAGACCTTGCCACCGGTATGGATAAGCCGGGGGAAATTGTCCGGAACATACAGGAATTAGGCTTGGATTGTATTGTTTGTATCGGCGGTAACGGTACGCAGAAGACGGCGGCGAGATTTGCCGCTATGGGTGTTCATCTTGTTTCTGTTCCCAAAACGATAGATAATGATATCTGGGGAACGGATTTCTCCTTTGGTTTCGATACTGCGGTCAGCATTGCCACCGATGCGATCGATCGCCTGCACTCTACGGCAAGTTCGCATAAGCGGGTGATGGTGATTGAAGTGATGGGGCATAAAGCCGGTTGGATTGCGTTGTATTCCGGCATGGCGGGCGGTGGAGACGTGATCCTGATCCCTGAGATCCCGTATGACATCAGGAACATTGGCGATACGATCATTCGCCGCCTGAAGAAAGGGAAAGCCTATTCAATCGTCGTCGTTGCCGAAGGGGTGATGAAAGGCGATAAGAAGCGTGCGGCGGAATATATTGCACAGGAAATAGAATATGAAACGGGCATCGAGACCCGTGAGACGGTGCTTGGATATATACAGCGCGGCGGGTCGCCTACCCCATTCGACCGCAATCTGGCTACGCGAATGGGTGGTCATGCCACAGAATTGATTGCCCGGGGTGAGTTTGGGCGTATGGTGACCTGGAGCGGGAACAAAATTTCATCCCTGCCGCTCGGTGAAGTTGCCGGAAAATTAAAGGCCGTACCCCAAGATCATGATCTAATTATCCAGGGCCGCCGGTTGGGCATCTCCTTCGGGGGATAGGGCGACAGGGCATCTTGCCGCTTCTTTGGCTTCATAAATATCCAGAACAAAGTCGTGGTCGTTTTTGATTTTCCTCAACGCTATCTTTGCGGCGTTTTGCTGGGACTCCTTCTTAGAGTATCCGGTTCCGTCCCCGATAGTTATTCCTTCAATCCGTACTTCGGTCTGGAAGACAGGGTTGCTCATCTCGTCCAACGTTTGTTCGATCAGTTCGAAGGATACCTCTACCTTATTCTTCTGGCACCATTCAATGAGTTTGGATTTGAAATTGACCTCTTTTTTAGATAGTTTATCAAGGTCGATGTATTTTTCGATAATGCGTTTCTCGAGGAATTTCTTGCATCTTCCGTATCCCTGATCCAGATAAATGGCTCCGATGAAGGCCTCGAACGCGTTGCCGTACATGTAACTGTTGTGTGACAGGGAGCGGGTGGAATATTTGATCAGTTTGTCCAGCCCGATCTCCACCGCCAGCTTGTTCAGCGTTTCACGTTGTACGATCTTGGAACGCGTATTGGTCAGATGCCCTTCTCCTTTGCCTTCGAAGCGCTTATAGACGATATCGCCGACGATAGCGTCCAGTATGGCGTCTCCCAGAAACTCCAATCGTTCGTTGTTGATCAGCCGTCCGTGTTTGGAACGGAGAAAGGTCGATTTGTGCAGCAGCGCCTGTTCGTACAGTTCGATATTGTGGGGATAGAACCCAAGTATCCGGTAAAAACAAAAATAAGACTTTCTGTCCTTGCGGAACAGAAGCCTTATTTTGTCTATCTGGTTACGTAACACGACCTTACTCTGCGTATTTTCTGAAAATCGCGCATGCATTATGGCCGCCGAATCCAAACGTATTGGACAAGGCTACTTTTACTTCACGCTTCTGGGCTTTATTGAACGTAAAGTTGAGGCCATAGTCGATGTTCTCGTCGTTGTCTCCCTCTGTATGGTTGTTCGTCGGAGGTACAATATCATTTTTAACGGCAAGGATACTTGCGATAGCTTCAACAGCTCCGGCCGCACCGAGAAGGTGTCCGGTCATTGATTTCGATGAGCTGATATTGAGTTTATAAGCGTGATCGCCAAATACCTCTTTGATGGCTTTAACCTCTGAAATGTCACCAACAGGGGTTGATGTGCCGTGAACGTTGATATAATCAACGTCTTCCGGTTTCATTCCGGCATCTTCCAATGCGTTCATCATCACCAGTTTCGCTCCAAGCCCTTCCGGATGTGAAGCTGTCAGGTGATATGCGTCTCCCGAAAGTCCGGTGCCGACAAGTTCGGCATAGATTTTAGCCCCACGGGCTTTTGCATGTTCCAGTTCTTCCAGAACAAGGCAGCCGCCGCCTTCACCCATCACGAAGCCGTCACGGCTTGCGCTGAACGGGCGTGAAGCGGATTCCGGACTGTCGTTGCGTGTAGACAGCGCATGCATAGCGTTGAATCCTCCTACGCCGGCCGGCGTGATAGCGGCTTCCGAACCTCCGGACACGATGACGTTAGCCTTACCCAGACGGATAAGATTAAAGGCGTCGGCGATAGCGTTGGTTGAAGTGGCGCATGCCGCGCATGTTGCGTAGTTGGGTCCATGAAATCCATACATGATCGATATCTGTCCGGCGGCGATGTCCGAGATCATTTTGGGGATAAAGAATGGGTTGAATCTTGGAACTTTGTCTTCGGTCAGCGCGTAGTTGCTGACTTCTTCTTCGAACGTATTGATACCTCCGATTCCGGCTCCGAAGATCACACCGATTCTGGTACGGTCTTCATTTTCGATGTCAAGGCCCGAGTCTGTTACCGCTTCTTTAGCCACGGCGATGGCGTACTGCGCGTACAGATCCATCTTGCGCACCTCTTTGCGGTCCATGTATTGCGTTGCGTCGAAGTTTTTCACTTCACACGCAAATTGAGTCTTGAAAAGCGATGCATCGAAATGAGTAATAGGCCCTGCTCCATTAACCCCGTTAACAAGGTTTTCCCAAAATCCGGGAACATTGTTCCCAATGGGAGTGATGGCTCCAAGACCTGTTACTGCAACTCTTTTTAATTCCATATAAATATAGAAACAGATTACTTAGCGTGTTCCTCTATATAAGAAACAGCGTCGCCCACAGTGCCGATCTTTTCTGCCTGATCGTCAGGAATAGATATTCCAAATTCTTTCTCGAACTCCATGATAAGTTCCACTGTGTCAAGAGAGTCCGCTCCTAAATCATTAGTGAAGCTCGCTTCGGTGGTGACTTCTGATTCTTCAACGCCTAATTTATCAACGATAATAGCTTTTACTCTTGATGCAATTTCAGACATAACTTTTTAATTTTTAGTTAATAATCAGATTTATTCCTTTAAATTTGCGATGCAAAGGAATAAATATTAATTGTTCCCAGCAAATATTTGAATAACAAAATACGGTTTCCTGCACATTTTTCATGCTTTTGTGCACTCAATCTTCCGCAATATGACTAAAAACATCGCTATTTTTGCTTCCGGTTCCGGTTCGAACGCCGGGAATATCATTCGTTATTTCAGGGACAGTGAAACAATCTCTGTCCGGCTGGTTGTCTCCAACCGGAGTAAGGCTTTCGTTCTGGAGCGCGCCGGAATTCTCCGGGTGCCTTCCGAAGTGTTTTTGCGCGAGGAGTGGGAGAGCGGAGGGGCGAACGTGCTGGCCGTTCTGAAGAAGTACGATATTGATTTTATTGTGCTCGCCGGATTCCTGGCCCGTGTTCCTGATGCTGTTTTGCAGGCCTATCCCAACAAAATAATAAACATACATCCGTCGTTGTTGCCTAAGCATGGCGGCAAAGGCATGTACGGACACCATGTCCACGAGGCGGTAGTGGCTGCCGCAGAGACGGAAACGGGGATCACCATACATTATGTAAATGAGTGTTACGACGAAGGCGAGGTTATCCGGCAGGTCACCTGCCCCGTTCTGCCTGCCGATACCCCGGAAGATGTGGCAAACAGGGTGCATGCGTTGGAGTACGAGCACTATCCGCAGGTGATAGAGGAGATAGTCTTATTAAATTGAGAATTGAGAATTGAAAATTGAAAATTACGCTAAACACAGAGACATGGAGTTACGGAGTTACACGGAGATAAATAGAGAAAAAGAGGAAAAAGAGATGTTACATGGAGATAAAAGGAGAAAAAGAGAAAGTAGACACAGATTACGCGGATGAACACGGATTTATTTAATTCTATCGTCTGATTGTAATGTGATTGTGATGTAATGATGTAGAGACGCAAAATTTTGCGTCTCTACTATTTTATCATCCGCGTTCATCCGCGTCATCCGCGTCATCCGTGTACCTATCTTCATTTTCAATTTTCAATTTAAAAAAAGAGCTCCCCCACGCCAACGCTTTGGCCTGGGGAAGTCTTGTGCAACAACTTAATAGAGCCATACCTGTGACTCACATCATGGGGTAGTGGTCTTTTCCACA
>JAIRNG010000006.1 GCA_031258135.1 Mediterranea sp. (in: CFB group bacteria)
CGCATGATTACGCGGCCGCGACCGGTCAGATAAGCCTCACGCACACCACTGACGCCATAGATGAAACCGCCTGTGGGAAAATCCGGCGCTTTTACGTATTCCATCAGTTCTTCAACGGCGATCCCTGTATTGTCAAGATAGGCAACACAGGCATCGATAACTTCCTCCAGGTTGTGCGGAGGCATATTCGTGGCCATACCTACGGCAATGCCCGAAGCTCCGTTTATCAGAAGGTTGGGGATGCGGGCCGGCATGACTTTAGGCTCCTGGAGCGTATTGTCGAAGTTCGGATCGAAGTCAACGGTTTCTTTATAGAGGTCCTGCATCATCTCTTCGCCGAGCCTGTTCAGGCGCGCTTCCGTATAACGCATAGCCGCCGGGCTGTCGCCATCCACGGAACCGAAGTTGCCCTGTCCGTCAACCAGCGGGTATCGCATGGCCCACTCCTGCGCCATGCGTACCATGGCGAAATATACGGATGAGTCGCCATGGGGGTGGTATTTTCCCAACACTTCGCCTACGATTCTTGCTGATTTTTTATAGGGTTTATCTGAAGTATTTCCAAGTTCCATCATTCCGTAAAGGATTCTGCGATGAACCGGTTTAAATCCGTCCCTGACATCCGGAAGTGCGCGGGAAACAATCACCGACATCGAATAGTCGATGTAGGACGACTTCATCTCCTCCTCGATGTTGATCTTTATAATTCTGTCTTGTTCTAACATTTAAAATGATTATTAATTATACATTCGGCTTACGAAAAACCACGCTAAAGTACTACTTTTCCACGACATACAAAACGTTTCCCGAAAAAACTTTCCGCTCAGGAATGTTGTAAAACGATATACTTTGTAAATATACATTAATCAAATTGTGGCATGGTATTTGTTTCCCCAGATATAGAAGATAAAGAAGATTTTAGCAAATAAGTCAAAATGATTATATTTGCACCGTATTTATAAAGGAGATATTACATGAGTAACCATTTTTCGCAACGAATATCCGATATCATCGTATATGGTAAGGAAGAAGCAAACCGTCTGAAGAGCGGTTATATCGGGCCTGAGCATTTGTTGCTCGGTTTGATTCGCAACGGTGAAGGAAAAGCAATGGAAGTACTTTCAAAACTTAACACAGACTTTACCACAATTAAACAAAACATAGAATCCATTCTGAAGAAACATCAGGATGACATGCTATTGCCCAATGCTGAGATTCCATTATCTGATGAATCGGCCAAGATATTAAAAATGTGTATCCTTGAAGCCCGCCTGTTAAAGAAAGATGTGGCCGATACGGAGCATATCCTTCTGGCCATATTAAAGGATAGGAATAACGTCGCCGCCTCCGTACTGGAGAAGAACAGCGTAAACTATAAAAAGGTATTTGAACAGTTACCCCTGCAACCCGGTATCAGGTCCGGACTGGAATTTACCGAACATGATGACGAAGAGGAAATGAATGGATCACGTTCCGCCGGTAGACAGCATGTTGTGACTCAGAAGAAGTCTGCCAATGACACTCCCGCCTTGGACAACTTTGGTATGGATATGACCAAAGCGGCTGAAGAAGGTCGATTGGATCCTGTTGTAGGGCGTGAATGTGAGATCGAACGCTTAGTGCAGATCTTAAGTCGCAGAAAGAAAAACAATCCCGTTCTCATCGGAGAACCGGGAGTAGGTAAATCCGCAATAGTCGAAGGCCTTGCGCTCCGTATTGTTCAGAAGAGGGTTTCCCGCATTTTGTTCAACAAACGGGTCATGGCTTTGGATATGACCTCTGTTGTGGCGGGAACAAAATATCGTGGACAATTCGAAGAACGTATTCGATCCATCTTAAACGAGTTACAGAAGAATCCGAATGTCATTCTGTTTATTGATGAAATTCATACGATAGTCGGTGCAGGCTCTGCGGCAGGTTCCATGGATGCTGCCAATATGCTTAAGCCGGCTTTGGCGCGTGGTGAAATACAGTGCATTGGCGCCACCACACTCGATGAGTACAGAAAGAATATTGAAAAAGATGGCGCATTGGAGCGTCGTTTCCAAAAGGTAATAGTCGAGCCGGCCACCCCCGAAGAAACGCAGCAAATATTGCAGAACATCAAAGATAAATATGAAGACCACCACAATGTTAATTATACGGAAGCCGCTTTGGAAGCCTGCGTCAAATTGACAGACAGGTATATTACCGATCGCAATTTCCCGGATAAAGCCATTGACGCCTTGGATGAAGCAGGTTCGCGCGTACATCTGACCAATGTTAGCGTTCCTAAAGAAATTGAAGCGCAGGAAAAGTTCATCGAAGAAGCTAAAACCAGGAAGAACGAGGCTGTAAAATCACAAAACTACGAATTGGCGGCAAGCTTCCGTGATAAGGAAAGAGAACTGTCGGATCGGTTGAAAGCAATGAAACAGGAATGGGAAGCCTGCCTGAAAAATCATCGCCGGACTGTTGATGAAGAAGATGTCGCCAATGTGGTTTCCATGATGACAGGTATTCCGGTGCAACGTATGGCGCAGGCCGAAGGTATTAAACTCACAGGAATGAAAGATAAGTTGCAATCTAAGATCATTGCACAGGATGCCGCAATTGAAAGATTGACCAAGGCTGTCCTTCGTAGCCGTGCAGGTATCAAGGACCCGAATAAACCGATAGGTACTTTCATGTTCCTGGGGCCGACAGGGGTCGGTAAAACACATCTTGCCAAGGAATTGGCCAGGTTTATGTTTGGCTCCACGGATGCATTGATACGCATTGACATGAGCGAATACATGGAGAAATTTACGGTTTCCCGCCTTGTTGGAGCGCCTCCGGGATATGTTGGTTACGAAGAAGGTGGCCAGTTGACCGAAAAGGTTCGTCGAAGGCCCTACTCCATCGTCTTGCTTGATGAAATCGAGAAAGCCCATTCCGATGTATTTAACATATTGCTTCAGATCATGGATGAAGGACGTTTGACGGATAGTTTGGGCAGAATGGTCAGTTTCAAGAATACGGTGATCATTATGACTTCCAATATCGGAACGCGTCAACTGAATGATTTTGGCAGAGGAGTCGGATTCGCCACTCAAAGCCGGTTAGACGACAAAGAGTATGCAAGAAGCGTAATCCGGAAGACCTTGAATAAATCTTTTGCCCCTGAGTTTATCAATCGTGTTGATGAGATAATAACATTCGATCATCTCCATTTGGATGCAATAAAGAAGATCATTGATATCGAATTGGCCGAATTGCTGGAAAGAATGGATGCCATTGGCTATAAGATTATAATCGACGAAAAAGCAAGGGAGTTCGTTGCCAACAAAGGTTATGACGTACGGTTTGGAGCGCGTCCGTTAAAGCGTGCTATTCAGACCTGTCTGGAAGATGGCCTGGCTGAACTTATTGTTGGTTCTCAAATCAATAGTGGCGACTCGGTTCATATTTCTCTGAATGAAGAAAAGAACGGGTTGGATATGAAAATAGAACCACAGGAAGTGAATGCAGGATAAATAGTATTCATTATATATACGTCAAAATGTCAGGCCTGCGGGCTTGGTATTTTTTTTGCGACTGAATGGAAAAAGATATTATATGGTTTAACTAAAAACAGTATTAAATTATTATGCAAAAAGGTCATATTGGGGTAACAACAGACAACATTTTCCCCGTAATTAAGAAGTTCCTGTATAGTGATCATGAAATTTTCCTTCGTGAATTGGTATCCAATGCAATCGATGCGACCCAGAAGATAAAAACATTAGCTTCCAAAGGCGATTTCAAAGGCGAATTGGGTGATCTCACGATTCATGTGTCATTAGGAAAGAATACCATTACGATCTCTGACCGCGGTATAGGTCTTACTGCCGGAGAAATAGAAAAATACATAAACCAGATTGCTTTCTCCGGTGCAAATGACTTCCTTGATAAGTATAAGGATGACGCCAATGCCATTATCGGACACTTTGGATTGGGTTTCTATTCCGCATTTATGGTGGCCGGGAAAGTTGAAATTATCACTAAATCATATCAGGAAGGCAGCCAGGCCGTTAAGTGGAGTTGTGACGGTAGCCCGGAGTTCACCATTGAAGATATTGAAAAAGAAGACCGGGGAACCGACATCATTCTATATATTGACGATGAATCCAAAGAATTTCTGGAAGAATCACGCATATCTACCCTGCTGAACAAATACTGCAAATACCTCCCTGTACCTATTGCTTTCGGAAAGAAAAAAGAGTGGAAAGAGGGTAAGCAAGTGGAAACGAATGAAGACAATATCATCAATGACACAACTCCTTCGTGGACACGCAAACCGAGCGATTTAACAGATGAGGATTATAAAAAGTTCTATCGTGAGTTATATCCGATGTCCGATGAGCCGCTTTTCTGGATTCATCTGAATGTTGACTACCCGTTCCACTTAACCGGTGTCCTATACTTCCCTAAGATCAAGAGTAATATTGATTTAAGCAAGAACAAGATACAACTATACAGTAATCAAGTGTACGTTACAGATTCTGTAGAAGGTATTGTTCCTGACTTCTTAACATTACTTCATGGAGTTATCGATTCACCGGATATTCCATTGAATGTATCCCGTTCTTATTTGCAAAGTGATTCTAATGTCAAGAAGATATCCACTCACATTACCAAAAAAGTATCCGACCGGCTGCAATCGATCTTTAAGAATGACAGAAAACAATTCGAGGAAAAGTGGAATGACCTGAAAATCTTCATTAACTACGGAATGTTGACCCAGGAAGACTTTTATGACAAAGCACAAAAATTCGCCCTGTTTACAGACACGGATAACAGGCATTATACTTTTGAGGAATACAAAACACTCATTAAAGACAATCAGACAGATAAAGAAGGCAACCTGATCTATCTGTATACAAATAGCAAGGACGAACAATATAGCTACATTGAAGATGCAACCGGCAAAGGCTACAACGTATTGTTGATGGATGGCCAGTTGGACATTGCCTTAGTCAGCATGTTAGAACAGAAATTTGAGAAATCCCGTTTTACACGTGTAGACAGTGACGTTGTTGATCATCTGATTGTAAAAGAAGATAAGAAAGCTGACATCTTGGCAGCAGACAAACAAGAAGCTCTTACCGCCACATTCAAGAGCCAATTATCGGGTATGGATAAAGTGGAATTTCATGTGATGACGCAAGCTCTGGGTGAAAACGGTAGCCCAATTATGATCACGCAAAGTGAATACATGCGCCGTATGAAGGAAATGGCTAATATTCAGGCCGGCATGAGTTTTTATGGAGAGATGCCCGATATGTATAATCTTGTGCTGAACTCCGATCATAAGATCATAAAAGATATATTATCATCGGAAGAAAAAGAATGTGGTAATGCCATATCTCCTATCCAATTGCAGATAGATGAAGCGTCCAAACGTCGTAACGAACTTAAAGACAGCCAAAAAGGCAAGAAAGAAGAAGAGATTCCAACATCAGAAAAAGACGAGTTGGATGCATTGGATGATAAGCTAAACAATCTGAAGACTCAAAAGGAAACAGTATATTCGGATTATGCTAAAAAGAATAAAGTTATTCGTCAGCTCATTGACCTGGTTCTACTACAAAACAATATGTTGAAAGGGGAAGCGCTGAACAATTTCGTTAAAAGGAGCATCGAACTTATCTAAACATAATCTGATTCGATTTTTAATAGGAAAGAGGGTGCCATAAGTTAGCTTGTGGCGCCCTTTTCTCGTTCCTGGAAATCATCCCCCCTTTGAGTATTCCCACCATAATACTCTTTATCCTAATATAAAAAGTCTTAGCAGAAAAAACCTTCTATAGCGCTTCCTACGTGTTGTATGTTACAATTCTGCAAACTTTTGTAACATTTTCGAAAGTTGATGTAACAATCAGCAAACATAATGAAACAAAGGAATATATAGATAAGCGCGATTCATTATACTTTTGTAAGCGAAAATAGAGTTTACCAACTTATGTTATTAATTTAAAAGAATGATTTCATGAAGAGCACGAATTTATTGTTTGAGGCCGTTAGGTCTGTTCTTTCTGTTGCTGATACCTGTATGGGTATTTTCGCAAGCTATTTCTGTAAAGGGTACTGTTTACGTATTAATTTAATTTTTAATATTTATGGATTACATTAAAATTAAGCGCCAAAGCTTATTGTTTTTATTATTCCTGATACCTGTATGGGTATACTCACAGAACATAACGGTAAAAGGCGTAATAGAAGATGCAAGTGGTGAACCGGTTATCGGCGCCAATATCTTGCAAAAAGGTACTACCAACGGTATCATCAGTGATATCAACGGTAATTTTAGACTAAATGTTCCTCGAAATGCGACACTCGTTGTTTCTTTTTTGGGTTACCAGTCTCAGGAAATTCCACTGAACGGACGGAATTCATTGACAATTGTGTTGAAAGAAGATACAAAAATGCTCGATGAAGTAGTTATAACAAACGATGGATATAGCACCATGCGGCGTAGCGACCTCACCGGTTCTGTAGTTTCCGTAGGTGCGGCGAGCATCGAGAAGTCCGTACCCACCACCATCGACCAGGCATTGCAAGGTAAGGTTTCCGGTTTGATTATGATGCAGAACTCCGGTGTGCCCGGCGGTGGAAGTTCCATCCAGATCCGTGGAGTGAACTCTATCAACAGCAGCAACGAACCTATCTATGTGGTGGACGGTATGATTATCAGCGGTAGCACCGGATCGAACCAAACGAACGCCATAGCAGGCATCAACCCTGCTGACATCGAAAGCATGGAAGTATTGAAAGACGCTTCGGCCACAGCCATTTATGGTTCTCAGGCGGCCAACGGCGTTATCATCATCACCATGAAGAAAGGAAAGGAAGGGCAGCCAAAGGTCAACTTCAATACCTATTATGGCCATCAGGAGTTGCCCAACAAAATCGACATGATGAAGCTACCTGCTTATGCGCAACACTACAATGAACTGCAGCATGCCTACGGCTATGACTCCAACCGCAAAGACGCCTTCAGCCATCCCGAAACGCTGAGCGACGGTACGGACTGGCAAGATGCCATCTTCGGCGGAGCAGGTATGCAAAGCTACAACCTGTCGGTGCGTGGCGGCAACAGAACGAACAATTACTCCATATCGGGAGGATACATGAATCAGGACGGTATCACCGTAGGGTCAGGCTTCGAGCGTGTAACACTCCGCGTTGCATCGGACGTGCAGGTACGCAACTGGCTGAAGGTGGGCGGTACTGTCAATGTTGGTTATACCGAGCAGGAGACCAGCATCGCCAACTGGGAGATCATTCCCAATGCACTGTTCCAGTCGCCTCAAGTTCCCGTGTTGAATGCCGACGGCTCGTATGGCGGACCGGACTCCGCGTTTGACAGCAATCTGAGCGGATACAACAACCCGCTGGGCAAGGCGAGCCTCATGGACAGGGACAACAAGAAATTCAACGCCCGCAGCAACCTGTATATTATAGTACAACCTGTGAAGTGGTTCAACTATCGCTCCGAATTTACCGGTGAGGGTACGATCGACAACTACCAATACTTTCTGCCGGCATACGAAATGGGATCATCCATCAATTCGTATGCGGATACGCAGGCAGCTAAGACATTCTCTCTCTCATGGACATGGAAGAACCTGTTCAACTTCAATTATACCCTGCACAAAGACCACCGCTTTACGCTCATGCTGGGCCAGGAGATGAACTCTTACCACCGCGAATACCTGCAAGGCCAGCGCACGCACGGGGCGAACGACCTCAAAGGGCTGGACGCCGGCGATGCCAACTACGCCACCAACAGCGGCAACAGCAGCAACCGCAAATTTGTTTCGTTCTTCGGCCGCTTGCTCTACAACTACAAAGACCGCTACCTCTTTACCGGAACATTCCGCAACGACGGGTCGTCCAACTTTGCGCAGGGCTACCAGTGGGGCGTGTTTCCGTCGGCTGCCGTGGCATGGCGCGTATCGGAAGAGCCGTTCTTCAAACCGCTGAAAAAGGCGGTCAACAACCTCAAATTCCGCTTGAGTTATGGTGAAGTGGGCAACTCCAACGTCAGCGCATTTGCATACGAAAGCATCCTGGCCAACGTGCAGAGCAACTGGGGCATCGGCTTGCGGACGGGAAACATCCCCAACGAATTGCTGACATGGGAAACCACCCGCTCATGGAACGCCGGTATCGACTTCAACTTCCTCGACAACCGTATCGAACTTATCGCCGACGTTTATATAAAGAAGACGGACGACCTGCTCATGCAGCTCGACCTGCCCGGCTATCTCGGCACAAGCGGAAACGGAGCCGCCACCGCACCCTGGTATAACATCGGAGCTATGGAAAATAAAGGAGTTGAGTTTACGCTGAACACCACCAACATTGTGACGAAAAGCTTCAAATGGAATTCGAGTGCGTCGTTCAGCCTCAACCGGAACGAGATCACCCGAATGAACAGCGAAGCGGCATTCATCAACCGGACGTACCAGCTCGGAGGAGTTACTTCCACCGTTACCCATACGGCTGTAGGACATCCCATCAGCCAATTCTGGGGTTATAACGTCATCGGGCGCATCAACTCGGCAGCCGATTTCCTTACCGACAACGGCGACGGCACCAGTACCGTGAAAGTGGCTACGGTGAAGTACAGAAAAGGAGACGTTATCACAAATAATGCGAGCAGCCTGCCTAACAGTACCTACATCGGCGACCTGCTCTTTGAGGACATCGACGGGAACGGCATCGTCGATGACGCCGACCGCAGTTACATCGGCAACCCGTTGCCCAGGTTTATTTTCGGTTTCACCAATACATTTACGTACAAAGGCATCGACCTCTCCATCATGCTATATGGTTCGGTGGGCAACAAAGCTTTCAACTGGCTGCGCCGCCGCATCGACGACCCCAACAGTACGGGTAACCTGCGCAACACTACGGCCAACTATTGCCAACTCGGCTACAGGGACGGCGATTCCGAAAACAAAGACATCTGGAACGTCTATGTACTGCCCGGCGCCGAAGACTCGCAAGTACGCATTGCCAAAGGAGACCCCAATACCAACAACACGGTAAGCAGCCGTTTCGTGGAAGACGCGTCGTACCTGCGCATACAGAACATCTCTATCGGCTACACCCTGCCCAGGCAGTGGGTGAAGAAGCTCAAACTCGAGAAGCTGCGCCTCTACGCCAACTTGCAAAACGTCTATACATTTACCAAATACCTGGGCTATGACCCCGAAATCGGATCCACGCAAGGGCAGTATTCCTACTCCGGCCAGGATATGCTGATGTACGGAGTGGATACGGGCCGCGTGCCTACCCCGCGAATTTACACCATCGGTTTTGATTTAACTTTTTAATTGGTCAGTTATGAAAAAGAAAATTATATTTATGTGCTTCCTCACCGCGGCGCTTTTGCCGACCGGATGCGAAGACTTCCTGCATGTGGCTTCCGATACGCAGAAAACCGGCGGCGAATCTTTCCGCACCATTGAAGACCTGCGGTCGGCAACGGCTTACCTTTATACCAATCCATGGTTTGAATTTAACTCCAACAGTTACACTGTGCTCGAAGGCCGCGCCAACAACATCGTTACGGACGGAACAGGAGTGACCTTCTATTCGTATGCCACTTTTAGTGAAAACAGCAGTACAGCGGGGCTGAACAACACGTGGAACTCGCTCTACAACGTCATTACGCAATCGGACTATGTAGTCAACCATTACGCTCCGACCGCCCGCGAGAGCGGTGTGGACGAAGCCAAGGCCAACGCCTGCGAAGGCGAAGCGCGGTTTATGCGCGCCACAGCCTACTGGTATCTGGCCATGATCTGGCACGACGTACCTATTGTAGACTCGCCCGAAGAGCTGGTGCTCAGTCCGATCATTCCGTGCAACCGCTTTGAAGATGTCATACAGTATGCCATCAACGATTTGAAGTATGCAGCCCAATGGCTACCCGAGACCGACGACAAAGGGCGCGTAACCAAATACAGCGCGGAAGCCATGTTGGCGCGGCTTTATCTCACGGCTGCCGACTTCGCCCTGGGCGGACATTTCTCGCAGGAATACCTGACGCGCAACGAAGCCGCCAGCAATGCCGACCTGGCTACCGCATACTTCGCCCAAGCCAAAACACTGACCAACGACGTACTGACCCAATCGCAATACGGGTTGTTGGACGACTACGAAGACCTCTTCAAAGTGAAGAACAACAACAACGACGAAACACTGTTCGGCATCCAGTTCATCCCCGGAGTAACGACCTACGGATTGGGCAACAGCCGACAGGATGCGCTGGCCACAGGCGCATCGGCGGAAAAGAACGACAAGGGAACGCTTTGCAACGGCCTGAACGCTTGGGGCGGAAGCGTATACGGGCAGTATGACCTGCTTCATCTCTACGTGCTCGACGGCGGACTGTCGCGCTTGCGCGGCAACCTCTTTGTAGCAAGCTACAATTACCCCTATCTGGGCACGCACACCGCAAACGGTTCGTGGACGGTGGAGAACAACAAGTGCAACATCAAGAAGTTTGTTGTAGGCAGCAGCCAGGATACCGAAGGCGTAGCCATCAACGGCAACAGCGGGCTGGTAACACCCATTATCCGTCTGGCGGAAGTTTACCTGATGTATGCCGAAGCCGTGCTGGGCGCAGCTGACGAAACCACCGACGCGCTTGCCGTGGAACGCTTCAACAGGGTGAACCGGCGGGCGTTTTACATGAACCCCGACGATTATACGGCAAAAGATAAGGTCACCCGCAACGACCTGTTCAAGGAACGCCGCATGGAGTTCTTCATGGAACTGCTGTTCTGGCCCGACATCAAACGCCGCTCGTTCTACGACAACGCATGGATAGAAAAGTACCTCAACGATGAGTTGAGGAATGAAGACGACCAGACAGAGTTGACCAATTATCACTGGGGCATTTACAACTACGACCCCAGTTCGTACGCGGAAAATCATGGCTGGAGCGCTAACTCTCCGCGCAGAGACGGTGCAACAAACCCGTTGAGAGCAGAACACGATATGGGATCGGCCACGTACGTCCATTCCGTAGATGCCAACGACAACATCTGGGCCTTGCCCTATCCCGAAGTGGAAGCCAGCAAGAACACCCGGCTGAATGAAGAACCCGTTCCGTATAACTTCTAAAACATCATCACCATGAAGAAAATAATAATGAAGAATATCATCGTCCTATCCGCCATCTTCTGCCTCGCCTCGTGCGAAAACAAAGACACAGGCGGCGCACCGGTCATCAACAGTGTGTGGACCAACCAGCTCGATGTGGAATCCACCCCCATCGAAGCCAGCTATAACGAGCTTTGGGTAAGGCTCGAAGGAAGCGGATTCGGCGGCTTGCAGGCCATCTACTGCAACGGCGTACGATGCGATTTTCAGCCCACGTTTATCACGGATAACTACATCACGTTCCAAATCTCGACCAATGTGCCGCAAAACAGCGACGTGGAAGACGAGGCCGAACGCGGAACCATCCTCGTAGTGACTAACCACGGAGAAGGCGTCTACCGCGATTTCCTGTTCAAAGACAAGAACAAGATGCCGGAAATCAGCAGCGTGTCGCACACGCTGCCCGAAGCGGGCGACGTCATCACCATTGAGGGCAAAAACCTCGAAAACACCACCGAGGTATATTTCCCGTCTGCCTCCGGTGAGGTAGCGGCCACAACCATCACAGCCGCAACCAGCCGCGTGCAGGTGACCGTACCGGCAGGTACGGGCGATACGAGCGGCGCCATACGCATCGTATGCAACGGCGACGTCTACTACTCGCCACGTTACATGTTTTTCCGCAAGGGCGTATTCATCAGCACCTTCACCGACAAGTATGGAGACAATGACATCATAACCTCCACCCAGAGCCACACGAGGTTCGCCGGTAAAGAGGCAGTGGCCGCTGCCACGGGTCTTGCCCAAAACCCCGATAACGCCATATCGTGGAAAGCATCTCCGGCAACGGTCAGCACAGGAAGCGGCTACTTCGGATACGTCCGGTTCCTGCTGTACAATGGAATCCGGAAAGTCATAGACGAGGGTGCGATTGCCGGAACAACGCCGCTCAAGGACTTGGCTATCCAGTTCGACCTGTATTGCAACAAGCCGTGGTCGTCGGGCGTGATCGTCCTCAGGATAAACAAGGATCAGAGCGGCATCAACCAGGCGATGATTTATAATCTCGCCCCTTGGAGCGCGAGCAATCCGTATGTCTTCACAAGCGGCTGGCGCACCCAGACGGTGAGGTTCGCGCAGTTCCCGAGCATCGGCGAATCGACTGCGGTTGCAGACTACATCGACAATCTCAAGACCAATAACCGCATAACAATATTCGGATTCATCAATGACGATTGCAACAAGGACGGGCATACGCCGAGCGTCATCGACGGCTTCCAGATGTTCATGGCCAACATACGCATCGTGCCGGTCACTGTGCCCGAATAAAAAGGGGAATTACATGTAGTTCTTATGTTTATGAATACGAATACTACTATTATATTTGATTATTCTTAAACCTGATATATAAGGATTGTTTAAGTACGTACTTAGGAAACCATTAAGTACGTACTTAGGCAATCATTAAGTACGTACTTAGGCAAACCTTTGCAGTTATAATAACGATTATGAAATCATTATCAATGAAATGTCTATTACTACTGTCGCTATGCATCGCTCTGATGCGCTGTAGCAGCTCCGACGATCCCGAAGCCGATGCAACGGTAGTACAAGCACCTGCGACACCACTCTCCTTCACCATCCATCCGGATGTCGCCTACCAACGGATACGGGGTTTCGGCGCCATGCTCAACCCGTATTACTGGACATCCGCCAAGGTAACCGCCGCCGACATCGACCTCGCCTACGGACAGGACGGGCTGGGGCTGAACATCCTGCGCTTCATGGTCTACCCGGGCACATCCGAATATGGCAACGATATTCCCCGCATCAAGCAGGCGCAATCGCTTGGCGCGATACTGCTGGGCACACCGTGGAACGCCCCGGACGACATGAGAGACGCCGAGAAAAGGATAAAGACGGAGAAGCTTCCCGACTACGCCCTGCACCTGAAGGATATGATAACATACCTCAAGTCGCAGGGCGTCAACCCCGATGTCCTGTCTATCCAGAACGAACCGGACATAGACAATCCCTCGTGGACACGCTGGACGGCAACGCAAGTCGCGGACTTCCTCGCGGCATATCCACAAAGTTACTTCGGAGATAACCTGCAAATCATGACTCCCGAATCCATGGGATTCAACAAGAGCTATTACGACCCGGTCCTGAACAGGACGGATGCGCTCGACCATACCGACATTGTCGGCTTCCACATCTACGGGACCTCCCGCTACGCCGGATTCGCCTATACCACGGCCACCCGGAAAGGAAAGGAACTCTGGATGACGGAACATCTATATAACGACGACGCCACCGAGCCGGGCAAGGAGAAACCCGTGGCAAACAGCAAGAGCGGCTTCGACTGGGAGTGGATCCCTTCGCTGGAACGCGTAGCGAAAGACATCCACCACTGCATGGCGAACAACCACAGCGCCTACATCTACTGGTACCTGAAACGCTACTACGGGCTTATCGACGAAAGCGCCGAACACAGCAAAAGGGGAGACGGCAAGGTACGCTCACTGTTCGAGGAAGGCAAGCCCACCTGCCGCGCCTGCATCCTTTCGCATTATGCCAAATACGCCACAGGCAAAACGCGTATCGACGTTACAACCCCGGAAAAGGCAGACAACCTTTTCGTTACCGCATACGCCAACGACGACCGGAAAGAATATGCCATCGTCGCCCTGAATACACAACCGGGGGCCCGTATCGTAGAATTTACGTTGCCTGCCGCCGCCGTAAGCGCAACAGCCCAATCATCCTCGGAAACGGCCGGAATGATGAAGGACGCCCCAGTCGTACTTACCAGCGACGGGAAGAAAGGCAAGGTCACCATTGCCGGATACGGCATTATATCCGTACGGATAGGATTTTAAAAAGTTGCTTGCAAAATTTACAGCAGATAATGGCGCCAAAAATGGTTGGTAATTTTATAGACCGTGCACAGGGCAATCCTGCGTGATAAACTGGGGAACTACTGTTTTGACAACCATGCCCCGACCGTTTCCGGTCGGGGCTGTCTTTTGTTCATAAACTGATAGAGAGTAATTCTTCCCCCAACTTATGTAGGGCTTTCTCTAATTTAAGTACTTGTTCTTGACGCGGTTTTCTTCCGCCGGAAGCATAATGCCATAGCTGTTTTTGATTGATACCTGTTATACGTTCTAAACCGGCTTTAGAAAAAATGGTTGAGTAAAAATCCAATAAAGATTCTACATCCATTTTGAACACAAGTTCATAATCACCTTGCAATTCTTCAGGAACTTCACATCCCAGCTCTTTACATTCTTCTACGAAATACGAGATAGCGTCGGAGATGTTATTCTTTATCTCGTCTACGGACGATCCGGTGGCGACAATCCCGTCAACTCCATCCAGATATGCGGAATAGTTGTTTTCTACCCGTTCGATAATCACCTTAATCAATGTTGCCATTTTAAATGTATTTTTAAAGATTCATATTGAGAGAATAAAGGCTATTTCTTTAGACCGGCTTCCCTGAAAATAGATCGTAGCGTTCCGTCTTTCAATTCGTCATTCAAGTTTCCCGGAACGACTATAGGACGTCGTGCATCTTGTTTCCAATAAATCCGATGGTCACCTCGCATCCGCTTAAATTTCCATCCGTCTTCTTCAAGTAAAGAAATAACCTCCTTGACTTTCATTACCATGTTTCCTGCTTTTTTAGTTTTTCCTATCTTTACTATGCAAAGATAACTATTTTTCTACTATTTACAAATAAGATGATAACTGTTTTTCTACCAATCAACTTTTTTATGTAGTCACTCAAGGAGTATTTTTCCGGCAATTTAAGTTTGAGTGATTTTTTGTAAGAAAAAGTCCATTGACCGTACGACCTTTCGTTTTTGGCTTCTGCAAGGAAGAAAATCTGCCAGTTGTTCACTTTTCTCTTTAAAAGATTGCAATATCTCCCTGCTATCGGTTATATTTGCACGTATATATTATAATAATCACATTAAAAACATTAAATCTATGTTCAGTAAACATCCTAAAGGGTTAATCGGAGCTGCTCTTTCCAACATGGGGGAACGGTTCGGCTTTTACATTATGATGGCTATTCTTCTGTTGTTCCTGAATAACAAGTTTGGCTTCACGGGAGCGGAAGGCTCTATCATATATTCAGTGTTCTATGCTTTAATTTATGTGTTGTCGCTTGCCGGAGGATTGATTGCCGACAGGACTAAAAAGTACAAGAGTACGATTGTATGCGGTCTCATATTAATGTCATTAGGATATCTGCTTCTGGCCGTCCCCACAAAAACTCCTGTGGAGAACATGCCCCTGATCCTGTTCTTTACCTGTTTCGGGCTGTTGGCCATTGCTTTTGGCAACGGGCTGTTTAAGGGTAACCTGCAGGCTGTTGTGGGACAGTTGTATGATAATCCCGAATATAGCGATAAACGTGAAACCGGATTTCAGATTTTCTATATGTTCATTAATGTAGGCGCCATGTTCGCCCCGTTAATGGCCGTAGGTTTGCGTAACTGGTGGGTGCAAAGTAACGGATACCGGTTTAACGCCGACCTTCCCGGTTTGTGTAATCAATATATAAGCGGAGATATTACGGCAGAAGCTACGGAACGTTTTACGCGGCTGGCTACGGAGGTTGGAAATACATCCGGCGATCTGGCGGCCTTTGCGAAAGATTACCTGAACGTGTTCATGGAAGGTTATCACTATTCATTCGGAATAGCCATCATTGCAATGTTGATTTCCCTCGTTATATTTATCGCCAATAAAAGAACGCTTCCCGACCCTGCGGCCAAAGTGGTTAAAAAAGCGGCCGACGCCAAGAGTGTCGAAATGGATGCGGCCGAAATTAAACAACGCTTATATGCTTTGTTCGCCGTGTTCGCCGTTGTTATATTCTTCTGGTTTTCGTTCCATCAAAACGGACAGACGCTGACTCTGTTTGCGGACGAATATACTCAATTGTTGAAATTGGATCTGGGATTTACCTCCATTGAAGGCGCTGAAGTCTTCCAGACATTCAATCCTTTCTTCGTTGTGTTCCTTACTCCGATCATTATCGGACTTTTCGGGTGGCTCAAAGCGAAAGGGATTGAACTCTCTACGCCAAAGAAGATCGGTATAGGTATGGGTATTGCCGCTATGGCGTTTGCCGTTATGGCCATCGGCTCAACAGGATTATATGACTATAACGAAAGGGTCAGTATGGGAGGACTGGACGATACGATGCGTGTTACCCCCTGGCTGCTTATCGGAACCTATCTGATATTGACCGTCGCCGAACTCTTTATCAGTCCGTTGGGCATTGCATTTGTGTCGAAAGTCGCTCCGCCGCAATATCAGGGAATCATGCAGGGTTGTTGGTTGAGTGCGACAGCTATCGGAAATCAATTGCTGTTCATCGGAGTTATTTTCTATAAGAGTATTCCCATTTGGGCGACGTGGTGTGTATTCGTCGCTGCATGCCTTGTTTCCATGTTTACCATGCTTGCCATGCTGAAATGGTTGGAAAGGGTGGCTAAATAAAGTCAGGAGTCAGGAGTTAAAGGAGTTATCACTCGCTTCGCTCGTTAGGAGTTAGAGCTTAAAATACCATCTGAGCTAAGGTACGCAGTACCTGATAACTCCTTTAACTCCTGACTCCTTACTTAATCAAAGAAACTCTTGAACTTTTTGAATATCTTCTCTTTCGCCGATTTGCCCGGTTTGAAGTTGTCCGCATCCTCAAGCCTTTCCAGCATGCTTTTCTCCTCTTTGCCCAATGTTTCAGGAACATAGACGCTGATATTTACCAGCAAATCCCCCGTTTCATTATATCCGTTGACACTCGGAAGCCCTTTGCCGCGCAAGCGTAACACTTTACCCGGCTGTGTGCCCGGGTCAATCTTCACTTTCACACGGCTGTCAATTGTGGGTATTTCCACTGTTCCGCCCAATGCCGCCACGGGAAAACTCAACAGTAAGTTATAGATCAAATCATTGTCATCACGGATAAGTTCAGGATGCTGTTCTTCCTGTATCTGAATCAATAAGTCACCCGGCACGCCATTGTGTTTGCCGGCATTTCCTTTTCCCCCCATGGAGAGTTGCATGCCTTCGGCCACTCCGGCAGGGATTTTAACCGATACCAATTCTTCGCCATGCACAACGCCATCGCCACCGCAAACCTTACATTTGTTCCTGATGATTTTTCCTTCTCCGTTACAGGCAGGACAGGTGGTACGGGTTTGCATCGTGCCTAAAATGGTTTGTTGGTTACGGATCACCGAGCCGTTACCGTTACAGGTAGGGCAGGTTTCCGAACCGGAACTTCCTTCGGCGCCTGAGCCATGGCAATGATTACAGACTACGTATTTCTTCAGTTTAAATCTCTTTTCGGCGCCGGTTGAAATCTCTTTCAGGTTTAATCTGACCTTTACCCGAAGGTCCGAACCACGGAAACGTCTTTGCTGCCCGCCGCC
>JAIRNG010000062.1 GCA_031258135.1 Mediterranea sp. (in: CFB group bacteria)
GACGATCAGAAAGCGCTTGAATTTGCTGTCGCCGCTTCTTGTCTGAAACATACGATCTACGGTGACTTCAACCTGGTTACCGTTGCTGAAGTCGAGAATCTGATGAAGGGCGACGGAAGTGGACGCGTCTCACGATAGCTAAAGCTACTCATTTACTATTTACAATTAAACTGTAAATGGTAAATGTAATAAGAAATCACCAGTAGTTTGTATTGTATTTTTCCGGCGGTATAAACGAAACCCAATCAAATAATTGCATATTACAAAAACAAGCATTGTGTAACAAAAAAGAAAGGAGATAAAAATGGGAGCTTATATTGTATTAGGAACTCTCGGTATTCCGTGTATCATTTTCTTGATCTTTTGTCTTACGCCGAGAGGTAAAAGATGGTTAAAGGCTAATGATATGATTTAACCGGTCAAGGATGGTGCGAATCAGTAGTCAGGAGTTAATAGTAAATCGTCTAATCGTCTAATCGTAAATAAACAAGATGGCTCGTTTCAATAAAATACAGACGCTCAGCGTTATGTCGGGTACAGGGATGGTTCCCGTTTTCTACCATAAAGATGTAGAAACAGCAAAGAATGTGATGAAAGCCTGTTACGAGGGTGGTGTTCGTGCGTTCGAATTTACCAATCGCGGCGACTTTGCTCAGGAAGTATTTGCCGAATTGGTTAAATGGGCGGCAAAGGAATGTCCGGAAATGATTCCGGGTATTGGTTCCGTCGTAGATGCGGCTACTGCCGCTATGTATATCCAGTTGGGCGCCAACTTCGTCGTCGGTCCGTTGTTCAATCCCGAAATAGCCAAGGTTTGTAACCGCCGCCTGATCCCTTATACTCCGGGGTGCGGCTCGGTCTCCGAAATCGGCTTCGCTCAGGAAGCGGGATGCGACCTTTGCAAAGTGTTTCCGGCAGGGAACGTGGGCGGCCCTTCGTTCGTGAAGAATGTAAAGGCTCCGATGCCCTGGTCCATGTTGATGGTTACCGGCGGAGTAGAACCTACCATGGAAAACCTGACGGCTTGGATAAAAGCCGGCATTACATGTGTGGGTATGGGTTCCAACCTTTTCCCGGCTGATATTGTTGCGGCTAAAGATTGGGCTTGGATTGTCGCTAAATGTAAAGAGGCGTTTGGCTATATTGCCGAAGCCCGGAAATAAAAAGAAGGTACTATTCGTAATTCCTCAGCCACTCTTCCGCTTCTGCCAGCGTTTCCGGTTTGCCTATGTCCAAGAGTTGGAGGTTATCCGGCAGGTAAGCCCGAATCGTTGTTTTTGCACAAATCGCAAGATAGAAATCGATGATAGAAAACTTTCCTGTCCATTCGTCCATCCGTTTGAATATTTCCGGCGAGATAACGTGGATGCCGCTAAAGGCATATCCGGAGTACAGGGAAGGGTCAACATCCGGATAAGGAGATTTCACTTCGCCCGTTTCGCGGTTCCGCCAGCCGCACAGACGGTTTTCCTTATCGAAGAGCAGGCAACGCGAACTGTCCCGTTGGCTGACCAACAGTGTAGCCAGGGAGGTTGGGTTCTCCAAATGATGCCGGTAGAGTCGCTTCAGGTCAACATCCGACAGGATGTCGGCATTGTGTGTAAGGAAAGGCTCGTCGCCGTCGAGATACCTTCGGGCATGTTTGATTCCTCCCCCCGTATCCAACAGATAATCCCGTTCATCGGATATGTATATGCGTATGCCGAAGTTGTCCCTGCTTTCCAGATAATCGATGATTTGTTGTCCTTCGTGATGGATATTGACAACAATCCCGTCAAAACCGGAAGCCTTTAATTTCAGGATGACATGTTCCAGCATGGGCTTTCCGTCAACAGGAATCAAGGCTTTAGGGATTTTGTCGGTCAGGGGCTTGAGGCGCGTTCCCAGGCCGGCCGCAAAGATCAGGGCTTTCATACCGTCGGAGCAAATACTTGTTCGATATTCTGTTCGCGGTGAATTAAATCGACTTTGACGCCGAACTTCCGGTGCAGGTATTCCGCCAGGTGTTGCGCCGAATAAACGGAACGGTGTTGGCCGCCTGTGCATCCGAAGCAGACCATCAGATTGGTGAAGCCCCGGTCTAAATAGCGCTGTACGGAGGCATCGACAATCTTATAGACGTGTTCCATAAAGGTAACGATCTCCCCTTCTTCTTCGAGGAAAGAGATGACCGGTTCATCCAGCCCGGTGAAATGGTTGTACCTTTCGTATTTGCCCGGATTGTTGATAGCCCGGCAGTCAAACACGAATCCTCCGCCGTTGCCGGAGGTGTCGTCGGGTATTCCTTTTTTATAGGCGAAGCTCATGACTTTTATTTCCAGCGTACGTTTTCTGATCTCTTCGGCGAATTGTTTCAGGCCGACCAGCTGGCATAGAATATCGCATAAGTAAGGGTATTCGGAATATCCTTCATGCAACAGTTCTTTCAGGTTCCTGATGGCAAAGGGGATGCTTTGGATGAAGTGCGGTTTCTTCTCAAAATATCCGCGAAAGCCGTACGCCCCCAGCACCTGGAGGATGCGAAACAGGACGAAATGGCGCAGTCGTCCGCAGAACTGTTCTTTATCGACAACAGTGTAACGGGAGAGGGAATCCATATAAACTTCCAGCAGTTCATTCCGCAGTCCTTCCGGAAAGTTGGCCTTTGCCTGCCACAGGAAAGAAGCAATGTCGTAGAAGACAGGGCCCTTTCGCCCTCCCTGAAAGTCGATGAACCAGGGCTCGCCTTCCCTGATCATCACGTTGCGCGACTGAAAATCGCGATACATGAACGTGTCTGTCCGGTCTTGCAACAGGATGTCGCACATCTTCTTGAAATCATCTTCAAGGGTGTTTTCCTGAAAATCCAGGCCGGTGGACTTCAGAAAGCAATATTTGAAATAGTTCAGGTCCCAGAGGATGGAACGCTCATTGAATGAAGGTTGCGGATAACATTGATTGAAATCAAAATCTTCGGCTCCCCTGAACTGGATCATGGGTAACGCTGAAATGGTCCGGCGGAGTAGCGAGCGCTCTTCGTCACTGAACACGCAGGTTTTTCTTCCTTTTTCTATCGTATCGAAGAGTAGCGTGTCGCCCAGATCTTCTTGCAGATAGAAGAGGGAGTCTCCGGATACGGCATAGATCTCGGGAACCGGAATACCTTTTCTCCGGAAGTGCGCCGCCATATAGAGGAATGCCCTGTTTTCTTCGGGCGAAACGCCGCTTGCACCTATCAGGCTCATGGCCCCGGATAGCCGGAAATAACGGCGGTTGGAGCCGGATGAGGGTAACTCAAGGATCTCTTTTGCAGGCGAGCCGGCCACCTGCGCATAGAGTTTCTGTAATGCTGTGATGATCATTCCTGTTTTTCAATTTGCGTACTAATATAAGGTTTTATCTTCTATATCGACGTTATTCGGGAACATAAATGATCTCTCCGTTCTCAAGTTCGTAGGCTATGCCTACTTTCTTCCCCCGTTTGCCGGTCTGCTCCTGGTTCTCGGATGGGGTGTACCGGTTTATCTTGTCGCCCTCCTTCGTAATGATTTCCATGTTCTCTTTTCCCGGATTCTTTACCATGGTGTAATCTTCCTGAGAGAAGACTTCGGTCATATTGTAGCGCGTTACCAGCGCCACCATGAGCGCAACGGCGAATACCATGGCTACGTCAAAGAGGTTGGACACAACGCTGACCGGATCGGCGTCGTCTTCCTTTCTTAATAATCTCCGTCTCATTTTGCGCGATGTTTTTCGTTGAGCAGTTCGGAAAGGAACTCCAGGTTGGTCAGGTCTTGCAGGTACCAGCGTTGTTTCACTTGTTGGGTGATGAATCCGATGCCGCCGGCAAACAGGCCGACAACAGTCGTAGCAAAGGCGATCTGCATGTTATAGGCCATAGAAGCGATATCGCCCGTTGACAGTCCGACCAGGGCGGGGCCCATGGGAATAAGCGTTCCCATTAACCCAAGTATCGGGCCGAGTTTGGTAAGCATCTTGCACAGGGCGAGGTCTTTGTCGGCTGTAATTTCAAAGTTTGCCAATAACCGTTGCGTGTGCGCCGGACTGCCTTGCACGTTCAGCATCTCACGGATGTACTTTATGACCCATGCATCAGACTTCACGGGCAGTTTGTCCGCCAGCTCATCGACGTTGCCGGCGGTCAGTCCTTCCATGCTTTCGCGCAATGCTTTCTCTGTCTTACGGATGGACAGGTATTGACCGAAGAATCCTCCGATCAACAGGACGGAACGAATAAACAGAATGAGCAACAACACAATGACAGGAACCATGAGGCCTGTCGATATCCAGAATAGAATGTCAGAAATAGCGTTCATTTGAGTAAATAGTTAAGTAATTTAGCGTTCATTTTATCGGGAGATAACCGTCACCCTATCGGTTAACTCCCGATACCCTATCGGTTAACTCCCGACAGCTCTATCGGTTTACTGTGGCGACAACGCCCAGGATGGCGACCAGCGCATTGCTCAGGAACAGGAGTTCCAGGCGGTGATCGGTCTCCGGCAATAACCACTTTAACACCCAGCGTCCTGCAGGAATCAACATGAATACCGCGAATGCATACCCCCAGGCTATCCGGCTGAATGATACTCCCGGAAAAGCAAAGATCAGGCAGACCAATCCGCTGAATAAAACCGGATAGATCAATATCCCCGGTATCCAGCGCAGCAGCCGGTAAGCCCATAGTGTCTTTTTCTTTACCGGATATGCGTTATGTACGTGTACCGCCAGCATGCAATAGGCCATTTGCAGACATACTTCCAGCGTTAGCAACACAGAGGTGTCGAGCATCAGTTGGGGATTAGCCAGCCAACCGGCGATCTGTGTTCCGGATTGCTCTATGGCGAGCGGCCACAGAGCGCCTGCAAAAACGGCGGCAACGGCAGCGGATATACCCACTGCCGTTATCTTCCAGAATGTTTGTTTCAGTAAGAAGTTGAACACGGTCAACATCATCAAAACGAATACTACGGTGTACATATCTATCTTTACGTCTGTCTCTTTCTTCCGTATCGTACAAAGAGGATTATTCCGACTAAGACTGCAAAGATAATTATTCCGGCGATAATATCGTTCAATGTGTTGGTTTGTTCGGGATTACCCGGATTCAGTTCGTCTTTTTTCATCACTACTCCTTTGTCATTGTTTGCAGATGCCTGACGGACTTGTGCGATGTTCTCTTTATATTCGCCGGCTGCCTGCGGATCGGACTTGGATGCAATGAAGTCGCGCAGTTTTGCATTGTCGCAGACGAAGCCCGAACAGGAGGGGCGGTACTTGTTAACCAAATCCGTGTGTAACTTACTGATGTCGGTGATTTGTTGTTCGCCGGCTTTCCACATTCCTTTGCGTACGGTTTCCAGCATAACGGCCGTAATCTCCTCCAATGCAGCCGGATTCCGGGTTTCAAAGAACGCTTGTACGCCCAGGTTATGTTTATCCTTTACATAGACCTCGTAGATTTCATCCCAGAGTTCTTTGTCGATAACCGCCGGCTTCATCACATTCCAGCCATACGTATTGCGGATGGTCTCCGCAAATACGCCTGCCGATGAGGCTTCACCCTTCATCTTTTCCCTGATGTAGGCCGGGTTGAAGATCGTTGTGCGCGATTCTACGCCAATCGCCTCTTTCAGCTCTTGCATCCGCACATTGTTTCTGTTGCGGTAATCGCTCAGGTAGGCGTCCGGGTCTTTACCGGTCACGTTGCGTACGGCCAGGTTCAATCCGCCCATGAACTCATAGACATGGTCGAGGCTAAGCGCTCCCCACGTATTGCTTTGGCGGGGTTGTATGACGACATCGGTCCGGGTAAGAGCGGCTTCGAAAGCGAATTTGCGGAAAGCCTCCCATTTCTTTTCGCTTCCATAGTAAGCCCCCATATTATTAAGGTACACGTTGGCTATTTCCGATTCGTTTTCCCACCGGTCGCCGGCTTCCACCATACCCTGTATGCCGGTTCCGTATCCTCCGTTCACTCCTCCGAAGACACGGAAAGTAGAAATTTCCCGTGCATCTTTAGGCGACAGCCCTTTCTCCGTCAGCGTGCGTTCCGCTTCGACGACGCCGGCGGCGACCATGTTCCCGTGTTCGTTGTCTTTTGCGGCGGCAGCCATTTCTACGGCGCGGTCAATGAGGAACAGGCGGGAGGCGGCAATGTCGCGCAACTGTCCGGAGGTCTGGACAACCACATCAATCCGCGGACGTCCGAGTTCGGCCGACGGTATGAGTTTCAAGTCGCTTACCCTGCCGAATGTATCACGGACAGGCTCTACACCCAACATATACAGCACCTGTGCGATGGTTGCCCCACCGGTTTCAATAAATTCTCCCGACCATAGCGTATAGCTCACTTTCCGCGGATATTCGCCGTCGTGACGCTCCCGGTACATATCGATCGTATGCTGCGCCAGCTTAACTCCTTTTTCCCAGGCCGATTCGGATGGGGTGGCTTCGGCATTGATGGAATACAGGTTGCGTCCGGTAGGGATTGTATTCGGATTAGCAATCGGATCGCCGCCCGGCGAAGGAACAGTATATCCGCCGTTCATTACATTCATGGCGCTGCTCAATTCTATTTCCGGACTTTGCAACAATGCGGTTTTATAGTTTCCGATGTTTCTGATCGTCTGTTCAACTTCAAGAATAGCGAGCGCATACGCTATTTCGTCTTTGCCGTATTCTTTTTTAGCCTGGCCATGGCTTCCCGCCGTTCCCGCCATCATCATGGCCATCATACCCGTTGGGGCATTGCGGGCGGCATCAATTGCACGCGCTTTCCGCAGCTCTTCCATGCTTATGTTTGCCGTTTTGCAGACCAGTTCGTCGGTTGCCAGCCCGGGATTACCGGTCAGTCGTTCCACCAATGCCCTGGATGGATTCAGGTATCTTTGCGTGAACAATCCCCTGTTCCTGATCACTTCCCCGTCTGCTTTTCCACGCAGTTTGTCGAGCGCCAGCAAGCTGTAAGCAACCGGCTCGGTAGCCATGGCGTAAACGGACGACGTGATACGGGCGGATTCGTAGGGAACGCCCATGGTGTAAAGTTGTCCGGTGATCTTTTCAGTAGCGAGTTCTTCTGCGAAGTTCTCCACTTTCAGTATCTGATCTCCGGTGTAAGGTATGGTCGGAACACTGTCCAGACCTAATTCCCGGTGAATACCCATCTTGACTGCAACCGCTTTCACGGCCAAGGATGCTTTATCATTGGGAGCCTGGTTGTATATCCTGATCTTTTCCGTCAGTTCCCGGTAAATGCCCCTGACACTGCTTTCGAGGAACGGAGGGGTGAGGTAGGATTGCAATCCGGCATAAGAGCGTCTTTTGGCTATAATGCCTTCGCCGACATTACCGATGGAATAGACATAGAAATGGGGTACCGCGCCTACCAGACGGTCGGGCCAGTCCAGACTGCTTAAGGCGACTTGCTTCTTTGGCGTGAACTCCAGACTTCCGTGCGTTCCGAAATGTATCAGCGCATCGGCTTTGAAGCCGTGTTGCATCCAGAGATAAGAGGCGATGTAAGTGTGTGGAGGAGCGGCGTTTGTTCCGTGTACCACTTCAAACGAATTGTTTCCCGATCCGGCTGCATTCTGCGGAAGCAGCGCCACATTGCCGAATTGCAGGCGGGCAACGCCCAGACGGCCATCTTCCGTAGTCATATATGCGCCCGGAAACTCTCCGTTGGCCGCTACGACCTCAGCATATTTTTCGGGGCGCAAAGAGTGTTTCACCCACGATTCATACGTTTCTTTGGAGATCAGTTCCGGGTTGCCGGTTTTCATGAACCCGTCAAAAGCGCCTTCGGCATAAGCTCCGAACACAGCGCCCTGAGCCATGATCATCTTTTCCAGTTCTTTGTGGTCGGCCGGCAGGTTATCAACCTTATAGCCTTCCGCTTTCATGCGGGTAAGCAGGTTATAAAGCGACGGGGCGACTTCCATTCCTCCGGCCGTCATTGCATTCTGCCCGGGGCCTTTGAAGTAGTAGATCGCCACGCGTTTTTCAGGATTCGGCTTGTCCTTCAGTTCCAGATAGGCCCTGACTGTTCTGACGAATGTTTCCAGACGTTCGGGTATGGCGAAGGAGTGATGCAGGCCATCTTCATCCCTGTACTGCGCAAACAATGCGAATGAACGTATGGCGCCGTCGATTTCGGGAGTGACCACGCTTTGTGAAAGGAATCCGCCGGACATGCCCATCGGGTCGTTTTCCCAGTCTTCCACCAGACTGTTTATCGTAAGGGGTGCAAAAAGAGGGATATTTCTTTCCGTGAGGTATTCCACCGTTTTATCGCCCATTCGTCCATGCGGGAGGTTGATCACGGCATCGGGGTCGATCCGGTTCAGGAAATCCTGGAGTTTACGGAAAGAGGAGATGGGGTAAACGTTGATCCCGTTTTCCTCCAATGCGGCAATCAGGCCCGCAGGGTCTGCCATCTGACCTGTGATTGCGACTTTTTTCCCGTTTTCTTTCCATATTCCGTTCTCTTTGAGAAAGGTTTCGTATTCTTCCACCGAGATGAAATCCAGCTCGTCTTCACCGCCAACCTCAGCATGATAGAGTATATCGGATGCCCGCCGGACCGGCTCTTCCGGTTCGGCTACAGCAATGAGTTTCCTGTCGATGTTCTTCCGGACGTAATTCAGCAAGCTGCGATAATTGCGTCTTCCGCCGCCGGCGAGATATTCCCGTATCTCTTTTTGTTGAATGCTATCCAGGTTGCAGATATGGTTTGCCGGATTCGTAGCCATCAGGGTATGGATGGGAATACCCTTATCGGCAATCTTTTGGAGCTGAGCGCGTTGCTCTTCAACGATGCGCAATCCCATACCGTTCAGGAAGATCATGTCGTACTTGCCGAGCCGGTCTAACTCATCCTCCGGAACTGCGTCGATCCGGATGAAAGAATTATCGTTGGCCTTGGCTATCTGTCCGAGAGTAATGACCTGATAGTTGACAAACGCCACTTTGGTAACGCCGAACCACAGATTCCATACACCCAGCAGTATCAGCAGAAGGATGGTTATACCACCACCCGTTAAGAGTTGTTTTTTCTTCATGGTTTAATTATAATCTAAACATGTCTGCGATATTGA
>JAIRNG010000047.1 GCA_031258135.1 Mediterranea sp. (in: CFB group bacteria)
TCGATGCCGTCGGCCAGGAACCTGTCCACCCATTGGTTGATTGACTGTTGGCACAAGTCCACTTTCAACGCTATTTGCGGTGAACTCAAGCCTTGTGACTTCAACAGGACGGCAAGGCAGCGTTGGCGCAGGAAATGCGCCCGACCATGCTTGTATCCATTCTCCAGAAGCCGTATCTGCTCCCCAGACAAACCTATTGCTTTGATCTTTCCCATACTTGTATTTAATATCAGTATTGGAATAACACTTATGGAGACTGAAAGTTATCATTTAAACTAATTTTGTTGAACTACTTAATTATTTACGAGTAACCATTTTACAGTTAAAGTACCTCTCCATATAATTAGGTTTACCCCTTACAGACTAACTTCAATCGTAAATCGTCCAATCGTAAATCTCCTTATTCAACTGTTACCGATTTTGCCAGGTTCCTGGGCTGATCCACATCCATTCCTTTACATACGGCCACATGATATGACAGAAGTTGTACAGGCACAGTTGCAATCAGAGGATCCAAACATTCCATTGACACGGGGACCTCAATACAGTAATCTGCGATCTTACTGATGATCCCGTCTCCCTTTGTCACAACAGCTATTACTTTTCCCTTACGGGCTTTTATCTCTTGTATGTTGCTCAGAACCTTCTCGTACAATCCGTTCTGGGTGGCAATGACTACCACGGGCATTTCCGCATCGATCAGTGCGATCGGACCGTGTTTCATTTCCGCTGCCGGATAGCCTTCGGCATGTATATATGAAATTTCTTTCAGCTTCAACGCGCCTTCCAACGCCACAGGATAACTGTATCCGCGTCCCAGATAGATGAAGTTATGCGCATAAGTGAATATCTTGGAAAGTTCAGCGATACTGTCATTGAGTTTCAACACCTCTTTCATCTTTTCCGGTATCAGGCTCAACTCCTTGACAATCTCCATATATTCTTCGTTCCCGATGGTTCCCTTTTCCTTTGCCAAAGTCAGCGCTAACATCACCAACACGGTTACCTGACCGGTAAACGCTTTAGTAGAAGCTACCCCAATCTCAGGGCCTACGTGAATATACGAACCTGTATGTGTAATGCGAGGTATGGAAGAACCGACCGAATTGCATATTCCATAGATAAAGGCGCCACGGCTTTTTGCCAATTCCACGGCAGCCAATGTATCGGCTGTTTCACCCGACTGGGAGATCGCAATAACAACATCGCTTTTATCAATCACCGGATCGCGATAGCGAAATTCCGAAGCATATTCAACCTCAACCGGTATCCGGCAAAAGCTCTCAATCAGACGCTTACCAATCAATCCGGCATGCCAGGAGGTACCGCAAGCAACAATTATAAAGCGTTTAGCATTCAACAGTTTCTCTTTATAATCGATCACGGCCGAAAGCACAACATGATTTGCTTCTACGTTAATACGTCCGCGCATACAGTCGTAAATGCAATTCGGTTGTTCCATGATCTCTTTCAACATGAAGTGAGGATACCCTCCCTTCTCCAGTTGGCCGATATTCATCACAACCTGTTTCACCTCGGGAGTAGACTCCACGTTGTTCGGGTCAACGACTTTAAGATCTCTCCCCCGGCGTATCACAGCGATTTCCTCATCTTCCAGATAAACCACCTTATCCGTATACTCCACAATGGGCGTAGCATCCGAAGCCAGGAAAAACTCATTTTCACCAATACCCACTACCAGCGGACTACTTTTACGGGCAGCGATAATCTCATCCGGATGGTCTTTCTCCAAAACGGCAATGGCATACGCACCGATAACTTCACTCAATGCCAACTGAACGGCCGAAAGCAGACTCAGGTTATTCGTTATCTTAATATATTCAATAAGCTGAGCCAGTACCTCTGTATCCGTACTGCTTCTAAATTCGTAACCTTTAGCCTGAAGCTTTTCTTTAAGAACGGCATAGTTTTCGATAATACCGTTATGAATGAGAGCGAGCGTTTCGGAAGAGGAATAGTGTGGATGGGCATTAGCTGAACAAGGTTCTCCATGGGTGGCCCAGCGTGTATGTGCAATACCGATGTTACCGGAAATATCTTTATTGGCGACGAAATCTTCAAGTTCGGAAACCTTCCCTTTCGTCTTATAAACGTTTAATTGTTGTCGTTCACTGATCAATGCCACCCCCGCACTATCATATCCACGGTACTCCAACCGTTTCAATCCTTTTATCAGGATAGGGTAGGCATTCTTTTTGCCTATATAACCTACAATTCCACACATTTACATAGATTATTTTAAAACTTCGTGCAAATATACACTTTTCCAACTAACGGAGATTAAAAAACAGACAAAAGATTTAAAAAAGCGCCAACCATTGCAGAGTATTATAAAAATACTACTGATGCGTTAAAAATTGACTTTAAATAAATCTAATTGATCTTTGACATTTTGATTGACTTGAAATTCGGTAAGTAATTCCCTGATATTTGTTTTATCAAAGACAGATATACCAAGGATTTGCATTATTTCGTAGGTCGACAACTCGCT
>JAIRNG010000114.1 GCA_031258135.1 Mediterranea sp. (in: CFB group bacteria)
CTCACCCCGGCCCTCTCCAAAGGAGAGGGAGAAGGGGAAATGCTATAGTGGATAAAATTGAATAATAAGAATAAGAGCAAAATAATATATTAAGAATAAGAGCAAAACTAAGATATGAGCGATAATAAGATACAGAGAAAAGTAACTTCCTCCTCCCTCTCCTTTGGAGAGGGCCGGGGTGAGGCTTGTGGTGAGGCTTCAGGTATGCGGGGTGAGGCTTCGGGTGAGTCTCGGATCACCGGCGCCGAGGCTTTGATACGGTCATTGAAGCGTCATGGGGTAAAAACCATATTTGGTTATCCGGGCGGTACGATTATGCCGACCTTTGACGTCTTGTATGATCATTTGGATGAGATCAATCACGTGTTGGTTCGTCATGAACAGGGAGCAGCGCATGCCGCGCAAGGCTATGCCCGCGTTTCGGGAGAAGTAGGCGTTTGTTTGGTGACAAGCGGGCCGGGGGCCACCAATACGGTGACAGGCATTGCAGATGCCATGATCGACAGTACGCCCGTCGTTGTCATTTCCGGTCAGGTGGCTACTCCTTTTTTGGGTACGGACTTTTTCCAGGAAGTAGACTTGGTGGGCATTACCCAGCCTATCTCCAAATGGAGTTATCAGATACAGCGTGCGGAAGATGTGGCCTGGGCTGTGGCCCGTGCATTTTATATAGCGAAAAGCGGCCGGCCCGGTCCGGTCGTATTGGACTTTGCAAAAAACGCCCAAGTGGAGATGGTTGAATACGAACCGGCGACACTCGATTTTATCCGTAGCTACGACCCCGATCCGGATACGGATGAGAACTGCCTGCAAGCTGCCGTCAGGTTGATCGATGAAGCAAAGAGACCATTGGTGCTTGTAGGTCAGGGCGTAGAGTTGGGGAATGCCCAGGAAGAACTCCGCCGGTTTGTGGAGAAGGGCGGCCTGCCTTGCGGCTGCACGTTGTTGGGGCTTTCGGCTATCCCGACAGATCATCCGTTGAACAAGGGAATGTTGGGGATGCATGGAAATCTCGCTCCCAACATAAAGACCAACGAGTGCGATGTGCTGATCGCCGTAGGCATGCGTTTTGACGACCGTGTGACGGGAACGCTGGATACGTATGCCAAACAGGCCAGGATCATACATCTGGATATCGACCCTTCCGAGATCAATAAAAACGTAAAGGTAGACATTCCTTTATTGGGCGATTGCAAGAAGACGCTGGCCCGTTTGACGGAACTTATCCGGGAAAATAGGCATACCGGATGGATTGACGGTTTCGCCGAATATGCAAAGATAGAGGACGAGCGGGTCATCCGGAAAGAGATCAACCCCAGAGAAGGCCCGTTGAATATGGGAGAGGTTATCCGCGCCGTGAGCGAGGCGACGAAGAACGAGGCTGTTCTGGTAACCGATGTGGGTCAGAACCAGATGATGGCGGCGCGTTATTTTAAATTCAGCAAGTACCGGAGTATGGTCTCTTCGGGTGGCTTGGGCACTATGGGATTCGCCCTTCCTGCTGCAATCGGTGCGACCTTTGGGGCTCCCGGCCGGACCATTTGCGCCTTTATGGGCGATGGAGGTTTGCAGATGACTATTCAGGAGTTGGGTACCATCATGGAACAGAAAGCGCCGGTGAAGGTGATCGTGTTGAATAATAACTTCCTGGGCAACGTACGTCAATGGCAAGCCATGTTCTTTGGAGGCCGGTATTCGTTTACTCCGATGGCGAACCCCGATTACATGAAGATCGCGGAAGCATACGGGATCCCTTCAAGACGTGTGGCGCAGCGGGAAGAATTGCAGGCCGCTATCCGGGAAATGCTGCAAACCGGCGGGCCGTTTATGCTGGAAGCCTGTGTCATTGAAGAGGGAAACGTATTGCCGATGACCCCTCCGGGATGTTCGGTCAATCAGATGTTGTTGGAGTGCTAAAAGGTAGGATCATGGATAAAACATTATATACGTTAATCGTTCATTCGGAGAATATAGCCGGTTTGCTGAATCAGGTCGCTGCCGTCTTTACCCGCCGTCAATTGAATATTGAAAGTCTGAATGTGTCGGCTTCTTCCATCAAAGGAGTACATAAATATACGATCACGACCTGGGCCGGTAAAGACATCATTGAGAAAGTGGTCAGGCAGATCGAAAAGAAAATAGATGTGATACAGGCGCATTACTTTACGGATGATGAGATCTATTTTCATGAGATAGCCCTTTACAAGTTGTCGACTTCCGAATTTCAGAATGATCCGCTCGCTTCGAAGATCATCCGCAGATATAACGCCCGTGTGGTGGAAGTGAACCCCGTGTTCTGTATCGTTGAAAAGAACGGGATGAGCGAGGAGATCACTTCGATGTATGATGAACTTTGCGCCTTGAAATGCGTATTGCAGTTTGTACGTTCGGGGCGCGTGGCGATCACCACCAGTTGTTTTGAACGTGTAAATGAGTATTTGACCCTGCGGGAAGAGAAATATCTTCAAAACAGAAAGGAACAGGAATCATGAAAGACAATAAAACAGGAACATACACCTTTGTCACGGAACCCTTTCATGTGGATTTCAATGGAAAGTTGACGTTAGGCGTGTTGGGAAACCATTTGCTGAACTGTGCGGGTTTCCACGCAACGGATCGCGGATTTGGCATGGCCATGCTGAACGAAGACAACTATACCTGGGTGCTTTCCCGTCTGGCGATCGAGATGGACGATATGCCCGGACAGTACGAGAATTTCACCATCCGGACCTGGGTAGAGAATGTCTATCGGCTGTTTACAGACCGTAACTTCGCCATCGTCAACAAGGATGGCATAACGATTGGCTATGCCCGTTCCATCTGGGCGATGATCAATATGAATACCCGTAAACCGGCCGACCTGCTGAGTATGCACGGAGGAAACATTGTTGAATATATCTGCGAAAGCGAAGATTGTCCGGTTGAGAAGCCAGGCCGTATCAAAGTGGAGACGAAAGAAGTAACGGAAACACTGACGGCTAAGTATAACGATATCGATATCAACGGGCATGTAAACAGCATCCGTTACATCGAGCATATCCTGGATCTGTTCCCGATCGAATACTACCGGACGATGCGCATCCGCCGCTTTGAAATTGCTTATATCGCCGAAAGCTATTATGGCGATGAGCTGAAATTCTATAAAGAAGAGACCGGTGGCGGAGAATTTAGTATAGAAGTCAGAAAGGATAATGACGAAGTCGTATGCCGCAGTAAAGTTGTATTTCAGTAGCATAACGGGATGATTTGCGGAAATCCGCGTTGAATGGAGCGATTAGTAAACTCAAATATTAAGATTTAAAAACTTGAAAACTAAAATGGCACAGATGAATTTTGGCGGTGTTGTGGAAAATGTAGTGACCCGCGAAGAATTTCCTTTGGAAAAAGCACGTGAAGTATTGAAAAAAGAGACCATTGCCGTTATCGGTTATGGCGTTCAAGGTCCGGGACAGGCGCTTAACCTGTGTGACAATGGCTTTAACGTAATCATCGGACAACGTAAAGGTGGTAAAACCTGGGAGAAGGCTGTCGCTGACGGCTGGGCGCCCGGCGAGACGCTGTTCGAGATAGAAGAGGCTTGCAAACGCGGAACGGTTATTCAGTATTTGCTTTCGGACGCAGCCCAGATTGAGGTGTGGCCCACGGTAAAGAAACACCTCGCTCCGGGTAAAGCGTTGTACTTCTCCCATGGTTTTGGCATCACGTACAAAGAACGTACAAACATCATCCCTCCTGCCGGCGTGGATGTCATCCTGGTAGCCCCTAAAGGTTCGGGCACTTCATTGCGTACCATGTTCCTTGAAGGCCGCGGATTGAACTCTTCATACGCCATTTTTCAGGATGCGACAGGCAAGGCGTGGGAGCGTGTTGTAGCGCTGGGCATTGGCGTAGGCTCAGGTTATTTGTTTGAAACGACTTTCGAGCGCGAAGTGTACTCTGACCTTACCGGTGAACGGGGTACATTGATGGGCGCTATTCAGGGAATCCTGCTGGCCCAGTACGAAGTGTTGCGTGAAAACGGACATACTCCGTCGGAAGCATTCAACGAAACCGTAGAAGAGCTTACCCAATCATTGATGCCTTTGTTCGCCAGGAACGGCATGGACTGGATGTATGCAAACTGCTCTACCACGGCGCAACGCGGCGCGTTGGACTGGATGGGGGCTTTCCACGATGCAACCAGGCCGGTATTCGAGAAACTGTATAACGAAGTGAAAACAGGTAACGAAGCGCAGCGTTCCATCGATACCAACTCTAAACCCGACTACCGTGAAGGGTTGGAAGCCGAACTGAAAGCGCTTCGCGAAAGCGAAATGTGGCGGGCCGGCGCAGTCGTTCGTAAACTCCGTCCGGAAAACAACTGACGACAGTTGATTAAAGAAGGAAATGAGGCTGTCTCAAAAGATTTTTTGAGGCAGTTTTTTTGTTTAAAAGAAGAAGATAATTTTGCCCAAATCCTTTGCTTATTTCTTGTTTTGTCTGTATATTTACATCTGTATATCAAA
>JAIRNG010000043.1 GCA_031258135.1 Mediterranea sp. (in: CFB group bacteria)
AAACTTTCAAATTGAACGGAAAGAAGAAAGAAATAGAAAAAGAACGCCTTAAAATCTCCTCCTTCAAAATGCGACAGGTTGTTTTTTGTCTTCAAAAACCCGTATAATAACAAAATGGGATATCCTGTTAAACACGCCAACTTCCGTGTTAAACACGGACACCCGTTCTGTTTAACACGGACACCTGCTTTGTTTAACACGGAAGTTGACGTGTTTAACAGGAAAGTTAAACTTGTTATACTGTAGTAACCTGAATTTGGTTGTAGTAACCTGATTTTGGTTGACTGTTTTTATCTTATCGCTGTAATAAGTTGATCTGTTTAACTCTTAAGACGATATTTGGTTGACTTTCAACTGCCATTCTGAGCCTTCTATGGCATATCGGACGTCTATCAGGCAAAGATTCCTGATATAGTCAGCATGCCAAAAGGAATGTTATTTGGTATTTTATTGATTAATATGCTGTAATAATTCACGTTTTTTTAATCATTATGATAATATCAAAAGAACACTGAAAGCGTAATTTGGATTAAAAACTTCCCATCTATGCCCCATCGCTCATTGAAACAATGCAAAAAGTTGAAAATCACAAAGAATTGATTTATTGACGGTTGAATGAGTAGTTCATCTTCCGTCCATACTAAACAGCTTTACATTATTTCTGAACCTTTTATAATAGGTTAAAGTGCAAGGTTATCTAAGGTCCGCCACATGCTAAAAGACAAGGCCAACGGACAGGGATAGCGAATGCCTCCACTGGCTTACGGTCACCGGTGCGAGTTCAGACGTCCAGTACTCCATTCTGAACTGTTTCAGGTTGTATCCCACCTGTGCTTTCAGTCCAAAGTGCCGCCGCAGCATCCACTGATGCCCCACGCCCACGTCCCATAACAAACCCGGAGTAAGCGTAGACGTCTTTATGCTGTATCCCACGTCCGTATACACATACCCTCGGGGGAAGCGGATCAATGGAGTATACCGTAGCGTGGCGAACACGGGCAACGTGTTATACCCCGGCTCCTGATACCTTTCCATACCGGCTCCAGCACCCAGTGAAAACGGACCCTGCAGTCGGTACACACCGATCAGGCGCAACGAGTTTGTATGCATGTTGTACAGAGCTCGGTCGATGTGGTAGGCCCCACCCCTTTCCGCAAGCCCGATCATATACCCGAAGTCGAGTTCCATGTGAAATCCGTTTTGGGCGGATACGTATTGTGCCCCCCAGAGCATAAGTGCTGTAAATAAGATGTTCTTTCATCCGGCACTTTTTTCTGCCTTTGCTACACTTTACCTGCCGCATGCTGTAATGTCTCCCTCGCCCCGAAGACAATAAGTCTCGTTGTCGCCCTCAGGCAGGAGAGGGTTCGCTCATCATATTCCCCTGCAAGTTCTTCTTTGTGAGTTAAGTAATCCGTGACGGTGTAATTCCACTACAAAATAGGAGCCCTTGTGTCTTTTGTCTCTTTTATCTGTTTTTTAATCTCTGTTAGTTGGAAAAGTGTATATTTGCATGAAATTTTAAAAATAATCTATGTAAACGTGTGGAATTGTAGGTTGTATCAGTAAAAAAAATCTCATATATACATGCCAAAGGCTATCTGGCAGCAGAAATGAAACTAATATAAATAAAGATAGAGAAATAATGCATAAGAGGAAAAATATGGCGCAGCCGGCTCTTAACCCTGTAACCCTTATTCTTGATGATGGGACTTGTTTTCGTGGGAAGTCGTTTGGCTTTGAAAAACCGGTTGCAGGAGAGGTTGTGTTCAATACCGCTATGATGGGATATCCGGAGAGTTTGACCGATCCCTCGTATGCCGGACAGTTGTTGACACTTGCTTATCCGTTGGTGGGTAATTATGGAGTACCGCCCTTTAGCATTGAGTCTAACGGATTGCCTGCGTTTATGGAGAGTGGGAAAATACATGCTGAAGCTATCATTGTGAGTGACTATTCGTATGAGTACAGCCATTGGAATGCTGTTGAGAGCCTGGCTGACTGGTTAAAACGTGAACAGATACCCGGAATTACCGGAGTCGATACCCGCGAGTTGACCAAGGTGTTGCGTGAGCATGGCGTGATGATGGGTCGCATCGTCTTTGATGATGAGATCGGATCGGGAGAAGAAGACAAACTGACTGTTGGGCTAAGTGAACGGGATTATGAGAGCGTGAACTATGTTGACAGGGTTTCCTGCAAGGAAGTTATTCGGTACAATGAAGGCGCAGGCAAAAAGAAAGTGGTTTTGGTTGATTGTGGGGTGAAAGCAAATATTATCCGTTGTCTGCTGAAACGTGATGTGGAAGTTATTCGCGTTCCCTGGAATTATGACTTCAATCATCTGGAGTTTGACGGCTTGTTCATCAGTAACGGTCCCGGCGACCCGGACACCTGCGATGAGGCTGTTCGGAACATCCGTAAGGCAATGCAGCATCCGAGGTTGCCTATCTTCGGAATCTGTATGGGTAACCAACTGCTGTCGAAAGCCGGAGGAGCAAGCATTTATAAATTGAAATATGGTCACCGCAGTCATAACCAACCTGTACGTATGGTGGGAACGGAGCGCTGCTTCATCACCAGCCAGAATCATGGTTATGCTGTGGATAACAATACATTGGGAACGGATTGGGAACCTCTTTTTATAAATATGAACGATGGCTCTAACGAAGGGATCAGGCATAAAACAAATCCCTGGTTCTCTGCCCAGTTCCATCCTGAAGCTGCTTCCGGGCCGGTAGATACGGAGTTTCTGTTTGATAAATTTGTGAAGCTATTGTGAAACGCAGTTTTTTAACCGCAGATTAACGCAGATTATCTCTTTCTGAATCTGCGATAATCTGCGTTAATCTGCGGTTAAATAAAAAAATAATCCGCGTTAATCCGCGTTGAAAAATATAGAATAATGAAAGAAGAGATAAAGAAAGTATTGCTGTTGGGCTCCGGCGCGCTGAAGATCGGTGAGGCCGGAGAGTTTGACTACTCCGGTTCGCAGGCATTGAAAGCTCTGAAAGAAGAGGGTATCGAAACGATACTTATCAACCCCAACATTGCTACGGTACAGACCAGCGAAGGTGTTGCCGACCAGATATACTTCCTTCCCGTAACTCCTTATTTTGTGGAGAAAGTTATCCGGAAAGAGAAACCACAAGGTATCATGCTGGCTTTCGGCGGGCAGACCGCCTTGAACTGTGGGGTGGAGTTGTACAAAGCGGGCGTCCTGGAAAAATATAACGTAGAAGTGCTTGGTACTCCGGTACAGGCCATTATGGATACCGAAGACCGTGAATTGTTCGTCCGGAAATTAGATGAGATTCATATCAAAACCATCAGGAGTGAAGCGGTAAACACTATCGTTGACGCCCGTCGTGCAGCGAAAGAGCTGGGTTATCCGGTTATTATCCGTGCTGCTTATGCTCTTGGAGGATTGGGTTCCGGTTTCTGCGATAACGAGCAGCAACTGGATGTTCTTGCCGAGAAAGCGTTCTCTTTCTCTCCGCAGGTATTGGTAGAGAAGAGCCTGAGAGGCTGGAAGGAAGTGGAGTATGAAGTGGTGCGCGACCGTTTCGATAACTGTATCACGGTATGTAACATGGAGAACTTCGACCCGCTGGGCATTCATACCGGTGAGTCTATCGTAATCGCTCCGTCGCAGACGTTGACAAACGCGGAATATCATAAACTGCGTGAACTTGCTATCCGGATTATCCGTCATATCGGTATTGTGGGAGAGTGTAATGTGCAGTACGCCTTTGACCCCGAATCCGAAGACTATCGCGTGATTGAAGTAAACGCCCGTCTGAGCCGTTCGTCTGCTCTGGCATCCAAGGCGACCGGTTATCCGTTGGCGTTTGTTGCGGCTAAGTTGGGACTGGGATACGGTTTGTTCGATCTGAAAAACACGGTGACCAAGACCACTTCCGCATTCTTTGAACCTGCATTGGACTATGTGGTGTGTAAGATTCCGCGTTGGGATTTGGGTAAATTCCAGGGTGTTGACCGTGAATTGGGTTCGTCCATGAAGTCGGTAGGAGAGGTGATGGCCATCGGCCGTACGTTTGAAGAGGCCATCCAGAAAGGCCTGCGTATGATCGGACAAGGCATGCATGGCTTTGTGGAAAACAAAGAACTGGTCATTTCCGATATTGACAAGGCGCTGTGTGAACCTACGGATAAGCGTATTTTCGTGATCTCCAAAGCTTTCCGTGCCGGATATACTGTCGATCAGATCCATGGCCTGACCAAAATAGATAAGTGGTTTCTGCAAAAGCTGATGAACATTGTCCGTACGAGTAATGAATTAGCAACCAGCCTCACCCCGACCCTCAGCCTCACCCCGACCCTCTCCAACAGCCTCACCCCAACCCTCTCCAAAGGAGAGGGAGAAAGAGATGGCAAGGTTGATTCAGGTAATGATGCGCACGCTGTAACTTCAAGCTCCCTCTCCTTTGGAGAGGGTTGGGGTGAGGCTGTTGGAGAGGGTCGGGGTGAGGCTTTTGCTGAGCTTCTCCGCCGGGCGAAAGAGCAAGGTTTCTCTGACTTCCAGATTGCCCGTGCTTTGTGGAAAGAGCAGATGGAAGAAAAGCATATTGAATGTGTACGCCGGTACCGCAAGGAACTCGGTATTGTTCCTGTTGTGAAACAAATCGATACGCTGGCGGCGGAATATCCTGCGCAAACCAATTATCTGTATCTTACGTATGGTGGAACAAGCAACGATGTGAAGTATCTGGGCGACCATAAATCGATCATCGTGCTGGGTTCGGGCGCTTACCGTATCGGGTCGTCCGTGGAATTTGACTGGTGCGGCGTACAGGCGTTGAACACGATCCGTAAAGAGGGTTGGCGCAGCGTGATGATTAACTACAATCCGGAAACGGTGTCGACCGACTATGATGTGTGCGACCGGCTGTACTTCGATGAACTGACGTTCGAACGTGTGATGGACATCATTGAATTGGAGAATCCGCATGGAATCATTGTCTCTACCGGCGGACAGATACCCAATAACCTGGCGCTGCGTCTGGACAGCAAAAATGTGAATATATTGGGAACCTCCGCACAAAGTATCGATAATGCGGAAGACCGGGAGAAGTTCTCGGCGATGCTCGACCGTATCGGAGTGGATCAGCCCCGTTGGAGGGAGTTGACCTCATTGGGCGACATCAACGACTTTGTTGCTGAAGTGGGTTTCCCGGTGCTGGTTCGTCCGTCTTATGTGCTTTCGGGCGCTGCGATGAACGTTTGTTCCAATCATGAAGAACTTGAACGTTTCCTTAAGTTGGCGGCCAATGTGAGTAAGAAGCATCCTGTAGTTGTCAGTCAGTTCATCGAGCATGCCAAAGAGGTGGAAATGGATGCCGTAGCGAAAGAGGGCGAAATCATTGCCTATGCCATCAGCGAGCACATTGAGTTTGCCGGTGTGCACAGCGGCGATGCAACGATCCAGTTTCCCCCGCAGAAACTGTATGTGGAAACCGTTCGCCGTATCAAACGTATCAGCCGTGAGATTGCCAAGGAGTTGAATATCTCCGGTCCGTTCAATATCCAGTTCCTGGCGCGTGACAATGACATCAAGGTGATCGAGTGTAACCTGCGCGCTTCGCGCAGCTTCCCGTTTGTAAGCAAGGTACTGAAGATTAACTTCATTGAGTTGGCTGCCAGGGTCATGCTTGGCTTGCCGGTAGAAAGACCGTCGAAAAATCTGTTCGACCTGGATTATGTGGGCATCAAGGCCTCCCAGTTCTCTTTTAGCCGGTTACAGAAAGCCGATCCTGTGCTTGGCGTAGATATGGCGTCGACGGGAGAGGTGGGTTGTATTGGTTCCGACACCTCATGCGCCGTGCTTAAAGCCATGCTTTCAGTGGGCTACCGTATCCCGCAAAAGAATATCCTGCTTTCTACGGGAACGCCCAAGCAGAAAGCGGATATGATGGATGCCGCCCGTATGCTGGTAGATAAAGGGTACAGGCTGTTCGCTACCGGAGGTACGCACAAGGCGTTGGCCGAAAGCGGTATCGAAAGTACGCTGGTTCATTGGCCGAGCGAGGACAGACAGCCGCAGGCGTTGGATATGCTGCACCGGAAGGAAATAGACATGGTAGTCAACATTCCCAAGAATCTTACCGCTGGCGAGCTGGATAACGGATATAAAATCCGCCGCGCCTCTATCGACCTGAACATCCCGCTCATCACCAACGCCCGTCTGGCAAGCGCGTTTATCCATGCGTTCTGCACCATGAGCATTGATGACATCGCGATAAAGAGTTGGGAAGAATATAAATAGGATATCCGTTTATGTATGGGAATATTCCCCTCCGAAAGGCAGGGCTGTTAAGTTCTAATCAGATAGTATAAGAGTTCTTTGACATTATTATTAGCAAAATATTCAGAAGCATATTTAATTGATTTGTTTTTTGCTTTCAGTATATTGAAACAA
>JAIRNG010000088.1 GCA_031258135.1 Mediterranea sp. (in: CFB group bacteria)
CAGGAAAAACTGGGCATGTCGCAGGGGGCGTTGTACCGTCATTATAAAAATAAGGAGGAACTTTTCAGGAAGGTTGTCGATACCTATTTCTTCCACACACTGGAACGGGTGACGGAGAATATCAATCCGGATATGAAAGTACCCGAATTGGTGCGTTCTTTACATAAAAGGCAACGGCTGATAGCTAAGTTGATCTCTACTAAAGGAGGGTCGCAGTTTACGTTTCTGAACTTTACGAATCTGATTATCCAGGCGGCGCGCTATTATCCGGGGTTTGACATTCGTTTCAAGAAAAGCCAGATCAATGTGGAAATGCATTGGAGGGTGGCGTTGCGGAATAGCAGGGAGGCGGGCGAAATCCGTGAAGATATAGACATAAACCTGATGAGCCGTCTTTTTGCGAAAATCTATTTTATGGATACCAGGGAGGATTTTCCGGTAAGGCCGAACGGGAAGTCGAACATACATACGGATGGACAGGATCAGTTTGTGTTATACATATACGAAATGATGAAGAGATAAGGCGGATTATTTTTTGTCCATAAAGTGAATGGCTGTTCACATCCGGGCGGTTAATTAGAAATAAAGCGAGTAATAAAGAACCAGAATAACGTAACTTTTAAAAACAGCAACTATGTTTATCAATGCAATTGGCCAATATGTACCTAAACACATGATTCAGAACAGTTACTTTACTGATCTGAACGGACTCACGGACGAGTGGATCTACCAACGGACGGGGATTAAATCGCGTGTCCGGGCTTCCTCGAAAGAAACCATTGAGTACATGTGCAGGAAAGCGGTGGAAAGGGCGTTACCCAAGTTACCTTATGATATAAGCGAGGTCGGTCTGATCATCTTTGCCTCATATACCCCGTCAGATACGGTAGGAACGGTGGGGCATCTGATTCAGCGGGAATTTAATATACCTTCGGCTAAGGTGTTTTATATATCCTCGGCATGCTCGTCGGGTATCAATGCCATGGAGGCCATCAAGTCGTACTTCGATTCGAGGCTGGCCTCTAAAGCGTTGCTGATCTGTGCGGACAGGAACTCCTCGTATTCGGACGACACGGATTCGGTGGCCGGACACTTGTGGGGAGATGCTGCGGTGGCCTACTTTTTCTCGAAGGAGTCTTATTCCCAACAGGAAACGGAAATCCTGGCAATCAATACGCAGGGGCTTGGGCATATCGGGCTGGGGCCTGAAGCCGTTAAATTGAACCTGCCCAAGGGAGGGCTGCAGATGCCGTTCGGAAAGGACGTGTTTACGTATGCATGTACCTATATTGCGGAAAATACGGAGAAGATACTGAGAGATAACGGATACGAAATAAAGGATTTGTCTTACTTCATCGGGCATCAGGCAAATATGCGTATCCTGAAGAATGTGGCGCAACGTCTGGGTTTACCGGAAAGGAAATCGCTGTCCAACATTGAACGGATGGGGAATACCGGGTCGGCAAGCGCGCTGTTGGTCTTTGCCATGAACTATGACCGGTATGAAGATTCGGACCTGATATGTATGTCGGTATTTGGGGGCGGATATTCTGCGGGCGCCTGTCTGATGAAGACGGGACGTAAACCGGACGCGACACAAGCGGCGGTTAAAAAGGTAGTTTAGGACAGACCACGGGAACGGGGAGAAAGGCTTTCCTGTTTTAGAATATGCCGTTTTTTTAGGAACAGAAATAAATTTGATCTACTTTTGCGCCTTTAGAAATGGACGTTACTTTAAAACAATTAGTCAAATATGGGTTGGTCGGCGTGCTGAATACGTTACTGACTGCTGTTGTTATCCGGATTCTGCTCTATCTCCTTTCGGGCCGGGATAGCCATGAATATCTTTCGGCGTCCGTTATGTTTATAGCCAATTCTGTTGGGTATCTGGCGGGCTTGGTCAACAGTTTTATCCTGAACAGAAACTGGACGTTCAGGAGCAAGTCGGATTGGAAACGCAGTTTGTTCCGGTTTCTCATAGCCTTTGCGGTTTGTTACTGTCTGCAATTGGGTGTTGTTTTATGGCTCAATGGCTTTGAACTGTTGCCGGCATATACCTGCCAGCTTGCCGGGATTGCGGTTTATTCGGTATTGAACTTCTTTCTCAATAAGTATTATGCTTTTGGCGTTCACAAACAAGTATAAATAAACAGATGATGCATGAAAACGCTTAATGTGATTGTTCCATGTTATAATGAGGCTCTTGTTATCAGGGAAACATACGAGAGGCTGTCTTCCGTATTAAAGACAATGGATGACGTTGAGTCGACAATTACGTTCATTAATGATGGAAGCGGGGATGAAACGTTGGATATATTGCGGGAGATAGGGGAAAAGGATGCGAGTGTCGGAATTATCGGTTTCTCCCGTAACTTCGGGCATCAGGCTGCCGTCACTGCCGGGATTAACCATTGCACGGCCGACATGGCCGTAATCATTGACGCTGATCTGCAAGACCCTCCGGAAATTATACCCGACCTGATTCGCTGTAAAGAGGAACAGGAGGCAAACGTGGTCTATTGCGTCCGGAGGAAGAGGGAAGGGGAGGGGCTTTTCAAGAAGCTGTCCGCCAACCTGTTTTACAGGCTGCTCAATGCTCTTACTGAGGTTAAGTTTCCGGTTGATACGGGTGATTTCCGTTTGATAGACGCTTATGTGATCAGGGAATTTAACCGGCTAAACGAACGGGGGAAGTACATCCGCGGACTGATCTCGTGGATCGGATTCAGGCAGGTTCCTTTTTATTACGAGAGGCATGCGCGTTTTGCCGGGGAGACTAAATATCCCTTGAAGCGAATGATAAAATTCGCCATGACGGCATTGCTCTATTTCTCAAAGAAACCGCTACAGGTGGCTCTTACCTTGGGCGTCCTGGCCATATTGGTCGGGTTGGTGTTGGCCTGCTGGTATTTTTTCGGCAAACTTTTCGGCTTTACGCATGCGGAGAGCGGGTTTACTTCGACCATGATCCTTATCATATTCTTCGGAGGCGTCCAGCTCCTGACTATCGGGGCGTTGGGACAATATATAGGCGTGCTTTTCGACGAGATAAAAGGACGCCCCGAATATATCATCAAAGACCGGATTAACTTTTAAGTAAATGTTCAAAATTAAATGAGAGTAAAATGATGGGTACACGGATGACACGGATTAAGCGGATGAACACGGATTTTCAATTAAATTAATTTTGTTTTAGTACTTATGAGACAAGCTTTATCTTCTATTTCCGACAGGAATTTATTTATTGTTGTTTTGCTGATTGCAACGCTGAGTACGTTGCCCTGGATCGGTCTGGGCGAATACTATACAAAGGGTGAACCGCGTGAGGCGTCGGTTGCGATATCCATGCTCGATGAGGGCAATTGGATATTACCGTGTGTCTATGCGGATGAGATTGCCTACAAACCTCCGTTTATGCATTGGATGATGGCTTTATGTTCGATGCCGGGCGGGGAGGTCACTCCCTTTACTTCCCGGCTTCCATCGGCAATTGCTTTTATCGTTATGGTTGGGTGTTGCTTCGGGTTCTTCAGGAGATTGATGGGAAAGGGCGAATCGCTCGCCGCTATTCTTGTATTTATTTCCTGTTTTGAGATTCACCGCTCCGCTATGACTTCGCGGGTGGACATGGTGTTGACTGCCTTTATCGTATGCGGGCTGATAGGTCTGTTCTATTGGGCCGAGGATAAACGGTTAAAGGGATTGCCCTGGCATATTCCGTTGTTGCTGGGGGGCGCCGCATTGACGAAAGGGCCGGTTGGGATTGTTTTGCCTTTGTTCGTTTTCGGCGTTTATCTGTTGCTTACCCGCCGGAGATTCATGACGGTTGTCCGGAAATGCGTATTCGCCGGCATACTTTCTTTGATACCGTTGCTGGTGTGGTATTATGCTGCGTATCTGCAGGAAGGGCAGGCTTTTCTCGATCTGGTGTGGGGAGAGAATGTGGGCCGTTTCTTTGGCAGTGATAATGCCCGGTTGCATTATGACCTGGGGCATGAACATCCTTTCTGGTATAACTTCATTCTATTGGCGCTCGGATTTATGCCCTGGACGCTGTTCCTGTTCTTTTCCTTAGTTGCTGTTAAATTCGTATATAAACGTCCCGGAAATCTGTGGGGAGATATCATGTTGCTGGAAAGGGGGAAGCTCTTTTCGCTGGTTTCCCTTTGCCTCATCGTCTTCTTTTATTGCATTCCCATGAGTAAGCGGGGAACTTATCTGATGCCGGCTTATCCGTTCATTGCTGTTTTCCTTGGACAATATATGTATTCTTTTGTGACGAGGCATACCAAGGTAAATTACGCGTTTGGCGTCTTCTGGGGAGTCGTTACGGGTGTTGTTGCATTGTTGTCCGTGTCTGCGCTGTTGGGATGGGTTGACTTGCAGGACGTTGCGGCCGGTTTTATCAGGAAAGACAGAACGTTGTTTCATGTGAACCTGATAGGAGAGGCTTTATCTGCTCCGACAGTCGTATATGTGATTGTGTTGGCGGCGCTTCTGGCCGTATCCGGCATGTTGGCCGTTCAGCTCCGGAAGAGGGATCAGCATGGTGTTTTATATGCCGTATTCGGCGTCTGGCTCGTATGCAATGTGTTGATGGACGGCGTGGTGTTGCCTGTATTTAAGGATGGTACGTCCATCAAGCCTTTCATAACGGAAACCGGGCGTAAGTATCCGCTGAAGAAGGGGAATATGTATGTGGTGAATGATTTGCGTAAGTATGCGAACTTGTATGGAGCTAATTTTTATCTGCGTAATGGTTTTATGAGTTTTGAGGATGAAAGGCCGGAAGCAGGTTATTTCTTTTCCACGGACAAGGATATAGAAAAGGTGAGGGATACCTATCGGGATTATTGGTTTGAACTGCTGGAAGAAAGTCCCAATCGCTTTAATGATACGAAAGCCGTAGTGCAGTTGTACCGGTTCGGAAAGGCCGGACAGGAGTGATTCCCCGTGAGGTCACCGTGGTTCCACGGCCGCGGGATTGTCGTGCCATGGCCTTGGGATTGTGATTCCACGGCCGCGGGATTGTCATGCCACGGCCGTGAAACTATTGTGCCGCGGCCGCGGGTAACAGACTTATCCGAAAGTTTGCCGTGGATTTGCCGGTGGATTCGCCTTAATCTTTCCAGACATAGCCTTCGACATAGCCGTCGAAGTAGTCGTCAAGTTGCAGGCCGAGCTCCCGGGCTACGCGGATGATGTACTTTTGGTCGGCAGGTTTTATCAGTTTGTCGCCCTTGCGGAGCCGGTAGTAGTTCTTGTATCCGCAATGGTCGATCAATTGGCTTTTGAAAGCCCTGAACGCACTTACGGTAAGCTGGTCGATGGCCCGTGTAAAGCCTTTGGCATAGCGCACTTTCTTGTCGGGGCAGTAGTATTGGCAGTTGTCTTTCATGGTTTCCAGCCTGGCCGGAGTCAGGGTCGGCAGGTGAGCATATTTTGCAGGCGCATGCTTCAGCGCTATGTGACGCAGGCAGGTAGAGGCTTCAGGGCAGCCGGCCGATGCACACACAACGAAACCGAAAGGGACTTGGGAATAATCGAATGTTTCCATATTTCTGTTTATTTGTCTGCAAAGGTAAGCAGAATGGATCAAAATGTGTTCTTTGACGTGATATGTTTATGGTCTATGGGTTGAAGACAGTCTTATATTTATTGGAGGGGTTACTTTTTATCCTGCTTCGGGCAGACGTGAGCAGACCTCCGGTGCATTTGCCAGCTCGGGTATTGCCGGGCTCTGTTGGAGTGTTGAGGCTACAGGTGTCAATGCTTGCTACCTGAGCTTCAACTCGACAGTTGTGCACCCGACAAGCAGCAACAGCCGCGCGTACGGTTTCAGTGTCCGTTGCGTCCAGTATTTATTTATTGCATAAGTTGTTTGAATCGGTTATCTTTGTTTTA